>JBFYMG010000053.1:0-64649 GCA_041305025.1 Thermoplasmatales archaeon
GGATACCGTATCTCACCCTTTGAAGTGGAATCAGCAATTATATCTCATCCGGATGTGCTTGAGTGCGCTGTTGTTGCAAGTCCCGATGAAATGCGTGGAACAATCATAAAAGCTTACGTAATTCTGCATGACAGAACCAAAGCTTCAGATAAACTTGTCAAGGATATTCAGGAACATGCAAAAAAAGTTGCTGCTCCATACAAATATCCAAGAGAAATAGAATTTGTGACAGAACTTCCTAAAACCCAGAGCGGTAAAATTAAAAGAAAAGAATTAAGAGAGCTTGAAAAAGAAAAGAAGGGAGTGATGAAATGAATATAATAGTTTGTGCCAAGCAAGTTGTCGACGTATCTGAAATGAAGATTGATCCAACCACAAAGAAGCCGATTTTACAGGGCGTACCACAAAAGATAAGTGATATAGATAAAAACGCTTTAGAGGAAGCTTTGAGAATCAAGAGTGAACATAGTGGTACCAACATAACTGTTGTTACTGTTGGTTCATCTGATGCAAAGGAAAGAATGAAGGAATTGCTTGCAATGGGTGCGGATGGAGGAGTTTTAGTTGTTCCTCCTCAGAAATATGACTATCATGTTGTATCGGCCCTTTTAGTTGAAGCGATAAAAAAGATTGGAGCTTATGATATTATTTTGTGCGGTGAAGCATCTATTGATTTGTTTTCAGGCCAGATTGGACCAAGACTTGCTGGACTACTCAATATCCCACAAATCACCTATGCACAGAATGTTAAGGCCGGAAAAGACAAAGTTGTTGCCGAAAGAAACATGGGTGATAAAATGGTTACGACAGAATCAACTTATCCTGTTCTTATCACTGTTACAAAAGAAATCAACACACCAAGATTACCAAGTCTCATGCAGATTCTTTCTTCAGCCAATAAACCAATTAAAGAGTTGAATATAGATTCACTTGGTGGCGTAAAACTTAACCCTGCAATTGAAACTGTGGAACTTAAAGGCATTCCAATGGATAGAAAAAATATCATTTACAAAGATGATGTAGACGAATCAATAAAGAAACTTGTCGACAGCCTTGCTAAAGACGGAGTGCTGAGGTGATAGATATGGTGCTTGTTTTTTCAGATGATAAAAAAATGATGTTGGAATTACTTGGAAAGGGCGCCGAAATTGCAAAAGAACTCAAACTAAAACTCAGTGCAGTAATTATAGGAAAAGATGACACCCTTGCAAAAGAGTACATTTCGCATGGCGCTGAAAAGGTTTTTGTAGCTGAAACTGACCTGAATGCTTTCAAAGCCGAAGAATACACAGACATCTTAGGTGCAATCGTGAAAGAGGCGGGTGCCGAGGTTGTTTTGATTGGTTCAAATAAGAATGGCAAAGAGCTTGCCCCAAGGCTTGCATCAAAATTGGGAACTGGATGTATTACAGATTGCATAAAATTATATGTGAAAGATAAAAAGTTGACCGCGGAGCGCATAGTGTACAGTGGGAATGCAATTGTCGTTGAGCAGTTTAATACAAAGCCAAGTATTGTCACAGTTCCTTCCAAGGTTTTTGATCCATCACCAAAAGACAGTAAACACCACGGCGAAGTCGTCAAGAAGAAGTTTGATGTGAACAAATCGGCCTCTCATATTGTTAAAGTTCAAGAGATGAAATCTGAGGGTGTAAACGTCGAAGATGCTGAGATAATTGTATCATGCGGAAGAGGCTTCAAAAGCAAAGATGACATAAAATTGGTTGACGGACTTGCAGGAGCTTTGAAAGGAAAAACAATTGGATGCTCACGTCCGATTGCCGCTGATCTAAAGTGGCTATCTGAAGATCACTGGATAGGGCTTTCAGGCCATAAGGTTAAACCCAAATTGTATGTGGCCGTTGGAATATCTGGTCAAATACAACATATTGCTGGAATGCGTGATTCTGATATCGTTGTTGCAATCAATAAGGACCCAGAAGCACTTATTTTCAAATCTGCTGACTACGGCATTGTCGGCGACTTGTACGAAATTGTACCGAAATTGACCAGTGCAATCAAGGAAAAAATGGGATAAAATCTTATACTTGATCCCAGTTCGACGATTAGTATAAACTCTTTGCATAGAGGTTAGGTAGACATGAGTAGAGATGAGGATGGAAAACTAATTGCTGCCATTCCAAAAGACAAGATAGCTGATTTTATATCTCTTCATCTAAGTGATCTTTGGGCTGTAGACGGTTTGTATTTTCTTGGCATAGAAGAAAAATTTGGTACGCAAGTCGCTACTGAAATTGATCGAAATGTTTGGGAAGTCATGGGAAAGATTGAGGCAAGACGATTAAAAGAATTTTTTGGAATAGAGGGTAATGACATTGCTTCGATGATAAAGGCGCTACGTTATAGTAGCTGGGCTTTGGATCTTGAAGATAAAGAAATCGAAATTAAAAAAGAAAGGACCATTGTTAGAAATGTTAGATGCCGTGTTCAGAATACACGTATCAAAAAAGGCCTTTCGGAATTTGGCTGCAAGCCTGTTAGATTTGGTTTTCTTAAGGCTTTTGCAAAAGAGTTTAATCCAGATATCATTGTTAATTGCAATGTTTGTCCGCCAGATAAACATCCTGATAATTTGTGGTGCGAATGGGAATTTAAAATGAAGGGGAAATAGAAATGAAGACGGCTGAAGAGTATAAGAAGAATCTTAAACAGATGAGACCAAATATTTACAAGTTTGGTGAGCTAATAAAAGATGTAACAAAGCATCCAGCAACAAGAAGAACCGTTGAAGGTCATGCACAGATATTTACAGCGAGTTTGAAGACAGAATATCAGGATATTCTCACCACAAAATCCAGTTTGACTGGTGAGCGAATATCAAGATATCTCTCAATTCTTGGCAGTGCAGAGGACATGTACGCCAACGTTCGTATGAAGCGCCTGATGTTCAATCTCACAGGCACATGTACGGGAGGCAGATGTGCAGGTTTCAATGCCCTTAATGCCATGTGGGCAACAACTTACGACATAGACAAAGATTTAGGAACGGACTATCACAAGCGACTACAAAATTGGCTGGAGGATGCACAGAAACAAGACATTACTCTCTCGGGTGCATTGACTGATCCCAAAGGAGATCGTTCAAAACCACCTTCACTTCAGAGCGATCCTGATATGAGTTTGCGTATTGTAGAAGAAAAAAAAGATGGAATCGTAGTTCGTGGTGCAAAGGTGATGATATGCGGTGTTGCTGCAGCAAATGAGCTATTTGTAATGCCTGGCACGGGATATAAAGAGTCAGATAAGGATTACGCCGTTTCTTTTGTAATTCCGCGCGATATAGACAACCTTACAATAATTGAGGCAAGAAGACCAAGCGATACAAGAGAGCAAGAAGAGGGTTTTGATATTCCCGTTGATATTGGTGGTATAACCCAAGCCTATATCTTGTTTGAAGATGTTTTTATTCCAAAAGAACGAGTTTTTATGTGCAAAGAACACGCTTATACTACCCAAGCAGTTATGAATTTCATAGCACCTTATCGAGCTGCAATTGGTGGATGCGTCGCTGGCCAAGGCGATGTTATGATTGGTGCATCAGCTCTCATGGCACGTGCAAATGGTCTAAATGAAAAAACTTTTAAAGATAAGATAAACCAGATGATTATAAACAATGAAACCACATTTGGAATGGGTATTGCTGCCAGTGCTCTTGGGCATAAACACCCATCGGGCGTGTGGATTCCAAATCTCCTGCTTTCCAACGTAAATAAGGTGCATGTTGCAACCTTACCCTATGAAACCAAAAGGTTAACTCAGGACATAACAGGAGGAATTGCTGAGACGGGATGCATTCCTTCATGCAAAGATCTTAACGATCCGAAATACGGAAAAATGTTGCAGAAATATCTAAAGGCAAACTGTAGTGGTGAATCAAGAGCAAAGATTGCACGTCTTGTTGAGTGGCTTACAATTGGCGCGGGTGTTCCTGGCTGTATGCATGGTGGTGGTTCTCCGGATGGCGCAAAACTAATTATCAACATTAATACCGACATTAACCGCTACATAGAACTTGCAAAAAGGCTGGCCGATATCAAAGAGGATATACAAGTGGAGCCTAAGAAAAAATAAAATTCATTAATTAATATAAGGATTAGTACTCGACCGATCAAATCCTTGAACAAGTTCGATTGCTGGAAATTCATTTTGTGGTAACCATCCATAAACAGGATACACAAGATTTGGGAAGAACTGCTTTATATCGGTAGATAACTTGGTGACCGCGTGTTTTTCACCAAAATTTTCCTTGCTGATTTCATACGTCTTCTGCCGTGTAATTTGTTCATCAAGAAATCCAAGTGAGTGGATATATTCATGAAGCAAGACATGAAACAAATAGGACTTAAGCAACTTAGAGTTCGTCTCAGTAATACGCCGAATTGGGGTTTTATTCACAACAATTATATTGGATGCTACTGGATAGTAGGCACCGATGAATCCATCAAGAGATGAGCCAAGTTCTTGCAACCCCAACATCAAGCCAGCCCTTGATCGCCCTTCACTCTTTCGAACAGCTTCTTTTACAATTTCAAAAACATCTATTAAATCTTGTTTAATATCGATTTTACAAACATTATTTTCATCCATTATATAATATATAGTTAACGATTGTTAATAATCTTTTCTATAAAAATAAAAAAAAGGTTTGCAAAACATGGTTTTTACTTTTTGACATTCTGACACGACAGATATATATAGTATCAGTGACAAATAGTATCATGCTTAGAGAGGGACGATTTGGGGGTGTTTGGCATCTGCCGGCGTCCTCTTTAGTGGGTGACTGGGGGGCATTTGGTGCCCGCCGGGTACTCTCTCTAGGCGGTGTTTTTTTAAAATAATTTTATCCATATCAAAAGAGTTTTAAGACACTGAAAAGATTAACTGCTGGATGTTGGATGCAAGACTCGCTGTTGAAATAATATTCTTAGTCTCGTGCACCGTCACAATCTATCTTATCCTTAGGAGGCCTTATTTGTACATAAGGCTGGGCATACGCAAGATAAAGATGGATACCTATTTTCTTGGCGCATTGCTTGGACCGGTTTTGATTGTAATTTTTGGTATCTTGAACTATTCACAGCTCCTAGGGGGATTTGAGGGAAAAGGCGGCCTCAATCCATTCGGTGTTCTGGTTCTTTTTCTATCGATGGTTTTTATGAGCATATTTCTTGATATCACCGGATTCTTTGAATATTGTGCTCGTCTTGCGTTGAAATTTGCCGGTACCGATGGTAGGAAACTCTATTTCTCATTATATATCGTCGTTTCAATACTTACGATATTTACGTCTAATGATATCATTATACTAACGTTTACTCCTTTCATTTATTACTTCTCAAAAAATGCAGGAATAGACCCAAAGCCATATCTTATAGCCGAGTTCTTTGCAGCAAATACATGGAGCATGATGCTTTACATAGGCAATCCAACAAACATCTTGCTTGCATCAGCATTCGACCTACGTTTTGATCAATACTTCAAATGGATGTTTTTGCCTGCAATCGTTGCTGGATTTACTAGCATGGCGCTGTTGTATGTTCTCTTCAGAAGTAAGATAAACCAGCCAATTAAACACCAAAAAACCATAAAACCTTTAGAAGCAATCACCGATAAACCAAGCGCCATTCTAGGGCTTTTAATTCTTGGTGGGTGTATCGTTGCATTAGCGATTGCTCCTTATTTCGGAATTGAAATGTGGCTCGTTTCACTTGGGTTTGCACTTGCCCTTCTTGCGATTTTGGCGCTACGCGATTCGTTCGTCTCTTTAATCAGAAAACATATTGAAAAGAAGCATTTTACTATCGCGCCTACTCTGAAAAAGATGCCGGTGGGCATTATTCCTTTCGTTTTGGCATTGTTTGTAACAGTTGAAGCTCTAAGAATCTACGGAATAACAGAAGATATCGGCATATTTTTCAAAAATATCTGCGGCAGTTCAAATACTGCATATGTTTTTGTCTACGGAACATCCTCTGCCTTTTCTGCCAACATACTGAACAATATCCCTATGACAGTTGCCTATGTCCCTATCACTAGCGCCGTTGCACAGCCACATATTTTACCTTCAGTTCTTGCAACAGCAGTTGGCTCAAATCTTGGTGCAAATATTACGCCAATTGGTGCATTGGCAGGAATCATGTGGATGAGCATACTACGTGATAAAAATGTGAAGATATCATTCAAAGAATTTGTAAAATGCGGGTTAATAGTTACACCAATAACTCTTGTAGCATGTTTGGGTGTGCTTGCACTCGAATTCATGATCTTTTGATGCTATGGTATTAAAAAAATTAAAACACCCATGATGATAAATATTGATCCTGTTATTTTAGTTAATAGTCTTTTATTTACTCGCTCAGAGATGAATTTTCCGAAATATACAGCCATAACCGATAAAATGGTGAGTGCCATCATTGTTCCACATAGCACCAATATGACGTTGAATTTAGTTGCAAAGAGTGCCGCCGATATCTGTGTTTTATCACCCCATTCTGTTAAAAAGATTAATACGAAACCGGAAAGAAATGCGTTTTTGTAAAATCTTTTGTTTTTTCCATCATCTCCTCTATTTATTAGCATCAACAATCCAAAGATTATGAAAATAATACCAGATGCTATTTTTACATATTTTATTGGAACAATCGTTATAATCCATGATCCAGCCATAATTGCAATACCATCGACTATAAAAAAAGCAAGAATGACCCCAAATAATAGATGAAGATGTTTTTCTGTTTTTGAAGATAAAAGTAAAACGGACAATTGTGTTTTATCGCCCAATTCTGCTAAAGCCACTGTAAATAATGGAATTAGTATATCTTCTAGTATTGTTATCGCCCTTGTCTATTAAGCATTCTAATAAGCTAAAACTCTTATAAATAAACTATTAATTTTACAAATAATAATCAACTGCAGTGATAAGGTTTTATAAAGAAATAGCCATTATCAAATTGTAGGTTTGAGGAGGCAAATATATGAAAAAAATAGTATTGGTACTAATCGTTTTGATAATGATTGTTACAGGATTTTTAAGCGGATGCACTAACACAAATCAAACATCAGATGACGAAGAAAAAGAATCTGGTGGTCAAGAGTATATGTGGTCTACTATGACTCAGGGGCCATATAAAGACAAAGTTTCTTTTGCAAACAGCACCGACCTTCTAAACTGGACTGACTCAGGAGTAATTTTAGCGAACCATGCATCAGTGCCAGGTGCTATCTATAAAGATAATACAATTTACGTTTATTTTGTTGACGTTTCAGAAGACGGCAAACCGGAGCAAATCGGACTTATTCATTCAACAGACAAGGGACAAACATGGTCTTCCAAAGAATATGTAATTTTTAATGGTATTGAGGATAAAGTTCCTGTAGACCTGCCCCTTTCCTGCTCGATGACGGAAGAACCAGAGTATATTACTTTGACATTAATGAGCAAAGAAGTTCATCTAACAAAGATGTAACGAACAAGATCTACTCGGCAATTTCAACTGACGGAATAACTTTCGTGCAGGAAGATGGCGTTCGTTTTGAAAGAAAGGGGATTTTTGACCCAGATGTAATTGAAGTAAACGATGGATGGCGATTGTATGTTGGTGATATAGAGAACAACGATGTCATCTCAGCAGTTTCAACTGATGGCCTAAAATTTACTGAAGAAGGCACCGCATTTTCTGATGGCGCTGTACCAGATGTATTTTTCAAGAATAATATCTACTATCTCTACACGGCAGGAATTGATATTTCTACTTCCCAAAACGGAACCAGCTTTACAAAAACTTTGTATTCATTTAGATTGCAGGGCAAAATTACTGCCGACCCATCCGTTATCCAAATGGATGATGGAACATATATGATGTTATACAAAACCAAAGATTAATCCTGACTTTGCATTTCATATATTTTACTGACAGATGAATATAAATACAAAAAAGAATATCCCAAAAAAAGTGACCGTCAAAGAAGTAGAAGCAAAATCAATTTTACGTAAAAACAACAAAATTGACTCCTGGTTTATCTCTTATTATGGTATGAATTTATACCGGGGATGCACCCATGATTGCATCTACTGTGATGGGCGATCAGAAGGATACTATGTCGATGGAGAATTCGGCAAAGATGTTGTAGTAAAAATTAATGCCATCGATGTTTTACGTCGAGAGTTGGATTCGAAACGTAAACGAACTCCATTTAAGAAAAGCTATATGCTGGTTGGTGGTGGCGTTGGTGATAGCTATCAACCCATCGAAAAAAAGTATGCGCTCACTCGAAAGACTCTTCAATTGCTTTATGAAAATAATTGGCCGGTTCACCTTTTAACAAAATCAACACTTGTCAAAAGAGATATTGATATTCTGAAAAAGATTAATGAAAAAAATAGAGTAATTGTAAGTTTTAGTTTTTCATCAGCCGATGATAAGACAAGTGCGATATTTGAGCCGGGTGTTCCTTCACCTACTGAACGATTAAAAACTATTGAATTTTTTAAAGGCGAGGGATTCTCTTGTGGCATGTTTTTACTTCCAGTCATTCCATTTATCACAGATAAACCAAACTTGCTTGAGGAAACGATTCGACTGGCAAAAGATGCTGGTGTGGACTTCATCATCTTTGGCGGCATGACATTAAAAGATGGCAAACAGAAAGAATACTTTTTGAAAACGCTTAAAAAAACCTATCCAGAACTGATTACCGAGTACAGTCATATATACCGAGGAGACAAATGGGGACAAGCAATCGGCGAATACTATGAGTCAATTAATCAAACATTTAATGCAATTGCAAAGAAATACAAAATACCCAAACGCATACCGCCTGCCTTATACAGAAACATTTTAAGTGAAAACGACTTAGTAATTGTTATTTTAGAACAGATCGACTATCTCTTAAAATTGGAAGAAAAAAAATCACCATATGGCTATGCCGCTTATTCTATTTCAAAATTAAATGAACCGCTTTCGTCTATAAAAAACGAATTGCAACAGATTAAAGGAGTTGGCCAAGTAACTGAACGAATCATCCTGGAAATTCTCAATACGGGAAGTTCTTCATACTATGAAAAATTATTAATTTGATGAAAAGCTTTTGAAGCGAAAAGTTTCTATCAATAAATTATAATTATAATTTAAGAAAAGTATATTTAGCTAATCGCAGTTAAGGATTAACAATAGTTAAGGGGGTTTTAAGAAGTGAGTAGAAATAAAAAAATAGCAAAAATTTTTGGAGCTGCTGTTGTACTTCTTTTAATAACATCGATTTCCGTAGTTGCAATGAGAGTTAATCAACAAAACGAAGGTATAGATCCTTTTTTCGTGGTAAATAATGCCGATGCATCAGTTATTGGCCTTACCGTTAATATTCCAACATTTGAATTTGGCAGTACGTATATGAACGGAAAAAATTTTGCAACAATAGAATTGCCTAACGAAGGATTTACAATTATCCAAGGTGAGGCACAGTTACCAACCTTGAAGAGAATGATTGAAATACCTCAAGGTGCAAAAGCAGATATTGTTGTCAAATCAGTATCATGGAGATACACTTCATTAAAAGAACTGGGCCTTCCGACAAGAATTGCACCAGTGCAACCATCTCTTGTTAAAATACCAGATGCAACACAGAAATTTGCTATTAATGAAAAATACTATTTAACAAATACATTTACGCCAAAGATTTTGGCAAAGATAGTTGACAGTGGAGAGATAAGAGATAGATGTTTTGTGCTCATTGAAGTATCACCAGTACAGTACAACCCGGTAACTGGCAAACTTAAGATAATGACATCATGTGAACTAAATATCAATTTATGCGGTAGCGACATGACAAAAACTATCCAAAAAATAGAGCGCTTTAGTACTCCAGCTTTTGAAGATATGTTAAAGACGGTATTTCTTAACTATGGGTTCTATGAAAAAAATATTGCAATTAGCCCAAAAGATCAAGAAGGATATCTGATAATTACCTACGCTGACTTCTCGGACGAGATTCAGCCTTTAGCTGATTGGAAAGAAAGCAAAGGTTTTGATACAACAGTAACGATGACGTCCGAAATTCCAGGTGGGCCAACGAAAGAAAACATCAAGGCATATATCGTAGATGCTTACAACAATTGGCCGATTCCACCTGCCTACGTTCTTCTGGTCGGCGATGTCGCACAAATTCCATCTTGGACTGGTTCAGCCACAGGAACATGCACCGACTTGTACTACGTAACCATTGATTCTGGCAATTACTTTGCTGATCTTATTATCAGCCGTTTTCCTGCAGCTCTACCAGAACACGTCACAGCCATGGTAGACAAAACCATCTACTATGAACAGGGTAGTTTCCCGTCAAGCGAATGGATAAAAAAAGCAGCTTTCATGGCTTCTGAGGATAACTATGATATTTCTGAAGGAACACACAACTATGTTATAGACACGTATCTTACTCCAAATGGATACACGTGCGATAAACTCTACAGCCATACTTATGATGCGACTACCCAACAGGTTACTGATGCATTAAATAACGGACGTAGTTTAGCAATCTACTCAGGGCACGGTGGAACTGATTACTGGGCTGATGGGCCGTACTTTGATCAATCAAATGTCAATGCATTAACCAACGACGGAATGTATCCTTTTGTCTGTAGTCATGCCTGTGTGACTGGTACGTTTTCTTCTGCAGAATGTTTTGGAGAAACGTGGCTACGTGCACCGCACAAAGCAGGACTTGCATTCTGGGGTGCTTCTGAATCTACATACTGGGATGAAGACGACATTCTAGAAAGAAGTATGTTCAAAGCATGGTGGGAAGACAACCTTGAAAACATTGGCGGTATGACAAATATGGCGCTCTACTATCTATATCAATACTACAGTGGTGGAGGAAGTACCCAATATTACTTCGAAGCATATAATGTTCTTGGAGATTCATCGGTAAAAATATGGCGCAACAATCCAAGTGACGCACCAGCAACACCCGATAAACCAACTGGACCAAACCACGGAATTTTAAACACAGAATATACTTTCTCAAGCAAAACAACAGAGCCAGATGGAGATCAAATCTACTACATGTTCAGCTGGGGCGATGGAACCTACAGCGAGTGGATTGGACCATATGACTCAGGAACAACTGTAACTGATACACACTTTTGGTCAATAGTGGGAACATATGATGTAAAAGTAAGTGCAAAAGATACATATGGCGCACAAAGTGCTTGGTCAGTGCCTCTTACAATATCGATTGTTGATAACAATCCACCAGATACACCTACACTAAATGGTCCAGCAAGTGGAAAACCTGGTGTAGCATACCTTTACACATTTTCCACAATAGATCCTGAGGGAGACATTGTATACTACTTCGTCGACTGGGGCGATGGAACGGATAGTGGATGGCTCGGACCTCATCAGTCTGGCGCACAAGCATCAACCACCCATAGCTGGGATACACAAGGAACATATGCTGTAAAAGTCAAAGCAAAAGATGCGCAAGGTGACGAAAGCGACTGGGCAACTTTAGACGTAACTATGCCTTTAGAAATACAATGCAGTCAGTTATTACTTAGAATATTGAAACAACTTTAGGTTCTCAGTGAAAAACTAAGAACCTCTCTTATTTTCTTATTTTTTGTCACGGTTATTTTAGAAATTACTTTGATTTAATTGTTCCCATTTGAAGATTCTTCCCAGCCGTATTTGAAAACCCAAGACATAAAATCCTGTCCGTTATCGACGCCAACATTCCCCGCATTAATTTCGTTTTTACCGTCGTTGTCGCAGTCCCCGATGCTTATAACTGCCATCCAGCCATAAGTGGGAAGTGTTGCCTCTTCAATGTATGTTATTCCATTCCATTGCAGTATGTGGGTAACACCGGCTCCAGCAACTACTTCCGGGATTCCGTCGTCATCAGTATCTCCAACATCAATTCCTTCGATGACCGGATCCCCGCCGGGCCAGGTGACATCAAATTGAGTCGCATAACCGGATCCATTCCATTTAAAAATGGTGATATGTGGATAATAATAGCTTACTAAAATCTCAGCATTCCCATCTCCATCGCAATCTTTACATACACAACCAAATGGTGTATCTTGTCCATGAGGTATATTAATGATTACAGTCGAATCAAAAACGTTGTTTTCTTCGTTCCATTTCAGAACTACAACTTTACCTGAACAAGCACAAACAATCTCATTTTGTCCATCATTGTCAACATCGCCTAGCCCCGGCATATATACGTAGCCATAACCAGGATCATCCCATTGAGCTATCTTAACTAGTCGAAATCCGTTCCATTTAAAGATTGCAATTTCGGGAATTGTACTTGAAGATCTCAATGGACCACCACTAACAATCAGTTCATTTTTTCCATCGTTGTTGCAATCTCCAATATAGCAGTCAGCACTTCCGCCCCCATTCCTCAACAGCCAAGAATTCCAGCCAACTGTCCAGTATCTTCCCGCAATATATTTGTGAATGGCACAATACCAAGTAGCAGCAATCTCATTTTTTCCATCATTATTTAGATCCCCAATAGCAAAACCACCAGCATCCGCTCTTAGAATTGGATAAAACGGACAATGAAGTGCCTGGGTTTGAACGTAGGTTTTTTGATTTTGGTTCCATTCCATAACTCTTAGCATGGCATCTCTTCCGCCAATTAGCAGTTCATTTTTTCCGTCGTTATTGCAATCACCAATAGGTTGAGGTCCTTCATAGCGCGCCCCATACATAGGACTAGAGCCATAACTCATCTGCCACTGAATGCCGTAATCATCACTAGAGTTGGTTAAAATCGACACATCACTTTTCTTGATATCTTTTGCTTTATTTTCATATGCACTTGCCATTCCGATTGAAACGATGACCAGACTTGCGATCAAAAATATTGCAGCTATCTTTTTCCTCATAAATTTCCCCATCTTCAATATGTACGTTTCATATATTAAATTAACTAGTGTTAATCAATAGTGCAAAACGGAAATAAGACGAGTTAGAAATGTTTTTGTTCGGCTTTTTCCGAACATTTTCTGACCTTTTAAATACATTCGAAGACAATATAGTCTTGGCGATAATATGAAAGCAAATAAAACAATAATAATATATGTAATGCTGGCGGTGGTTGCTTCCATTATAACAGGTACTGTGATTAGTGTTGCCCTTTCAGAGACGCCGATGAAGACTAACAATAAAACAATATACTTAACTGAGAAAGATAATGGTTCTACGATATCAGTAATAAAAGGAGATATGTTGAATCTAACGCTCCAAGACCATGGCGATGGTGGATATACATGGACCATTACTGAAATCGATGAAAAGACGCTAGGTCAAGTTGAGCAATTTAATTGGGGCAATTCCGGTGCACTCGGTGATTTTGGAAAAGATACCTGGATATTCTCTGCAAAAAATATTGGCACCACAACACTACAATTGGAATGTAAAAGACCATGGATCGGCGGAGATACGTCCGAGACGATAAGTATTACCATAAAAGTCAATTAAGAACATGATATCAACACGATACTTTCCTCTTTTTTTCTTTTTTAAACTTTTTTTAAAATTAGAGTATTATTTCTAATATTTTTCTTATTTCTAATCAAGAGCATCATTTAATTAACAAGTGTTTATTAATGAGTTGTTGTATTATAGTTTGGGTGGTTATCTTATGAATAAAAGTAGTAAAAGATTATTGAGGAGTTGGACGCCTTTTTTTGTTGTTTTGGCCATGGTGCTAATGTCATTTTCTACTTTGGCACAGGTTAGTCAGATGCCGTTGAATAGTAGTATGCAACTGACATATTCTTTTCAAAGTCCGACGATTGAGACCGTTGATATAGCAGGAACAATTTATGACAGAGTTACACTAACCGATTGCTATACATCAGGAAATACGGGTGAACCCAAGTTACCATCAAAGGGAGCATACATTCTGCTACCTCCAAAGTCAAAAGTCAGTAAAATAAGTATTATTGTTGGAGAAAAAACTGTCATTGGAACAGAGTTCTATGTGGAGCCGATTGAACAATCGATTCCAACTTCACAATCTGAAAACTTTCCGATACCAACCCCAAATGAAGTTGTCTATCAATCCAATGCACCTTATCCTGGAAAGTTATACACTCAAGTCGGTGTTTATGGTTTTAGAGGATACCAGATAATAGTTCTTCTATTACATCCAGTTCAATACAATCCAGTAACAGGTGAACTCTGTTATTATAAAAGCTTGAAAGTTTCAATTGAGACTGTAAATACGGGCATACAGTCAGAATTATTTAGAGGCCTAGAACAAGATAAAAATGAGGTAACGCAAAAGGTTGACAACCCAAATATGGCCATGAGATACCGGATAGCATCTACACCAACCATTGCTACGATGGAGGACTATGATCTTCTAATAATTACCACTGACTCTTTAAAAAGTGGTTTTGTACCTTTGAAAGAAGCGCATGAAGCAAAAGGCGTTATGACGGTAATTAAAACTCTTACTGATATCGGCAGTAGTAATCTTGATAGTATCCGTAACTACATTAGTGATGCCTATACGAATTGGGGAGTAAAATACGTTTTGATTGGTGGTGATTCAAACATCGTTACTGCCCCAATATTATGGGTTTCTGGAATGGATGAAGAGACCACCTACTACGAAGATTACATGCCATCTGATCTTTACTATGCATGTCTCGATGGACCATACAACTACGATGGTGATGATAAGTGGGGTGAACCAAATGATGGAGCAGATGGTGGAGATGTCGATCTTATAGCCGAAGTTTATGTTGGTCGTGCATGCGTCGACACTGCAACTGATGTTACTAATTTTGTCACAAAAACTGTTGCATATATCAATAAAAATCCGGATGATGAATATCTTAAAAAGATTTTACTGGCGGCAGAATATCTTGGCGATTATGGCATCGCAAGCTATGGTGGAACGTACATGGACCAACTTGAAGACGGTTCAACAGATGACGGATATACAACAGTCGGTATTCCTTCTGATAACTACACCATTTCTAAACTGTACGATTCGCCAAGTTACTACTGGGATCCATCAGAACTAATGGCCATTATAAACAGCGGAGTACACATAGTAAATCATCTTGGGCACGCATCATATGATTACAATATGAAAATGTATTCTTCCGATGTTAGTTATCTTACTAACGATGACACCTGTTTTATCTATTCTCAAGGATGCATGGCCGGTGGGTTTGACGATCCATGGGGATATGATTGTATAGCTGAAGAGTTTACTGCAAAAACCAGCCATGCTGCATTTGCTGGCATATGGAACGCTCGCTATGGTTTCTTCTGGTCATATAGTACGGATGGAGATTCACAAAGACTCCACCGACAATTTTGGGATGCAGTATTTGGTGAAGGAATACCAGAAATCGGAAGAGCAAATCATGATTCAAAAGAAGATAATATCCCAATTATTGGCCGATCATGTATACGCTGGGTCTATTACGAGACAAACCTCTTTGGCGATCCTGCTCTTGGTTTTTACGAAAGTGAAACACCGCCACCACCAAATAATCCTCCAGAAAAACCCAGCAGACCATCAGGCGAAACTTCAGGGGAAATTGGTGTACAATATCTATATACAACAAGCACAACAGACCCTGATGGAGATCAATTATTCTACATGTGGGATTGGGGTGAAGGAAACCTTAGCAACTGGATAGGGCCAACTGCTTCAGGTTCAACAGCGAGCGCAAGTTACACCTGGGCTCAGAAAGGAAACTACAACATAAGAGTAAAAGCAAAAGACATTTATGGTGCAGAGAGTGACTGGTCTGATCCATTAGCTATCTCTATGCCTCTGGATTTGAATATACAAATTATTCAACAACAATATCATATGATTCTGAGAAATCACTGAAATACCAGCAGTTATCCGACATGTAACTTACAAAATCTACCATTTATCATAGCGTACGATTTCATCCAAATTCTTTCTTTTTCTACCTCTAGTAAATATCTTTGTTAAACTGCCTAATATTCCAATCTTTTCAGCTGGATACCCGAGAGGAATGAGTGCCACGACTCTGATTCTATTTGGAATTCCAAGGATTTCTTTAACTTTTTTTTCGTCAAAACCGGCATTCCAACAGCTTCCCAAACCAGCGTCAGTAGCAGCAAGAATAAGATTTTCCGTGGCAATTGCAACATCAACTGTGTAGTATTCAATATCATTATGAGTGCCACTTGATTCAGGATCACCGCACGCGACTATGACAACCGGTGCAGTTTTCAGCCATCGGTTAATGATGCTTGTTTTAGACAGGGCTTTAATGGCTTCTTTGTCCCTTACAACAATAAAACGCCAACATTGTTTGTTCACCCAGGAAGGTGCCCATCGTGCGCATTCAAGAACGTACTTTATCTTTTCTTCATCTACTTCTTTATCGCTATAATTGCGAATGCTTGTACGGGATTTTATTACATCTGAAAATTCCATTGCGACGCCTCCACCGTTGTTACTTCAGCTGTAATCATTCTTTCTTTATTAAAATATTTTTAATCACAAAAAATCGTTTATATTAGCACATATATTATGATATTACATTTCGGTGGAGGTAAAGGTTATGAAGAAAATATTGACGGTAGGAGTTTTGTTTATTTTATTAATACCTGCATTTTCGACCACACATATTTTCGCAAGAACTGAAAATAACGTGGATGACGAAGTATCGACAGATCATAGTAGTTTGGACAATTTTGTGGTGTTTATGAAAGAGGGTTTGATGCCTTCTATTCCAGATGACTTTGAAGCTCAGTGCATTAAGAAAACATACATGGTTCCAATGCGCGATGGAATAAAACTAGCAACAGATGTGTACCTGCCGATTTTACAAATTAAACAACACGGTAGCGTTTTACTACGCACACCATATAATAAAAGTGACATAGCTATCGTTGGTTACATATTTGCTTTCCTGGGCTGGCCAACAGTTATCCAAGATATGCGAGGTCGTTACGAATCTGGTGGAAATGATACAGTCTACCGCAATGATCACACTGATGGGCCAGATACATTACAATGGATTGGGACACAAGAATGGTCAAATGGCAAAGTAGCTACAGTCGGGCCATCAGCACTAGGGATAGTACAATATTTGATGGCTGGTGAAAATCCACCTGAGCTTGCATGCCAGGCAATAATGGTTGCTTCACCAAATCTATACAAAACCGCAATTTATCAGGGTGGACAGTTCAGAAAAGAGCTAGTAGAAAGATGGCTAGCAGGACAAGACGCTGAATTCATGCTACCGGAAATCTGGGATAACGAAAACTACACACTTGATTTTTGGACCAATGTATCACTAGATGACAACTGGCCTGATGTAAACGTACCAGCCATACATTTCGGCGGATGGTACGATCCATTCCAACAAGGTATAACAGAGGGATACAACGGCTACCAACATCTCGCAGGACCAGGAGCCCAAGGAAAATCCATGCTAATAATGGGGCCGTGGTACCACGATGGATACATAACAACCAAACAAGGACAACTAGTCTACCCGGAGAACTCACTATGCTGGTTTGCTGTAGAGATATATCTGCAGATGATAAAAAAATATACGATGAACGAAAACAACCATTTTGACGACTACTCAAAAGTCTATTATTATACTATGGGTGATGCCAATACAATTGATGCACCAGGAAACGAATGGAGAACTGCAAACGACTGGCCAATACCAGCAACAAACACACCATGGTACCTACATGATAATGGTTTGCTAGACACAAACTACCAAAGTGACTACGAACCAATAACATATCAATACAACCCGACAAATCCAGTGCCAACACTTGGTGGACAAGTACTAGAAATTCCGCCAGGGCCATACGACCAAACACCATTAGAAAACAGGGAGGATGTCCTCGTTTTTACAAGCCCAGTTCTAACAGAACCTTATGAAGCTACGGGACCAATAAAAGCAAAAATATATGTTTCATCTGATTGCGTTGACACGGATTTCACAGTAAAACTCACAGATGTTTATCCAGATGGTCGCTCAATGATAATAACGGACGGAATACTACGGATGAGAAACAGAAACGGACAAGACCATTGGGAATTCATGCAACCTGGAGAAATATACGAGATAAACATAGACATGTGGAGTACATCTTACATATGGAACACGGGACACAAAATAAGAGTAGCAGTTTCATCATCAAACTACCCAAAGTTTCTAAGCAATCCAAACACAAATGACCCAATATACAAAAACATAACATACAACATTGCACACAACACTCTATACATAGACGGCCAACACCCATCATGCATAATCCTACCAGAAATAGAACAAAGCCCATCTAGCAACCCACCAGAAAAACCAAACAAACCAACAGGTAGAACACACATCAAAGTTAATCAGATCTACAAATATTCAAGCTCTGCAAACGACCCAGATGGAGACCAGATTTATCTTTTATTTGACTGGGATGACGGAACAAGCAGTGGATGGATAGGACCATACAATTCAGGCGAACCAGTAACAGCAAAACACAAATGGACAACAAAAGGCAACTACGAAATACGAGTAAAAGCAAAAGACATAAATGGAACACAGAGCGAATGGTCAGATCCTATGGTTATCAGCATGCCAAAGGACAGAGGAATGTTAGGGTCTTTGTTGCTAAAATTATTAGAAAGATTTCCGCGTTTGTTTCCATTTCTAAGGAATATGTTCATTTGAAAAAATGAACAAACCACTGGAATTTGAGATTATGATTATTCCTTGAGTTGTATTGTTATGCATCTTTTGCTTTTCGTATTTGGTGTTCGATTGCTTCGTAGGCATTTTTCATTGCTTGCATCGGCCCATGGCCTTCATGAGATGCATAAAAAATCCCGCGTCGCGAGGATAATTTCATCTCGCAGACGACCCGATGGATACCATGTTTTGCCTCTTTATGTTGCTCCAATGAAACGTGTAGATATCCGGTTTCAAGGAATTTTTCATAATGATTTAGGAATTCTACTCTGAGAAAACTGGATACTTGTTCTTTATCAAATCCATCGACTTTTTTGGTGTTGTGGTGGAACTGGATCTCAAAAGGCTCTGGTTCTGTAAGTCCGACGAAGGGTGCAAGAAGCTCTTTATGGGTGACTATCCCGTGAAGATTGTTATCTTTTCCAATGAGAATGCCATCTTGGTCGAATTTATTCATGCGAATATGTACATCTTGTATTGTTGCATCTGGTGACATGAGCAATGGTTTTTCATCCATGATATTTTTTACGAGCAAGTCAAGTTTTTTATTTTTTTCTCCATTAGAATAGCCATGTCCCGTCCATCCTCCGGTTCTGGCGCCGGGATGCATCACCTTTTCAATAATATCTTCCATGGTAATTGCACCGACGATTTTTGTATGATCGACAACCGCAAGGTAAGGAATGTTATGTTGTTGAAACATATTGATGACTTTCCCGATTGTTTCCTCCGGGCTTATTGAAAGTGGTTGTGTACACATGATGGTTTTTATCGGCTGTGATCCAGAATTTTGTTCAGTGAGTTTTCTCACTACATCATCTGCGGTGACAATGCCAACGAAGACATCAGTATCTATAACTGGAAGATGATAAACATCGTTCTCATTCATGAGGCGAGCAATCTCTTCAACTGGAGTTTTTGGAGAAAGTTTTGGAGTATGCGTTAAAAAGGTGTGGACTTTTGTTTCAAGCGAAATCTTTGGCTCCATAAGACATCGTTTCAAAAGCATTCCTTGGTATTTTTCTTTATCCATGACGACGATTGCATCCGTATCTTTAAACAGAGATAATACTTTGGAAAATGTTTCATTTGCATCTATCTTTACAACATCTTGATTTATTATGTCTTTAGCAGATACCATAATATCACTTCTTTTTAGTGTAGCAGGAAAGTCCATTATAAATGTTTGTTACAGGCGGGGTCATCAATTTATTTAAAAAAATAATATAACTAGAATTAATTAGTTAATAATCTGGAAATGTTTAAATAAACATTATCCATATGGGTTAACGTCTGTTAAGTTTTGACAGGGGGTAAAAAATGAAAAAGTTGTTACCGTTATTTGTAGTAGGAATTTTGGTCCTTAGTGGACTTGGAGCTGTTTCTATAAGCAATAAAACAACCAATGATTTGAAAATCAAGACAGAATCAATTGCTATTTCTGAACCTGCCATCAAAGATGCAGGCCAATATGTGACATTAATTCTAGAAGAAGCAGCATCATCTCTTTTAGATTCTGGAAAACCCGTGCTGCCTGCTTTAACAAAGGTGTTTACCTTTCCATTTGGAACAAAAATTAGTAGTGTTGATGTGAGTTTTTCTGAAACAAATGAACTAGTTTTGTCAAAAGAAGTTAAGCCTACAGCCGAACCGGTTCCAGTAGGCTCAAAGGTAGCAAATGAACCGATAAAAGATACGACAGTATATGGAAGCGCAGAGCTGTATCCGGCCACAAGTTATAGTTATACCACCGGAGCAGGTTTGGACGGCAAAGATCACGTTGTTTATCTTGCTGTACAATGTTATCCTGTTAGATATTCTCCTGCTAAAAACACTATTTATTATAGTGAAAGCGCTGAAATCCAAGTAACCTATGAAGAACCCGCGACTCCAACAGTATTTTCTGATCAGTATGATCTCGTTATTATATCCCCTTCTGAATTTTCAAACGAACTACAACCTTTGATTGATCACAAGATCAATATGGATGTCAATACCATACTGAAGACGACCGAGGACATATATTCGGAGTATAACGGTTTTGATCAGGCTGAAAAAATAAAATACTTTATTAAAGATGCAATTGAAACCTGGGGTGCAGAGTATGTTCTGCTTGTTGGAAGAGTTGATAAGTTACCCATCAGAACCACATGGTTTCATGCAAGACACCACGAACATTATTGGAATGAAACCGTTCTATCTGATCTTTACTATGCTGACATATACGATACAAATGGGGACTTTTGTAGCTGGGATTCCAATGGAAATGGCTTGTACGGGGAAATTTATGAGGATTGCCCTGGTGTAGAAGATATATTTGACCTTTATCCGGATGTTAACGTCGGTCGTTTGCCCTGCGAAAAGAATTCAGAAGTTAGAGTAGTTGTTAATAAGATAATAAACTATGAAACAGGCACCTTTGGTAAGAGCTGGTTCAATAACATAATTCTCGTAGGAGGCGATACATTCCCAGGTTGGAATGGAAATGAAGGTGAAGAAAAAAACCTGATTACAGAACAAATAATGTCAGAGTTTACACCAATAAAATTATGGACTTCCGACGGCACATTTAATGCACGGTCACTAAATAAGGCAATAAATAGAGGTGCTGGATTTATTGATTATTCTGGCCATGGCTTTGAGATAGGAGTTGCTACCCATCCGCCAGAAAGTAGCGATACGGATTGGGTGGCTTATCACACTAACAATCTTCTAGGCGCTATGAATGGAAATAAGCTCCCCATTGTCTTCTTTGATGCCTGTCTAACTGCAAAACTTGATTTCAATTTTTCTGAACTTGTAGGCTATGGCGCCAAAAATTTACAGCCCATCGTAAATAAATTTAGTAAGATAGCGTCTAAGCTTATTCCCACTTTTGCATGGTGCATAGTGAGAAAGAGTAATGGTGGTGCTATCGCAACTATAGGTGCTACTAGGACAGCCTTTGGAGGTATAGATAGTGGTGCCGGTTATATATCGCTCCGCTTTTTTGAGGCTTATTCAACTAGTGAAACAGTGTCTCAGATGTTGACAAAAGCACAGAATGATTACATCACATATATCCCGTTTGATCGCTTTACTGTTGAAGAATTCATCCTCATAGGAGATCCGAGCCTAAAGATAGGGGGATACTAAAGAGTTTATAGTTTCTTAAAAATCAGCCGCAGTCAACAATCACAAAATAACAAATATGTAATTGATTACCCCCCATTGTTAACCTAGAAAATTCTTTGACCTATATGCTAGGTGAAACCCCAAATCTTAAAATAACACAATCGATTACAGGACGGGGTAGATTTTATGGTAGTAAATTATGACAGATTGTTTTCAAGGCGCTCAAAAATACAAAAATCATCCGAGATAAGAGAATTGCTTAAACTTACCCAGAGCCCCGATTTTATATCGCTTGGAGGTGGCTTACCAAATCCTGAAGCATTTCCTGTAGATATAATCCACGAATGCATAGAGAAGGTTTTCAAAACAAATATTCTTAATGCCCTGCAATACGGTACAACAGAAGGATTACCGCTCCTCAGAGAAGTCATCGCCGAAAGAATGAAAAAAAAGAAAAATATAGACTGCGAGCTTCACGACATCCTAATAACGAGTGGCGCACAACAGGCCCTCTCCTTTGTAGCATTCAACTTTTTAGACTCAGGGGATACATATATGACGAGCGCACCAACGTATCTAGGAGCACTTCAAGCTTTCCATGCCTATGAAGCAAACTGTGAATCCATACCAATGAACGATGATGGAATAGATATCGGTGCTTTGCGCAGAAACCTTGCAAGACTCCACAGAACCGGCATCATCCCTAAATTCTACTATACTGTTGCTACGTTCCAGAATCCATCTGGAGAGACAATCCCGCTAGAACAAAGAAAAGAACTTTTGGAACTAGCTTCAGAATATGATTTTTTAATCATCGAAGATGACCCCTATGGCGATCTAGTATTCGAAGGAAAAGCTGTACCACCCATTAAATCATTTGACACTAAAGGTAGAGTGGTCTACATAAGCACGTTTTCAAAGATTCTGGCGCCTGGTTTTAGGTTGGCTTGGGTTATTGCATCAGAAGAAATCATCAACAAATTTGCGCTTACGAAACAATCAATGGATTTATGCTCAAACGTATTCACTCAGTACGTAGCCTATGAGTATGTAAAAGGAGGCTACCTGGACAAGCAAGTTGAGCAAATTAGAAAGTTATACAAACACAAGCGTGACGTCATGCTCGAAGCACTCAAAAAATATTTCCCAAAAGGTGCAAAATGGACTGTTCCGCATGGAGGATTGTTCTTGTGGGTTACATTACCAAAAAGTGTTAACACTCGACTGATGTTCAAAAGAGCTATCGCTAAAAAAGTCGCCTATGTAGTAGGGGATTCGTTCTATTCGGATGGTAGTAATTATAACTCCATGCGCCTGAATTTTTCATACTCGGGTGATGAAGTTATAAGAGAAGGGATAAGACGACTTGCAGAAGTTATCAAAGAGGAAATGGCCGTATCATACGAAAAAGAACCTTTCTTTGCTGAAGGAGTGTAATAAAAAACTCAAAAATCTAAAATTTACAAAAATAAAATATTTTCCTAGGCGCTCTTCAAATCCTCTTCCATCATTTTTTCTAGCTCTTTGTCAACACCTTGCGCTCTTGCGATATGTTGCAGTTCAGAAATAATATTCTCCCATACTACCTGCTGCGCTAACGCATAGTCCCACATGTCAAGTCGTTTTGGCCCATCTCCCTTTTTGAATTCTTCCATAAATTCTTTTTTATCTTCTTCATTCATCGTCCATCATTCCCTTCTTAGGATTCTGCGCCTGGGCAATCGCAGACATTTCAGCGATGATTTCCTCCCATAATCCCTCTTGATCCAACGCGTAATACCATAGGTCTAGCTTTTTTGGTAAATCTGCTTTTTTGAAATCTTCAAGAAATGCTTTTTGATCTTTCTCGTTCATATCTACTAATAGTTATATGTAATGTATTATTAATTTTTATTTCTATTTTCAACATTTGATAAATAGTGATTTTTTAATTAAAAATTGAAATGTTCAGTTTTTAATTAGAAATATCTCTCACCAGATATATTTTCAGTTACTTATCTTTTGATGTACCGATTGCCGTTTCTTACGTCTTTGCGTTACTGCCTTAAGAATTTCAAACCATACAACACTAACTATTCCAGCAACGAGGCAGATTATTATATCGATCCAATGTAGCGCAGAGAATTTGAACAGCCCGCGAAGGAAAGGAATGAGGAGCACCAAGCCAAGAAAAACCAATGCTCCTGCTACTACAACCCAGAGTGCATTATTTTTTGATCGCAAGGTCCCTAGTATAGTACGAGACCACGAACGGTTTGTAAAGATGAGACCAAGGTTTGCAATGACAAGAGTTGTAAACGTCAAAGCACGTGCATCCTCTTCACCTTGCCCTCGAGATATTGCTATGCAGTATACAATTAGAAGAATAGCAAGAACACTAAAACCTTGAAACATACTTACCAGAAGAGTACGTTTGTTAAATAATGGCTCTTTCGAATTTCGTGGTGGCCGTTTCATTACATCTGATTCTTCTGGTTCTGCTTCAAACGCTACAGAACAAGATGGATCTATAACCAATTCAAGAAATACGATATGAACCGGGAAAAGAATAAGAGGCCAATTAAATAAAATAGGTATAACCGACAGGCCTGCAATTGGAATATGAACTGCAATAATATAGCTCATCGCTTTTTTGATATTATCGTAAATCCGCCGTCCCATCCTCACAGCCTGTACAATGAATGAAAAATCATCATCTAGAAGTACAATCGACGATGATTCTCTTGCCACATCAGTTCCGCGACCGCCCATTGCTATACCAATATGTGCAGATTTCAGTGCAGGAGCATCGTTCACTCCATCACCAGTCATCGCAACAATTTCACCATTCTCTTTCAGGGAATTTACGATACGGAGTTTTTGCTCTGGCACTACCCGTGCGCAAACATTCACATTTCGTATCCGCTCTTGAAGCTCTGCGTCATTCATCGCGTTGAGTTCAGGACCTGTCAGTATGTTATCATAATTTTTTAAACCGATTTCCTTTGCAATGCTCTGGGCAGTACCAGGATAATCTCCAGTGATCATAATAACTCGCATACCGGCAGCATAACATTCTACAACTGCCTCTGGCACGCTCGGACGAACTGGATCGACAAATCCAATTAAACCAACAAATTCAAACTTAAAATCATGTTGCTTGTCAGGAAGATCAGTTTTCTTGAAATACGCCTTTGCAACCCCTATGATCCGAAGGCCTTCAGCAGCCATTGAACTAATTTGCTTTGAAAGCTCTTGCATTTGCTTTTTATTGAAATGACACAAATCTGCAATTGCTTCAGGTGCTCCTTTTGCAGCAATGATGTACTCTTTTCCATCTGGAGAACTCATCACATGAGACATCGCAAGTAACTCTCTTGACAAAGGATACTCCTGTACAACCACCCAATCTTTATGGATATGTTCGGTGTTTGAAAGAGTGGTATCGCCAACTTGTTTCAACGCTTTTTCCATGGGATCAAACGGTTCTTTTTTGCTGGCAAGTATTCCAAATTCTACAAGCTCATGAAAAGCCTCAGGCAAAGCCTGTTTTTCTTCAGCGATATTATGAAACTTGCCATTAGCATAAATCTTTCGAACGGACATGCGGTTCATTGTAAGTGTTCCAGTCTTATCTACACAGAGAACAGTTGCTGCACCGAGTGTTTCAATAGCAGGAATACGACGAGCCAATGCATTATTTTTCGAAAGCCGCCATGCACCTAGTGCAAGAAAGATAGTTAAAACAACCGGGAATTCCTCAGGTAGAATTGCCATAGCAAGAGTGATACCTGCCAAAAATCCATTAACCCAACTGTTAGAATCAGTGGCCATTCTAGTCAAGCCATATCCAACAACAACGACAACACAGAGAATGAAACCTATTATTGCCAAGTTTTTGACAAATTTTCTAGTTTCTTTTTGAAGTAGGGTATCCTCAGTTTCAAGTGTCTGTAATGCTTTACCAATCTTGCCCATCTCTGTTTGCATTCCAATTTCCAATACCTTTGCAATTCCTTGACCACCAACAACCAAAGTCCCTGAATATATGAATGGAAGATCGTCACCGCCAGGTGTGGTTTTTTGCATGGATCCATCCCATTGTAGTTTTCGAACAGGAGCGGATTCGCCGGTGAGCAAAGATTCGTCTACCGATAAATGGCTGCTAGATAGAATCACCGCATCAGCAGGCACGCGATCCCCTTCAGACATAACAAGAATATCGCCTCTAACTACTTCACGACCAGGAATTCTTTTCTGTTGGCCGTCTCTAATGACCGAAGCACGAGGGCTCGATAGGTCGCGAAGGGCTTCAAGAGCACGTTCGGTTTTTCTTTCCTGGTACAATGTGATTCCTATAATGACAAATACAAAGCCCAGGAGCATTAGAGCTTCTTCTTTTTCTCCTAAAAATAGATACAGTGTGCCTGCAGCAATTAGCAACAAAAACATTGGTTCGCGTACAACTTCAAATGCAATAGCCAATGTACTTCTTTTCTTTGAGGAAGGGAGTTCGTTATAGCCATCTTTTAGTATTCTCTCGGCCACCTCTTTTCCAGATAGCCCTTTATAATCTTTGATTTCATTGACCATTAATTATTATTCTTCTCCTCCTCACAACATATGTTGATCCCTAGAGCAGATAATATTCGACATATTAAACCACTATTTAGGTTATTTCATCAATCATTGGGAGTATTTGTTTGTCTTTGAAGCCATGCTGTTCTATTGCGCCAGATGGACATGCGCTTACGCATGTTCCGCAACCTTGACACAACCCCTCATTAATTTTTGCATGAACAGTGCGTTTGCCATTTTTTTCTTCAGTTACAGAATCTATAGCTTTGTATGGACAAACAGAAATACAAGTCTTACAACCGCTACACAAATCCTCGTTCACAAATGCAATGTTTGGCTCTGCTGCAAGTTTTGGTTGAGATAGAATCGTTGCCGCACGCGCAGCAGCGGCTTGAGCCTGATAGATAGATTCACCGATAAATTTTGGCGTATGACAATTTCCAGCTAAAAACACACCACGGGTCGAAAAATCAACTGGTCTCAACTTAACATGTGCTTCAAGGAAAAATCCATCATCATTTAAAGGAACTTTGAGCATCTTTGCTAATGAATCGTTATTCTTATCTGGTTGCAAACCTGAAGAAAGAACAAGATAATCAGCCGGTATCTTCAATGTCTCCGCAAGCATCGGCTCAAATGTTTTGACAATCAATCCATTCTTTAAATCGATTTCAGGTTTTTTCTCAGGATCATATTGTATAAACATGACTCCTTTCTCACGAGCATCTTTGTAGAATTTTTCTCTGAAACCATAAGTCATCAAATCACGATATAGAATGAACACTTCGGCGTGCGGATTTAATTCTTTGATCTTGATTGCATTTTTCACTGCTTGCATACAACATATTCTGCTGCAATAATGCCGCTCATTATCACGAGATTCAACGCACTGCATCATTACAAAAGTCTGGCCATCGCAAATATCGTCAGGTCGACTTTCGCTAAGCTTTTTTTCCAGTTCGGATTGTGTTATTACTCTTGAATCCTTACCATAGTGATATGAATTCGGTTTGTACTCCTCTGCACCAACTGTCACCAAGACCACACCATGATTAAATTTAACCATATCGTTTGGTGTTTTAATCTCTGAATCGTAGCTCCCAACATAACCGCTGAGCGTTTTCAAAGTTGAGTTCGTGTAAACTTTTATCAAATCGTGTTTTTGAACTTTATCTACAGTTTCCTTGAGCAACCGACGTACATCTATGCCCTCGACCGTATGATATATTTTATTCAAATAACCACCAAGAACTGGCTCCTTTTCAACTAAAGCTGTTTCATAACCCTGATCGGCAAGCGACAATGCTGCAGTCATCCCAGCGATTCCTCCACCGATGACCAAAGCCTTTTGAGTAACTGGAATTTCTGATTCAAATATTGGTTGTAAAAATCTCGTCTTAGCAACAGTCATTGCAATCAATTTTTTTGCTTTCTCTGTTGCCTCTTTTGGAATATCCATATGAACCCAAGAACACTGTTCGCGGATATTGGTCATCTCAAGAAGATGTTGATTCAGGCCGGCTTCACGAAGACTCTTCTTAAACAATGGCTCATGGGTGCGCGGTGTACATGCGGCCACAATAACTCTATTCAACTTGTGCGTCTTGATCGCATCTGCTATCTTCTTCTGCGTATCCTCGGAGCAAGTATAGATATTGGCCTCTGCAAAAACAACATCATCAAGAGAGCCAGCAAACTTGACAAGATCGGGAACGTCCAGATATCCGCCAATGTTGATACCGCAATGGCAAATAAAGACACCAATGCGTGGTTTTTCTTTAGAAATATCTCTTTCTGAAGGATATTTCTTTTCTTTGACCAAAGTACCTCTGACATCTCTAAGTAGTGCAGCAGCATTTGCGGCAGCAGCTGATGCTTGCATCACACTTTCAGGAATTGCCTGTGGTTCAAGGAAAGAGCCTGCGACAAAAATCCCAGGTTTTAGAACAACCGGGTCATCAGGAAGTGTTCGAATGAAACCAAATTCATTTGCCTCAAAACCAAGATGCTCGATCAATTCATTACGCCGATCCTCAGCAACGCAAAGCCCAACAGACAAAACAACAAGATCAAAAGTTTCATCTTTAAATTCACCGGAATCATCCTCATATTTTATTGTAAGATCCTTCGTCTTTGGGTCCTCTGCAATCTCAGAGATACGGGATCTCACATACCGCAAACCGTGTTGCTTTTTTGCTCGATCAATATACTTGTCAAAATCCTTGCCGTAGGATCGAATGTCTATGTAGAATACTGTCGGTTCAATATCAGCACTGTGCTCCTTTGCAATCACTGCTTCCTTGGCCGTATACATGCAACACATGGACGAACAATATTCATGATCAACGGATTTGTCGCGGGAACCCACACAGTGAATCCACGCAATTTTTTTCGGATGTTTTTTATCACTCAATCTTAAAATCTTTCCCTGAAAAGGGCCAGACGCAGATAATATTCGCTCAAATTCAATACTTGTAACCACATTTGCATATCGTTTGTAACCAAACTCGGGTTTCACAACAGGGTCGAATGGTTTAGAGCCAGTCGCGACAATGACTGCACCAACAGACAAATTCAAAGATTCTGGTTTTTCTTCATGGTTAATTGCACCAGATTTACACTCTTTCACACACTTCATGCAATCGACGCAACCACGATGCTTACCATCGCCTTCCTTATCAATCGCATACGCATTGGGAATTGCCTGAGGATAGGGTTTGTAAATTGCCTTTCTTTTAACCAAACCATACTCAAATGCATTTGGAAGCGAAATCGGACAAACGGCTTCACATGACCCACATGATGTACATTTATTCAAATCAACATACCGCGGTTTTTTCAAAACATTAACTGTAAAATTCCCTGGTTTTCCCTCAATTTTTTGTATTTCAGCATTTGTCAATAACTCAATATTAGGATGACGTGCACAATCAACAAGTTTAGGAGACAAAATACACATAGAGCAGTCGTTCGTCGGAAAAGTTTTATCGAGCTGGGCCATCATGCCGCCAATTGCTGGTGTCTTTTCCAAAAGATAAACCTTGAACCCCATGTCAGCAAGATCTAGGGCAGCCTGTACTCCAGCAATCCCACCGCCGACAACGGCAACCGCTCCAATCTTGTCAGATTTATGTGTCATATCTCTCTACTCAGTTTTCCGGCTATATCCTTCTTTTATAGCAATATTTTTAATCGCATTCATCAACTTGGGAATCTCCACGCCTTGAGGACATTGCGTAAAACATCGATGATGCATGGAACATATTTCAACAAACTTATTAGAAAACACATTTTCCTTCATTCCAAGTAGTGCATTCTTAATTACTTTCCTTGGCGAATACAAAGAGTCAAGTTCTCGCTCAGGGCAACCTGCAGTGCATGTCCCGCAAGAAAAACACTCATACAAATCCTTTCCAGATTCATCTTTTATGAGTTTGTATTTGAAATCAAGATCAAGAGTTTTCTTAGCTTTCTTCCCGGTCACGTCCTCAGTCTGCTCTTCAAACATCCGCGCATTACGAACCGCATTCATGACTTCTTTGACATTAACCTGTTGCGGACATTTCTCAAGACAACGGAAATGAGCACTGCAAATCCAGATAAACTCGCTGGATAAAACTTCCTCCTTTAATCCTAGCAATGCCATTCGAATAATCACGCGAGGATTCCACTCAGGTTTTACATCCATTTCTGGGCAACGAGCAGTGCATGACCCGCATGCAAAACATTTCAAGATACCTTCTCCACCGTCTTCCTTGGCAATTTGAAATTTGAAATTTGAATCAATTTTGCGGGAGTCAATCACATCCATGCTACTTTTCTCCTACCTCCAAGAACTCATCTTCTCGATACACAATCATTGGAATCTTTTCCTTTGGATCTTTTCCAGGCTGGTAATTGAATTCTTTCTGTGCGTTCTCTGCAGCGGGGATAAACACATCCATCAACGGAATATTATTTGGGCATGCCTGTTCACATAACCCACACTCCACACAAGAAAGAATCATATGATTCATCCTTCCAATATGGAACAAAATAGAATCACTTGGCATCTTTAACAGACCCTTGCTCTCTGCTTTTTTCAGGAATTTATACGCCTCTGCATCAAATACAGATGATTCGAACAGACATTCTTTACAATAGCAGATTGGACATGCCTTCATGCAATTATGACAATTCACGCACTTGTCAAAAAATGTGGCGAGAGCATCGATACCTTTAATGGAACTCTTTTCCTTAACAAATGCTGTATTATGTTTTGCCTTGTTTTCATGAATCGCCTTTACGGCCTTGTCACGATCATGCTCTTTAGCCTCATTCAATTTTAAACCTTCGATTAGTTTTTTACCAGTTTCCGTGTGAGCTTCAATTAAAATTTCCTTTTCAGCATCCATTCCATATATCCCAATGATAAAATCAGCATTGCTTGGAATCGGATCTTTACACACACGACATGCCGATCTCAGATACTTTTCAGCATCATCTGTCTTCTTTATAAATGCATCAATCACAAACTTAGCAGGTTTCTTCTTCTCAGGAAAATCAGCATAGATATTAACTGGGAAAGTTCCAAGACAATCAACACCAATAATCACGATATTTTCGGGATTTGCTTGATTCAATTTTACCAATTCAGTAAATGCACGAATCTGACACGGCCGCATGACAACACCGATTGGTTTATTTGCAGCCTGAAACTTTGTAATCCTGGACACTATTGACGCCGTAGATATAGGCAGGACAGGAGCGAAAATATCTGAGTTTAACTGATCAGGATTTGAAATCAATACTGGAAATGCTATTTTCTTTGTAGGAGTTTCCTGCGGAACCAACAATGCATGAATCTTTTTTGATTCAAGCAATTCCTTAAGCATTGCATTGCAAGATTCAGCTACATCCCCGCCTTTAACCTTCAAGATTTTATGTGACATAATTCATCTCCTAAATATTCCACTGTTTTGCAATGGGACTAGGGCCCAACTTTCTTATCGCTTCAGTCATCTCTTTCATCGTTTCGGCAAATTTCTGTCCTTCTGATGCAGAAATCCATCGGACCCAAACACGCTCTGGATCCAGGCCCAACGTATCCAAAATATTCTTCAGCAGAACCATTCTTCTTCGTGCTTTGTAATTTCCATCAATATAATGACAATCACCAGGATGACAGCCACCGACAAAAACACCATCGGCACCATCAAGCAATGCACGTAGAATGTACACGGAATCAACAGACCCTGAGCACATAACTCGGATAATGCGGACATTGGCCGGGTACTGGATTCTACTCGTGCCGGCTAAATCTGCACCCGCGTAACTACACCAGTTACAGAGAAAACCTACAATCTTTGGTTCAAACTTTTCTTTTTTATGTTCCTTATGCGCTTTTACTTCTTCTGCCATCTATCTCACTCCAAACAAGCATCAACCATCGACAAAATCTGTCGTTTCGTAAACGTATTCTGCTGTGAAACACCACTCGGACACAGTGCAGAACACGCACCACAACCCTGACATAGGATTTCATTTATAACAACAATTTTCTTTTCTTCATCAAAGGTTATCGCATCATATGGACATATCTCAAGACATAGTTTGCAACCGGCACATTTGCTTGATATAACGCGGGCAATATTTCCCTTAGTTTCCAAATATTCTTTTGAAAGAATAGTTGCCGCTCGTGCACCAGTTGCCTTTGCTTGTAGTATAGACTCTTCAATAAAGCGCGGTGAGTGCGCAAGACCACACAAGAATATGCCGTCGGCCGAAAAATCAATTGGACGCAACTTAACATGCGCCTCAGAATAAAATTTATCCTCATTCAAAGGAACTTTCAACTGTTGTGCCAGAACGATGTTGTCCTGTGGAATAATGCCTGTACTCAAAACCAGTTTATCTGGATGGAGATTAAGTTCTCTGCCAAGTATTTGTTCAATTGTTTTCACATTTATCTTGCCGTTATCAATTTTAACATCTGGCTCTTTTTCATCATCGTATCTTACAAAGAGTATTCCTTTTTTGCGTGCTTTTTTATAGAGTGTGTCTTCTCGGAAACCGTAAGTTCGTATATCGCGGTACAAAACATACACGGCAGCATCTGGATTAATTTCCTTTAGTTTCAATGCATTCTTCAAAGCCTGTGAACAGCAAATTCGGCTACAATAGGGACGGTCATCATTTCTTGATCCAACGCACTGGATCATGACAATTTCTTTGAGCTTCTTAAGATAAGGCTTATCCTCGAATAGATCTTTTTCGAACTCAGTCTGCGTAATAATATCTTCATTTTTAGAATAATGGTATTCTTTTGGTTTGTATGGCAATCCGCCGGAAGCAACTACAACAACACCATGCTCTATTTCTGCAGGTACGGCCTTATCCTTTGATTTCAACTTGGTTTTAAAATTACCAACATAACCTGAAACATTATCGATTGTTGTACTCTTGAACACTTTTATTTTTGTATGATTTTGGATCTCTTCGATTGTCGCTTTCAATAATTCCTGAGGTTTTTCTTCGGCAATTCCAAGGTAAATATCTTTTAGATGGCCGCCAAGCTCTGACTCCTTTTCAACGAGAAATACATCATATCCTTGATCTGCAATGGAAAGCGCAGATTGCATGCCTGCAATTCCGCCGCCGATAACCAAGGCACTATGAACGACTGGAATCTGCAAATGCTGAACCGAATACAAGTCAGCTGCTTTTGACACTGCCATTTTCACCGCATCGATTGCTTTATCATTTGCACCCTTTGGATCAGCCCTATGCACCCATGAATTCTGATCGCGAAGGTTCGCCATTTCAAACAAGTGGGGATTTAAACCCGCCTGGCGTAATGTATCTTGGAACAATGGTTCATGGGTACGTGGTGTACACGATGCAATAACCACACGATTCAAATTAAACTCTTTGATTTTCTCCTTTATTTTTTCTTGAGAATCTTGCGAGCATGTAAAGATACTGTCATCAGCATACACAACATTCGGGAGTTTTTTTGCGTATTCAGCTACTTTTTTAACATCAACAACACCAGCGATGTTAATGCCGCAATGACAGACGAATACGCCGACACGCGGGAACTCTTGTTTAACATCACGCTCTTCAGGATACACTTTTTCAACGATTTCTGTTCCACGCATTTCAGCAATAGCTTTGGCTGCCTCAGCCGCGGCGGCAGATGCTTGCGTAACGCTTTCGGGTATATCCTTTGGTTCTGTCACAGTACCAGATGCATAGATGCCCTCTCGCGAAGTAAGAATTGGAGAAAATGGATCGGTTTCAACAAAGCCGTATTCATTTAGATTTACGTCTAGAACTTTACCTAAATCACCTAAAGCATTACATGGTTGCAATCCGACAGACAAAACAACCATGTCGTAATTTTCATTCTTTAAAGTTCCATCATCATCGACGTAGCGGACAACAAGATTTTTCGTATCACGATCCTGCTCCACACCAGGAATACGACATCGACGATAAACCACACCATATTCATCTTTTGCCCGCTCGAAATACTTATCAAAATCTTTGCCAAACGAACGCATGTCCATAAAGTAAACATGGGTCTCTACACCAGGTTCATGCTCTTTGGCAATCACTGCCTCTTTTGTAGCATACATGCAACAAACTGACGAGCAATATTTTTTATCACAGCTTTCATCGCGAGAACCGACACACTGCAACCACGCAATTTTTTTCGGTGCTTTTCCATCAGAAATGCGTTGGATATGACCTTTATATGGTCCAGATGCCGAAAGCATTCGCTCAAATTCAATACTAGTCAAAACATTGGGATATACATGATATCCGTAACTATCTGCTCTTGGTGGTGCGTACTCAGCAAAACCCGGAGACACAATCACTGCACCCACATCAATTGTTTCTGTTGATTCTTTCATTTGATGATCAACGGCATTGCGTCCGCAGTACAACACACACTGCAGACATTCACAACATCCGGCGCAGTTCAGACATCGTTGCGCTTCGCGGATCATCTGATCTTTGCTGAACCCTTGATCAACCTCAACAAATGATTTGATTCGTTCTTCTGGAGAAAGCAAGGAAGAGCACTCACGCGATAGCACAAAACGTGGTGCTTCTTTTGGTATTTTTGCTTTATTTTTTTCCTTCTTTTCTCGGCCTATTTTCAAATCTTCATTATTCAAATATCGATCAATAGAAATTGCAGCGTCATGACCGGCAGCAATCGCTTCTACTGCCGATGCTGGTCCCGTCACCGCATCGCCACCGGAAAAGACTCCTTCCAAAGACGTTTGAAGTGTCAATGGATCTACATCGATTAGTTCTGATTTATTTAATTTAATTTCATTTTGTTCCAAAGGCGCGGCATCAACTTCTTGCCCAATTGAAAAAATAACATAATCACATTCAATGTCAAATTCAGAACCTTTAACCACAATTGGTTTTCTACGGCCAGATGCATCCGGTTCCCCGAGTTCCATCTTTGCGCACTGCAAACACGTGTCTTTTTCATTCTTATGCAGCTTTGTCGGATTCGTCAAAAAGTTAAACTTAATACCTTCTTCCTGCGCTTGCTCGATCTCCTCTCTATTTGCAGGCATCTCCTTTAAAGACCGTCGGTAAACAACGGTTATTTCACCGCCAAGTCGTCTTGCAGTACGAGCGGAATCCATTGCAACATTTCCACCGCCAACAACCACAATTTTTTTACCTTTAAAATAATCTGGAGCAATCATGTCTCTGTTGAGTTGTTCCAGGTATTCAACGCCCTGTAGGATATGAGAATCCAAACCCTGGCAACATTCTACACCAGACGCACGGCTCTTATGCGCACCAATAGCAACAAAAAATGCTTTGAATCCTTGACTTTTCAGATCTTTCAAATTAAAATCTTTTCCAAATTTCTGATTGTTTTTTATTTCTATATTACCATCCGCACATAACAAATCTATCTCTTTACGTAAATATTCTCGCGGGAGTCTATAATCTGGAACACCGTAGCGAAGCATACCGCCGTTGTACTTTTCCTCTTCAAAAATAGTCGGCTTATAACCTAATCGCGCAAGATCATATGCTGCTGTAAGTCCAGCTGGACCGGCACCAATGACTGCAATCTTTTGTTCTTTACCACGTTTTAAATCTACTTCGACGATATTTTTGGCCTTAGTTTTCTCATCACGCTTTTTACGATAGTCAGCCAGCTCCTCCGGGTGTTCATAGATATAATCTGCGATAAATCGTCTGATCTTGCAAATGGAAACTGATTCTTCGATATCTTTACGATTGCACTCACCTTCACAAGGATGATAACAAATTCTACCAAGCGATCCTGGTAAAGGGATGGTATCTCGTATAAGTTCGTAAGCTTCTGCAAATTTTTCTTGGGATGCCAATGCGATAAAGCCCTGCACATTCAAACCTGCAGGACATGCAAGTTTACATGGCGATACATCTTCGTTTTTAGCAATTGCAAAAACATTTGGGATGGCTTGCGGAAATGGCTGGTAAATAGCCTTATGAACTGCAAGTCCTTCGTCAAAATCAGATGCCATTTTAACCGGGCAGTGCTCAACACAATCACCACATCCGTTACATTTCTCAAGATCGACAAATCTAGGATGCTTCGTAACTGTAACATGAAAATCTCCTACCGCTCCAGCAATACCAGTAACTTCAGCATTAGTAATGATTCTGATATTCTCATGACGGCCAGTGTAGACTAGTTTAGGGGCAAGAATGCACATGGCGCAGTCGTTCGTCGGAAAAGTTTTATCCAGTTGCGTCATCGTTCCGCCGATGGAAAGCCCGCGGTCGACAATGTAGACCTTAAATCCAGCATCGGCAAGATCGAGCGATGATTGAATACCTGCAATACCGCCACCTATGACAAGCACTGAACCGTGTTTTGCATTAGTAATCGAAGTGCCTCTCTTATTTGTCATAATCTAAATCTCAAATAATATCGTCAACCATGTTGAGAATCTGTTTTTTTGTAAAATTTTTATGAATCGATGCATTGCTCGGACACGAGGCAATACACGCACCACACCCCACACACAATGCCTCATTAACCTCAGCAATTTTTGATTTTTCATTCAGAGTACGCGCATCGTACGGACATATTTCGACGCAGACACCGCACCCAGTACATAACTTTTCATCAACAGCAGCAATCAAAGGATCGATCTCAAGTTCCTTTTTTGCAAGAATCGTAGTCGCACGAGAAGCGGCCCCACTCGCTTGTGAAACAGTATCTTGAATATCCTTGGGACCTTGACAACAACCTGCGATAAAAATGCCGTTCACAAATGTATCCATCGGTCGCAACTTTGGATGAGCTTCCAAAAGGAATCCGTCACCACTTAGTGTCAAATGAAGAAGTCGAGCAAAATCCACGGCATTTGATCGTGGCACCAATGCAGGAACTAGTACAACAAGATCGGTTGTAATCTCAAATAACTTATTTGTCGTCGTATCGAAAATATCGATTTTCTGTTGTGCACCCATATTCCGTACTTCAGACGGTCGTCCACGAAACATGTTTGTTTTTAAGCCACGAACTTTTCGATAAAATTCCTCATAGCCTTTTCCGTAAGAGCGAATGTCTGTGTAACATACATTGATTTCGACATCTTCGCCAAGTTTCTCCCTCAAGAGATATACTTGTTTTAAAGCACTCATGCAGCCAATACGACAACACCAAGTGCACTGCGTCTCATCACGTGAGCCAACGCATAAAATGAAAGTAACGCTCTTTGGCTTCTGCTTGTCGGATGGACGCAATATCTCTCCTTTTGTAGGCCCTGAAGAACTAATCAACCGCTCAAGCTCAAGAGTTGTAATAACATCTGGAGCAGCATATCCATATTCATATAGACTTGACGGATCTAAAAGATCGTAACCTGTAGTAACAATAATTGCTCCAACTTTTTTCTCAATGATTTCTTCTTTTTGATCAAAGTTAATTGCATCTTGTGCACATGCTTTTTTACAGAGCGGTTCATCCCCGCATTTTCCTCGCGTTAAGAACAGACAATGTTTAGAATCGATTGTATACTTCAAAGGAACAGCCTGTGGAAACGGCATGTACGCGGCACCTCGCTTCCCCATTCCCATGTCAAACTCATTTGTTACTCTATCTTTCAACCTGCATGCCGCTGCGCAATCCCCACAACCGGTACATTTCTCCAAATCAACATAGCGTGGTTTCTTTTTGATTTTCACTTTATAATTCCCGATACTACCCTCGATGCCAGCTAATTCAGAGTAAGTGAATAGTTCGATATTCTGATGATTTGCAACTTCCATCATTTTAGGAGTAAGAATGCATGAAGAACAGTCCAGTGTTGGGAATGTCTTATCAAGCTGCGACATCCTTCCGCCAATACTTGGTTCTTTTTCTACCAAATAGACCTTAAATCCATTGTTCGCCAGATCCAACGATGCCTGTATGCCAGCAATACCCGCGCCTATCACCAATGCCTCGGGCGTCACTGGAATGTTTGACGTTTTGAGTGGCTCTAGCAACTGCGCTTTTGCCACAGCACTCCTTATCAAAAACTTTGCTTTTTCTGTTGCTTTCTCTTTATCGCTATGAGCCCATGAACACTGTTCGCGGATATTGGCTATCTCCAAACGGTATGGATTTACGCCACCATCGCTGACGACCTCTCTAAAAGTATGTTCGTGCATTCTTGGTGAACATGAAGCAACAACAACGCAATCAAGACCGAACTCCTTGATGGAATCTTTAATCAACGTGGCGCCAACATCAGAACACATGTACTTGTAACTCTTACTAACAACCACACCATCAAGATTGCTTGCATATTTTGTTAACTCTTCAACATCAACAGTATGAGAAATGTTGATACCGCAATGGCAGACGAATACGCCAATTCGACGCATGTAACCTCACATCTATCCAAATTCTAGTTTACCAACTGGGCTGAGATTCAACTCTAAACCTAGTTTATCACGTTTCAAGCCAAAGGCAAGACCAATCAACTGTGTAAGATATAACACCGGGACGTCAAGTTTGGCTGCGACTGTTTCACCAGCCTTCACCTGTTTTGAGTCAAACATTTTATGACACCATGGGCACACATCAACCAGTGCAACAAAACCCTGCTCCTGAATTGCCTTTAATTTCTGCCCTGTTTTTGTCAAAGCCGATTCAGGTAGATTCGCAAGCAAGGGCGCGCCACAACAATCCAATTTTTGTGCATAAGGAACAGTTTCGGCTCCTAGCACCTTAAGAATTTCCTCCATCTTCTGCGGATTTTCAGAGTGAACGGGCCTGCCAATTTCACTTGGCCTAATTAAATGACAGCCATAATGCGTTGCAATTTTCAATCCTTTCAACGGTTTTTTCACATGCTGTTTAATTGCCTCAATACCAATATGATCGTGCAACAAATCAACAGTATGAACAATCCCCTTATCACCCTGGTATTCTAAATCTTCAGAGGCAAGCATTTCATTGATACGCTTCTTCATCTCGGGATTGCTGTCAAGTACATATTTACATTCTGAAAGTGCAAGATGGCACATTGCACATGGGGCAAACATATCTAATTTGTGTTTCTCACCAATTGCAAGATTTCGTGCCGACAGATAAAGCGTCATCAATTGATTCACACTTTTCATCGGTTCGCCGCAGCATGAAAAACCTTCAATGTCAACCAGTTCAACATCCAAAAGTGGCAAAATTTCTCTTAAGGAAAGCTCGTAGCCATATTGTTCCGTTGGCATTACACATCCTGGATAAAGCGCGTATTTTTTCGTCAGCATCCACCTCTATACTTTCTCCATAGCAATTTTTGATAAAACCATTTGAAACTTAGCAGTGTCAGTTGGTTTAGAAATTGCAGGTAAACCCATCTCTTCCCTCTTCTTTGTTTTACCATCATGAGTTGTTACACTCTGCACATCTTGAATAAGACCAATTGACAAGACAGATTGCAACATCGCTGTATATTTTCCAGGTATTTCTTTACCACTTAAAACTGCCAAATTTTTCAATGAGAATAAAATATCAACAGGAGCCACGCGTTGAGGACATCGCTCTTTGCATTTGAAGCAACTCATACATGTCCAAATAACATCCGAATTTACAAGTTCATCAATCAATCCTCTCTTGAGAAGAGCAACTACCTTGTGAGGCTCTAATTCGAGAAGTTTATGGGCCTCGCATCCTGATGTACATTTGGCACATTGAAAACAGTAGTCAGAGATTTCATCCCGCAGTTTAGATAGGCGTTCATTGATTTCTCTTCTCAGTTCAGACTGAGACTCCCCCATAGAAGTCAAATCTATTACGCTCATTATGTACCACTTATAAATTAACACGTGTTAACTACTATATATATTTTTGTAATTTACTGATGGTTTTGCAATCCTCTTATCTGGTTTCCTTATTTAAAATCTATTATTTTGTTGAGCGCAAAAACCAACTAAAAATGAAATTAGTATGATTTTATCCTACGTAAATTAATAAAGGATTATTTGCTTGAAATGAAATCCGTGTAAAAAGTTAATGCAGGGGAAGGGATTTGAACACCAAAGTAGTCATAAAAAATAAGAGGTTTTATCTTATTTGAATGCAAAATATGAGACAATAACAGATATAATTAATGCGATAGATAATCTAATTAAAATCCATATAACCGCCATTTCAGCAACTATCTTTTTATTAATTTTTGGATAGAGGTCTTCTCCATATTTAAGTTTGAACCTTTCGTTTCTAACATTATCAAGCATAAGCGCTCCGGTGGATATTAAACATAAACCAGTTAACAAACTAACCAAAGCAAAGATTGTGCCCGGGTAATAAATCCACAATAAAGAAAAACATAAACCAATTAATATTAAAACAACTGCAAATATTGCTTTATTTTTAATTGACATATTATTTAACATCGGGTGAAGTTATGATTTTAAACTATAAAATTATTTCTTAACTTGAAAATAGTATTATTGGATGCAGGGGAAGGATTTGAACCCATGGAGTTAGTTAGTAACAAGAAACTACCTCCATAAAAGCAGGACGAAAAAACCTTAAAATATTCAGTTTTTTACCTTCTGGATATCTATTGTTCCGTCTTTGAGGACAATCCACCTTAGTTTGTCACCATTTTTCAGCTTGAGTAATTCAACGACTTCAGAAGGTACTGTTATTCTTCGTCTGGATCCACGAATTGTAATTCCTGTCTCCTTAACACATTTGACATCATCGAGTTCTATCTTCATAAAATCTCCAATAACGGAAAAGAGAATTAAGTACAAATATTTTGTTATTTCCCCAATATCCTTTGGCAATTAAACAAAGGGTTTTTTAACTTATTTCTCCCCCAAGATAAGCTTTCATTTCTGGTGTTTTTGGATGATTGAAAACTTCATCTGCTGGTCCTTGTTCAAAAACCTTACCAAAATATAGGAATATAACGTAATCAGCAACTCTTTTTGCTTGACGTAATGTATGTGTTACAAGTATCACCGTAAATTCTGTTTTGAGTTTCAAAAGTAATTTTTCAATCTGTTGGGCTGAAACTGGATCCAAAGCAGAAGTAGGTTCATCACATAGCAATACCTCTGGTTTTACAGCAATTGCTCTTGCCAAACATAATCGTTGCTGTTGTCCAACTGAAAGTCTTGAGGCGGGATCATGAAGTCGATTTTTCACCTCGTTCCAGAGACCGACCTCGTGCAAACAATGTTCAACTATCTCATCGAGTTTCTTTCCCTTCTTTTTATGATGGATTCTTAAACCATACGCAACATTCTCATATATTGACATCGGAAGGGGATATGGTTTTTGGGAGAGTAGACCCATTTTTTTTCGTATATCTGGTATATCGCTCCCTTTACGATCAAGTATATTTTTTCCATCAACCAGGATTTCCCCTGAAATTTTTACATCATCTTGTATTTCAAGCAATCGATTAAATGATTTGAGCAGTGTAGTTTTTCCGCATCCTGAAGGACCAATTATTGCAGTGAGTTTTTTAGCAGGGATTTTAATATTTATATTTTCAAGCGCATTATTTTTGTGATAAGATACATTCAAATTTTTTGTTTCTATTTGAGATTCTTTCATATAAATTCCCCTATTTTATCACATGTTTTTTAAATCTTCTTGTTAATAATCTTGAGGATATACTGATTACTAATACTATAACTAAAAGTATGAACGCTGCAGCATATGCTTTTGGTTGACCTGATGGCAGAGAATAAAGATTAAAAATCGTTGTTGGTAGGGCTGCTGTTGAGTCCAAAAGTGATGTAGGAACACGGTTCGAAAAACCAGAGGTAAACAAAATAGATGCTGCATCTCCTATACCCCTACCAAGTCCTAGAAGAACTCCTGCAAGAATCCCTGGAAATGCCTGTTTTCTTAAAACTTTAAAGGCAGTCTCAAATTTTGTTGAACCTAATGAGTACGCTCCCTCCTTTAAACCAACCGGGACCATCTTTATTGATTCGTCCATTGATCTTGTGATTATTGGAATTTCAAGTAAAGTGAGGGCAACGATTCCTGCAAGCAGCGAAGATCCTACACCAAGATATATCATAATCATCAGGCAAAAAATACCATAGATTATGGAAGGAATACCCCAGAGAACATCTAGTGTGAATCGGATAAAATTAGAGAACCATGAAGGAGTAAAATCCCTCTGCAGATATAGTGCTATCATTAGTCCTATTAAAAATGCAATACCAGTGGCAGGAAAAGCAAGATATATGGAACCAACAATCGCATTTAATATACCCCCGCCAAGAACCTCCCCTTCCTTTGGCGTTTGCGTAACCATCTCGAGACTTATTGATGAGGCACCATTGAAGATTACGAGCCCAAAGATAATGAATAAACTCCCCAAAACAACGCAAAGAGAAGATACCATTAGAAATTTAAACAACTTTTCTTCAAGGATGCGTCTATTCAATAATTCCACCTCTTTTTTGCTCTTCTTAAAATTAGTACACCAAGTATATTAAATAGAAAAACAACAATGAATAAAATTAGTGCCACCAACATAAGAGCAGATTCATGAAGTGGAATGGACATAAGTTCACCGTATTTTGATGCTATTAAAGATGCAAGAGTTTCTCCACGATGAAACAAAGAAGTGGGAATTGAAGGCGTTCCACCTACCACCATGTTGATTGCTATCGTTTCACCAAATGCTCGTCCGAAACCAAGCAATATCGCCGCTATAACTCCCGGAGCAGAAGCACGCAAAACAACTTTTTTTACAGTTTCCCATTTTGTAGCTCCAACTGAGAGTGATGCTTCTTTTAAGGCAATTGGAATTGCATCAAAAGATTCGATGCATAATGAAATTATTATTGGGAACACCATAATTGCTAAGGTAACGGCTGCAGTAAATATACAAAAACCTTGACTTTGTACGCCAAACCATGGTGCAATGAAATTTTTTACTAAAGGAACCAGAAATAGAAAAGCACATAGCCCATATACTACAGAAGGAACACCAGCAAGCACATCTATAAATGGTCGGATTGTTTTTCTTACTCGCCTAGGGGCATATTCAACGATATAGATTGCACTTAGAAGAGAGATCGGGATTGCAATTACAAGAGCAATTCCTGTTACGAATATTGTTCCTATAATAATTGGTGCTAGACCAAATTGATTGTTGTCAGGATTCCACGTTGAAGAAAATAATATTTCAGTTATGGGTTCAGTTCCCAAAACTAGTGAAGATTTAAACAACAAAAGGATGAATATAGAAAAAAATAAGATGGAGGCAAATAGCGTGGCAGCTAGCATCAATTTTGTGCCAACAAAGTCACGCAATTTTCTCGTGTTCATGTCACCAAATTCTTCCTAAATTTTTAATTTTTTTTAGGAGTAGCAATACATCATTAATTTATCTCTGGTCTGGTTGCATTCTCAAGATAACCAATTTGATCAATGATTGTTTCTGGCGGCAATGGAACATATCCTGCATCAAGAACATACTGCTGCCCTTCTGTTAATATCCAGTACACGAAATCCTTTACTATTCCGGTGAAATTATGTAATGTTACGAGATGAAGTGGCCTAGCGGGTGGGGATGGATAGACGTAATTGTTTATCGCAGTTACAATAGAATTTCGATTTGCGTATACGCTTTCATTTTCATCAATTATGCCATTTTCATTAAGATCGATAGGGACGGGCAATATTTTATCTGCCGGTACTACTGTATTATCAGCAAGTTTATTTGTATATACATAACCGATGTTATTGTATCCTATGCCTAATTCATCTCCTTGAATAGCAGCAGCAAGGCTATTATCCCCATTTACTGCAGCACCAGGCAGATTTGGATTTGATAAAGCATTAGTTAAATCGTTTTGTTTATATTTTCCAAGGTACTTTGCCCATGTTTCAGCAGCACCACATGAGTCAGAACGCGTGTATACTACAATAGGGTCATCACTAAGGCTCTCATTTCCAACAAGTTGCCCCCATGTTATTATATTTCTTGTTATAAAAATATCTTTAAATTGTTGTTTTGTGACGCCTTTTTCCAAGATTTCTTCGATTACAGGATTATCTGAATTTATAGTTGCAACAACTGCATCTTTTACTACAGATACCCAAAAAGCGCCTTGTTCAATTTCTGTGTTGTTGATTTCTCTAGAAACCATGCCGATATCTGCAATTCCTAACAAGGCATCTGCCATACCAGCTCCAGCGCCATTAGAATTGATATCCATATTAATATCCGGATGGATTTTTCTGTATTCTAGTTTCCATTTTTCCATCATCGGCGTCAATGCAAATGCGCCTTCAATTTTTATAGTATTTTCGTTTTTTCCTAAACATCCGCAATTGCTGACGATTCCAATTGTTAAGAGTGCCATTATTGCAAAGATTGTTAGCATCTTTTTTTGTGATTGTTTTTTATTTTTCATAGTAACTTCCCCACTTTATAAAATGCCATGATACACATTGGCATGTAATCTAATATGTAATACATAGTATTTAAAAGTATTGGTAAATTGCCTATATTGTATGGTATAAAACCAAAAAACTCCATAAATTATTGGAAATAACATAAAATTGGAGAAATAAAAAGAAAAACTAAGATTAAATAGGATTATGAGATAAGGGTATTGGTCTATCGATTACAGGTGAAGAAAAATGAAAATTGGAATTGTCTACCACGAAGACTATAACAAATATGATCTTGGCGTAGATCATCCGTTAGTTGGAGACAAACCTGGAAAAACGATGGCATTACTAAAAGAAAAAAGTATTCTAAAAAAAGTGGAAGTATTTACACCAAAAAAAGCAACCGAGACGGACCTGCTTAGAGCACATAGCAAGAGCTATGTGGATAGAATAAAAGAATTAAGCCGTACCGGAGGTATGCTCTCGCTTGATACACCGGCACCAATAGGCATCTATGAATATGCAAGTCTTGCAGCAGGAGGCACAATTCTTGCAGGAGAAAAACTATTTAATGGATATCAGTGTATGGTTAATCCGCTAGCAGGATTTCATCATGCAAGTAAAGAATTCTCATCTGGTTTTTGTTTTTTTAACGACATTGCCGTGGTGATCGAGCATCTACGTGAAAAACATAAATTGAAAAAGTTTCTAGTGGTCGATCTAGATGTACATCACTCAAATGGAACGCAGGAAATTTATTATCACGATCCGACGGTGCTTAAAGTTTCATTTCATCAAGATGGACGAACACTTTATCCTGGGACCGGAAGTATGGAAAAAATAGGTGACGGTGCCGGAGAAGGGTTTACTATCAATCTTCCATTACCACCTGGAACAGGAAATACAAGTTTTTTGAAAGCTTTCGATGAAATTGTACCGGGCTTGACAAAACAATTTGCTCCAGAAATAATAATCTATCAATCTGGGGTAGACACGCATCATACTGATCCATTGGCAGATTTAAACCTAACTTATCCGATCTATTATCAACTTGCAAAAAAAATGATGACATTGTCTTCATCTACCTGCAATAAGTTACTCGTTCTTCTTGGCGGAGGATACAATAGTTCTGGTAGTGTACAATCTTATTACAATATACTGTGTGGTCTTGTTAGTAAAGAGGAGTACATAAAAGAAAATGACATTCCGGACACAAAAATTGAGGAAGTAGGAAAGTTAGTTTCTGAATTGAAAAGTATACTTCGCCCCTATTGGAAATTATAAAAGGAATATCCGTCGACGATAAACTTATTAGTTATTCACTGTTATGGGGTCACTACCATGTTTTAAAGGAGGGAAACACCAATGGGTGTTGAAAATCTTGATTACATATTTAAGCCAAAAAGTATCGCCGTGATTGGAGCATCAAATACAGTCGGATCTGCTGGATATAGAGTTTTTCGAAATCTTGTTGGATCTGGATACGAGGGCGTCGTGTATCCTGTTAATCCAAAATATGATAGTATCCAAGGAGTACAAGCATACCCATCAATTAAAGAGGTACCTAAAACTGTAGATCTTGCAATTATCTCAACTCCAGCTCAAACCGTTCTTGATGTAGTTGAGCAATGTGGAAAAAAAGGCATCAAAGGAATTTTGATTATTTCGGCAGGGTTTAAAGAGATAGGAGCCGAAGGTATTGCCTTAGAAAAAAAACTTTTAGACGTTAAAGAAAAATATGGTTTGAGAATCATCGGTCCAAACTGTGTCGGCTTTGTTGTCCCTTATCTAAATTTAAATGCAACATTCATAGGGTCAATGCCTGAACGCGGCAACATAGCACTTTTCTCTCAGAGTGGCGCAGTCTGCGGAGCAATTCTTGATTGGGCACAGGCATCAAAAGTTGGTTTTAGCTCATTTGTTTCAGTTGGATCGATGCTTGATGTTGACTATGGAGACTTAATTGATTACTTTGGAATGGATATTCACACGAGAAGCATCGTTCTTTACATTGAATCTATTACTGATGCAAAAAAATTCATGAGCGCAACGAAAATGTTTGCACGAGCAAAGCCCATTATTGTTATTAAATCTGGCCGGTTCAAAGAAGGAGCAAAGGCCGCGTCATCACATACTGGTGCAATGGCTGGTGAAGATGCAATATATGATGCTGCATTTCGAAGAGCAGGAATAGTCAGAGTAAACGACATTGAAGATTTGTTTAATTGCTCATCAATTCTTGCTAAACAACCGCGTCCACCAGGGCGTAACATCGCAATTATTACTAATGCCGGTGGACCGGGAGTTCTTGCAACCGATTCAGTAATTGAAAAGGGCGGGGCTCTAGCAAAACTTTCTGACGAAACAATGGAAAAACTCAACAATGTGCTTCCTCCCACCTGGAGCCATGGAAACCCTGTTGATATTATTGGAGATGGTGATGAAGAGCGTTATCAAAAGGCAATAGAGATATGTCTTGAAGATAAAAACATAGATGGGTTGTTGATTCTTTGTGTTCCTCAAGTGGTAGCCAATCCAGACAAACTTGCCGAAAGACTCATTGGCCTTTCTAGAAAAACAACAAAACCTATCATTACTTCGTTTATGGGTGAAGCAAGTGTAATACATGCAAGACAAATTCTCAACACAAATAATATTCCAACATATGACACGCCAGATGCGGCTGTAGAATCTTATATGTATCTTTACCACTACCAACGACACCTTGAGCAGCTCTACGAAACGCCCGAAGAGTTGAATATAAAAACTCCAGCTCATAAAGAAACCATCGAAAAAATATTGAATGCTGCAGAAAAAGAAAAAAGAGATCTCCTTAACGAAATGGAATCGAAAACATTTCTTGAACTTTATGGAATTAAAACTACGAAGCCACATGTTGCAGAAACTGAAGATAAAGCAACACAGCTTGCAGAGAAAATAGGATATCCCGTGGTAATGAAAATACATTCTCCACAAATAACCCACAAGAGTGATGTAGGTGGCGTTGTTCTTGATTTGAGATGCAAAGATGATGTTAAAAAAACATTCAAAGAAATGTTAAAGCGAGCGAAAGAAAAAGCGCCTGACGCAAAAATATTGGGCGTAACAATTCAGAAAATGATTAAAACTCATGGGTATGAGCTAATAATGGGCTCCAAGAAAGATCCGGTCTTTGGTTCTGCTATTCTTTTTGGCCTGGGTGGCATCTACACCGAGCTTTTCAAAGATAGAGCAATAGGTTTTCCGCCATTAAACCAGGTACTTGCCCAAAGAATCATTGAAAAGACAAGGGCGTATGAACTTTTGAAAGGATTCAGAGGCCTCCCGCCAGTCAATATGACAAAAGTTGAAGAGACCCTGGTTAATTTTTCACAGTTGATTATAGATTATCCTGAAATCAAAGAGATAGACATCAACCCGCTCATTGCTTCTGGCGACGAGCTTATCGCTGTTGATGCAAGAATTATCCTTGATAAAAACTGGAAAGACAAACCACATCTCATCATAATGCCTTACCCAACCAAATACGTAAAAACGGTAAAACTTAAAGATGGAACTGAAGTATTGTTCAGACCCATAAAACCAGAGGATGAATTACTGTGGCTTGACATGTTCCAAACATTTTCGCAAGAAACAGTTCGATTCAGATTTTTCAGAATTTTAAAAGATACGCCTCATGAGATGAGAACGAGATATTGCAACATAGATTACGACCGAGAAATCGCAATTGTAGCAGAAGTAAAAGAAAAAGATAAACGTAGATTCTTAGGTGTAACTAGAGTTATACTGAAACCAGGAAGTACTGATGAGGCAGAATATGCATTGGTTGTAACTGACAAATGGCAACGATTGGGACTTGGCTCAGAATTCATTGACTATACTATCGAAATAGCAAAAGATAAGAAAGTGAAAAAACTCTACGGCGTCGTATTAAAAGATAATGTTCCAATGCTCACGCTCTGTCGTGAGAAAAACTTCAAAATATCTGAGGGTGACCCAGGCGAATACGAAGTCGAGTACGACCTTGCAAAACAGTAATACACAATTATATACTAGATAACTGATATCAATTTTGGAAGTGGGATAGGGATGAAAAAAAGTGCCTTAGTTTTGGATAAAGCAGGGCTAAGACGTAAAAATGACGCAGGAGATAAATCAGTTAATAATACTTTTTGTGAAACTCATGATTCACTCATGAAAGGAACTCAAGCAGTAGTCACATATCCTGAACCAAAGATAGTCATGGATTTTAAAGAAAGACAAAAATTTTGTAAACATTGTGGTAAACCAAAACCAAACGTGAATACTGTTGTATGTCCATACTGCAAATATGGTCTAACAAAAAATGGAAACTACAATAAAAGAGTGAAGTCAGTTTGGACACATGAGCCGTGGATACACTTCAAGGTTTTATCAAAAAGCAGGAAGATCATGGGTGATTATATTGCTCTTCATGGCTGGGTACCTCAAAATGAACTACCTGTACACCTCAGACACAAAATTCCTGAAAATGAAATTTGGATGAGAGCCAACGTCTATAATGATCCAATGAGGAGAAGGAGAATATTGACCCACGAGCATCACGAACTGGCTTTAATGGTAGGATATTCAATGAGCTATAAAGATGCACACAAAAGAGCGGAGTTTGTAGAGCACTTTTGGTTTTTATGATTTCGAATCGCTAGATTTAGTTTCTTTGTGACCCTTTTCCCTAACCATCCAAACGCTTTCTGGCGTAAAACCACATGACTTATAAAAGTTGATTGCCACATTTTTGTAGGCGGCACCCAAACCTGCAAATTCAGCACCGTTACTAAATAATTCATCCAATAGTTTTTCCATTAATTTTTTGCCGGTACCGGTTTTTCTGTATTCGGGTGCTACACACAGTTCATCTATATAACCCACTTTTTCTACAACGTACACTTCCGCTTCGTCTCTTTTTGCCGTATGGCCCGTTATCATGCCGATTATTTTATCTTTATCTTCAGCAATAAAGAAAAACTCATCCTTGTTTTTCAAAAATTCTTTCTGGCGATTTACAATGTAATCTTTACATTTCTCTTTTGGCTTTAATGCATCAAGTCTCTCATTGTAACCCATGTGCTCAAGTGATGAAATCCAATACAACTCAAAGAAAGCATCTAGATCTTTTTCTGTTCCTTTTCGGATAGTTGCTGAATTTTTTTCCATTTCAAATATGCTCCATATAACAGATAAAACTGACAATTACACCTTCCCGGCAAGTATGACCTTGCTTAATTAGTTTTCTGATATCCTTGAAATATGGAGAAAACAGGAGAGGATTTTGCCTATCGGCTCATCGCTCTCTTGAACATCGGTACTGCAATCAATAGAAGAATGACGCCGAATCCAACTAGTATGGTTATTTCTGTTGCTACTGAAGGAACATCAGCACCCAGCACCATCACTTTTCGTAGTGCGGTTGTTGCATATGTCAACGGCAGAAAATGTGCAAAAGTCTGCATGTACCCAGGCATCTGTTGCAATGGGAAGAACACGCCGGAAAGAAACATCATCGGAAACATAAAAGTCATCATAACCATGGTGGCAGTTTCTTCATTCTCCGTAAAGGATGTTATCAAAATACCAAGACCGACAAAACTGAAGACAGTGAGAATAACAAGTGCAATTACAAGCAGGATATTTCCTTGTATAACAACACCAAATAGAATCACTGCCAGAAGAAGTATGATAAACCCTTGGGTCATGCCTCGAATAGTCTGAGCCATCACCTTTCCAAGTATAATCGACAGACGATTTATTGGAGCAGCAAGCATACCATCTAAAGTTCCGATGTCCTTTTCATAAGAAATTGCATGCGGCAGTCCAGTCATCAAAGCCATCATGACTACCATCGCTATTATTCCTGGAGCAACGAACTGGAAATAGTTGGCCTTCGCTTCCGGTACGGATCTAAGCTTAACATTGTAAGGTTTCACCATACTAGTTGCTTGAGTTGAAGAAACATGGTAAGTGACATTGAGATTATAGATAGCTGCCTGTTCACCCATCATCTCAATCGTTTTCGAAAGCGCTGCTTGAATCATCACGGACATTTGAGGATTGGATTGGTCGATGACAATCGTTATATCGCCCTGCATTCCAGAATTAAGATTCGTTGAGAAGTTCTCCGGTAGGATGATTCCTCCGCTGACTTCGCTGTTTTGGATCTTGCTTTTTATTTCATCAAAATCTTTTGCGAAACTAAGGTCCATCATACCTGTTTTGTTATTCACCACACCAAGTTGTGCCACAAATGTGTTGCCCAGAAAAGTATTGTTGTAACCCGTATCCATGTTTGCAATTGCAATCGGCTGATTGCTAATCATAGAATCTCCAGATGGAAAAATAAAACCAACCATGACCATCATAAATAGTGGCATTAGAACTAACATTACTAGTCGCAATTTACTTCTACCAAACTCCAGTAAATCTTTCCAGCAAATCCATAAACTATGATGCATTACATTTCTTGCACTCATACTTTCACCTATCTTATCCTCTTGGTTCTACGTCGTCCATGAGGCCCAAATCTGTGTTTATTGTTACTATTTTCAGATGCTTTCTCTATTGCCTCACGCCCAGTTAGATGCAAAAATACATCTTCGAGTGTTGGCTCAAGATTTTTCATCATTATTATTTTTGCACCATTTTTTCGCAAGTTATCAATTATAACATCAAATGAATCGTTACCATTCGCGCGAACTGTCAGGTGCGTCGGATCTTCCTGGATAAGTGATTTCACGCAATCCAGAGATTGCAATGATGACATCATACCGGGTTCCAGATTTGATATTTCGATTTCAAATGCTGATGTCTCTGTCCCAGACACGAGTTTTTTGAGATTTGCAGGTGTATCAAGAGCTACGATTTTTCCATGATCAATAATGCCTATTCTTTCGCAAAGTATCTCAGCTTCAACCATGATGTGTGTAGTAAGAATTATAGTGGTTCCATTTTCGGCATTGATTCTTCGGATAAGCTCCCTTATTTCTGCAGTAGATTGCGGGTCCAAACCAAGAGTTGGTTCATCGAGAAACAGAATTTTAGGTTGATTGACGAGCGCACGGATGACATTAATTCGCTGTTTCATTCCTGTTGAGAAAGTATCTATCCTGTTATCTGTCCATTTTTCCATGCGTACAAAACTAAGCAATTCACCTATTCTCTTATTAAGAAGGTCTTTTGGAATATTGTATAGTTTCCCGAACAGCTTTAGGTTTTCTCTTGCAGTTAGTTGATCATACATGATCATTTTCTCGGATACGAGACCTATATGTTCCCTCACTTTGCCATCCTGTTTTACAATGTCATAACCAGCAACTTTTGCAGAACCTTTGGTGGGTCTACTTAGGGTGCACAACATCCTGATTATAGTGGATTTTCCAGCACCGTTTGGACCTAGCAAACCAAATATTTCTCCTTTTTTTACAGAAAATGAAACATCATCCACTGCGGCGAAATTCCCAAAATCTTTCTTGAGATGGGAGATTTCAATGGCAGAATCATTTGTTGAGGTAACTTTTTTTATAAGCTGGGGCGTATCGATTGTAGTTTCTTTCATAATGATCACTTTTGCTTTATTTTGGATTTCATCTGAATAATATTTTCGCTCATCATGTCTAGAAATTTGTTCATGGTATCTGGGTTGACTAAGTTAATGCGAGATCCATGCGGATCTACAATAACTAAAAGCTTGTCACCTTTGTTTATTTTGAAATCCTTTCGTAATTTTACTGGCAGTACTATTTGTCCTTTTTCACCTACAGTTGTGCTGCCATAAAATTTCATTTCTTTTTTCATTGATATACCTCACTTAAGGTAGAGCGGTATGATATGATTGATATTTAAGTATTTTCATTAAAATCATACAAATCATACAAAAATAAAATCGAGCCGAATACAACAAAAAGATTTTAAAATCCATGTCCATGTTAAATGGGATGGAAGAGATAGCTTTACCAGACTGGTTCTACAAGGCTGCAGATGAAATTTATACAATGCACGTAAGAGGGGCAGGAAAGATTGCACGATTTGCTGCTGAAACAATAAACAATCTTGCTGACAGTTACAAAGGAAACAATCTAGACGAACTAAAAACGCTTTTAAAGGAAGGAACAAAAACTCTAGTTAAGACAAGACCCACAGCCATATCATTGAAAAATGCTTTACGATTGACTCTGCAAGAAACAAATGGAGATAATGTAAATGATTTCAAAAAGAGTGTAAGCAACGAAGCACAGAATTTCATTCAAAACTCGTTGAAAGCGATTACAGCAATCGGAATATACGGAGCAAAAAGAGTTAAAAATTCTGATGCCCTGCTAACACATTGTAACAGCTCCGCTGCACTCTCAGTAATTATTGAGGCTCACAAACAAGGAAAAAAGATTAGGACATTTGCTACTGAGTCCAGACCTTGGAATCAAGGTTTCTTAACAGTAAAAGACCTGTCCGAAAAAGGCGTTGATGTAACCTTGATTGTAGATTCTGCAGTACGTTATATAATTAAAGATGAAGATATCAATGCAGTTTTCGTAGGAGCAGATACAGTTTGTTCAAACGGCACAGTAATCAATAAAATCGGGACCTCACAGATTGCTCTGATTGCTGACGAGGCAGGCATTCCTTTCCATGTCTGTGCAGAAACATACAAATTCTCGCCAGATAGTTTGAAAGGCGAAATGGTTAAAATTGAAGAAAGGGATGCACGAGAAATCGCAGATCCTGAAAAATTCTCAAATGTTAAGTTTCGCAATCCTGTATTTGATGCAACACCTGAAGAGTATATTGATGCCATCATAACCGAAAAGGGAATAATTGCACCCTCGGCTGCATACGATTTAATAAAGAAGGAGTTTAAGGAGGAAAACGAATGGAATTTGTAGAGTGTGCCTATTATGTTGAAAGTACGCTTCCTATTGAAAGAGCTGCAAAGGCCATTGCAGCAGAGCAATCGACAGGAACTTGGACGGAGATTTCAACAAAGGGAAAAACAGTTGATGAAAAATTAGGAGCAAGAGTTCTTTCAATTAATGGTCCGATTGTAACAATTGGTTTTCCAGTTGAACTCTTTGAAATCGAAAATATTCCCCAATTTCTTGCTACCGTTGCCGGCAACCTCTTTGGCTTGGGGGCACTCACCAACGTTAGACTTATTGATATTAAACTTCCAAAAAGTTTTGTGACGGAGTTCAAAGGCCCGCGGTTTGGTATAGATGGAGTACGTAAACTAGTTGGAACACAGAAAGATGGAAGAGCTCATGTAGGAACAATAATAAAACCAAAAGTAGGACTTAACCCAAAAGAAACTGCAGAGGTCGCTTATAATGCGGGAATAGGGGGATGCGATTTAATCAAAGATGATGAAACTCTGACTAATCAAACATTTTGTCCAATGCTAGAGAGACTTGATAGAGTCATGGAAAAGATTAACAGAATAAAAGAGGAAAGCAACAGGACTGTTCTATATGCAGTAAATATTACAACTGGTGCAGAAGAAATACTTGAGCGGGCAGATCAAGTAATAGAACGTGGGGCAAATATGCTCATGATAGACGTTCTTACTGCTGGCTTTTCAGCACTTCAGGCTTTGAGAAATGATGAATCTATAAATCTTCCAATACATGTACATAGAACAATGCATGGTGCAATTACAAGAAATAAAAAACATGGGATAGCAATGCTTCCGTTGGCAATACTTGTCAGATTATGTGGTGGTGATCAACTACATACCGGCACAGCAAGAGGTAAAATGGAAAGCGATGTGACGGAAGTAAAAGAAATTGACAACTTTTTGAAAAGCGATTGGTATGGCTTTAAAAAAACTTTTCCTGTTGCTTCAGGTGGCCTTTATCCAGGTGTAGCACATTATGAGATTGAAGCATTTGGAAACGACGTGATTTTACAAGCAGGCGGTGGCATTCATGGCCATCCAGATGGAACAATTGCAGGTGCCAAAGCAATGTGCCAGGCAGTAGATGCAGCAATGAAACATATTTCCTTGGAAAAATATGCAATAGATCATAAAGAACTTGCGCGAGCACTTGAAAAATGGGGATAAGAAGTAAAGTGGAGTGAACTCTATGGATAATAAAAATGAGTACAAAGTGAAGCGAATAGATATAACTCAAGGCGTGTACGAAATACTACTATGCCAAAATGATGCAGAAGATTTAGGTTTACATATTCATGACAGAGTAAAGGTAGTCAACGATAAAGGTAAGAGTCTATCTGCATTGGTTGACATCACTGATACTGTAGTATGCAATGGCGAAGTTGGAGCATTTGTTGAGTTGTGGAACGACCTTAATTTGAAAGATAGCACGACGGTCAATATTGTTCCTGCGTCCCGTCCTACATCAATAGATTTCATCAGAAAAAAGATTTATGGCAATACCTGGACTCAGGAAGAAATCGACACCATCGTTGATGATATTGCATCAGGTAATCTTTCAGATATTGAACTTGCAGCCTACGCAACATCGATTCAGATAAACGGGATGAACATGGACGAAATCCATGGTCTAACTATGGCGATGGTCAGAACAGGCGAAACAATCGATTGGGACGTATCTCCCATTCTAGATGTTCACAGTATTGGAGGAGTACCTGGAAATAAATACGCACTGATCACAGTTCCAATTGTCGCTGCCAATGGTCTAATAATACCAAAGACATCTTCAAGAGCAATAAGCTCGGCAGCAGGTACAGCAGACATAATGGAAGTTGTATGTAATGTAACATATGATGCACAATCAATTAAAAGGATTGCACAGGCTGTTGGAGGAACATTGGTATGGGGTGGCGGGGTAAATCTGGCACCAGTAGATGACGCCATCATCAAAGTGGAATATCCATTATCTTTAGATCCTCACGGACAAGTTTTAGCATCAGTCATGGCAAAGAAAAAATCCATCGGAGCGGAATACTGCGTCATCGACATTCCCATAGGCGAAGGAACAAAAGTACTAACTATCGAAAATGCAAGAAGCTTAGCAAGAGATTTTATAATACTTGGTGAGAAACTTGGTATACGAACACGTTGCGCTATTACATATGGAGGGCAACCTGTTGGTAGAGCCATTGGCCCAGCTTTAGAAATTAAAGAAGTTTTATCGATACTTGAAGGGGCGGAAAAACCCAGTAGCGTCATTGAGAAATCATTGAGTATCGCAGGAATATTACTTGAACTAGGGGGGGCAGCAGCACCAAACAAAGGTGTGGAGCTTGCAAAGAAAACATTGAAATCAGGAAAAGCCTTGGAAAAATTCAGAGAAATAATTGGTGCCCAGGGTGGAAATCCGGATGTTAAATCTGAAGACATTATTCCCGGGAAATACACTTATGACCTGCCATCGCCAAAAGATGGCTATATTGAGACGATAAATAACAGAGGAGTTATCAAGATTGCACGGGCCGCTGGATCTCCAAAAGACAAAGGTGCTGGAATTATATTAAAATTCAAGAAAGGAGAAAGAGCTGAAGCAGGACAACCTTTGTTCACAATTTATTCTGAGAACAAAAGAAAACTTGATGATGCAAAGACGCTTGCCGGTAAATTACAACCAGTGAGAATTGAAGGAATGATACTTGGGGAAGTTGTAGAATAAAAATAGATTGCAGAAGAATAACAATTACGAATTCTTTATTCCTCAATCAACTTTTGGTGGTAACCATTCTTTTTTCTTGAATAGTTGATACATAAGATACGTGGCGAACACAGTTGATAATGTTAAGATTAATACGATCCAAGGCCACTCAATAAGATCATTAATTTTTCCAATACCAAAGATTGTTGCCAATGTGTTTGGTACCAAACCTGCAGTTGCAAGTATTGCAAGCCATGTTGCAATAAATGCGAGACGGTTGTTGAGCATCTGCAGTTGGTTATTATATATGGTCTGCAGAACTTCCAATCCGGATGCAAGAACCTCACTCATGTGTTCACTTAGGGCAATTTGTCTGTTGATATCATCTCCCAATATTCCAATTCTCTGCAGAAGTTTTGGGTTGTCTGTGATTAATTCTGCGTCACCATACCGAAGTGAGTTTATGACCTCCCAAGATGACCAGAGTGTGTTAAGGTAGGTGATGAGCGCATGTTTCATCTGATAAATATCGGCGCCGATTTTTGTTCGTGGTGCTTTTACATCGACCATGTATTTGCCGAGTTCATCGCCTTCCTCTTCAATCATTCTGAGACCTGCGAAATTTTTCTCGTCGTTTTCGTCGATGATTCTTGTAAGCAAAATTGTGAGTTTATCATTCCAGGGTATATCGTGACGAATTTTTTTCATGAAAATATCGGCATATCGATAGATTTTCTCCAGACGTACAACATTTTTTGGATGAATGGTAACAATTAGATTTTTCCTAACCAAGATAACCAGCGGATAAACGTTGACATCAAATTTCTCAACACGTACTGCGGGCAACATGATTCCTAGCTCGGTATCTAGATCTTCATAGGCAGAATATCGACCTGAAAGGACGCTTGCAGTAAGTTGCAGGCTAAATTTTAGATATGAAGCAATCAAAAAACTATCCTCGTGGATATTTCCAACGGAGAAGTCCATCCATTCCAGCGAATCCTCTTTTAAAAGTTTTACTATCTCAGAAACGTCATCACTTTCGGCCTTTGTTGTAACACCCTTTGATGAGAGCGAAACGTAAAATGCATTTTTTTGCACATGCAGTTTCTCGTCTTCTCCCACATCACTCACCCGTAAACCTATCTAGGTCGACCTGAATCTTTATACTATAATATAAAGTTAGAGGTTTTGCACATCTATATGCATATCTAGCTAAAAGAAAACTATTTAGGTATCTTCCATATATAGGTTTGATAACACACTAGGACGGGAAAGAAGCTAGATTTGTAAAAATAGAATGTTCTATCAGAAATCTACATTCGCCGTGAATAGTAGGAGTGAGAAACATGATAAAAGCATACATACTGACAGAAATGCAACCTGGCGATTATAACAAGGCTGTCAAAGAAATGAAGAAAATAGAAAATATCAAAAAAATATCCATTACTGCAGGGGATTACGATATAATCATAAGAGCAGAAGTCGGTCATATCAAGGACCTTCTGAAAATAACCAATAAGATACACATGATAGATGGTGTAAATAAAACAAAAACTCAAGTAATAGAAAAAGAACTGGCAAATTCAGGTTTATACAAAGATATTTCTTCTAAGCGTTAGCGTTCTTTTTATTTTTCTAAAAATAGATTTTTAATTTCTTATTTTTCTTCTATAAAAACCAGTTTTTGGAAATAGTAGAAAAGCATATACGACTGAGTTATTTTTTAAAATTTGTGAATAAGAAAAGTATAAGTTCTTGAAAATGTTGTATAATAATGGGGGACCATATAAATGGAAGTTACTACTTGCCCGCAATGCGGTAGTAAAATAACATGCCCGGAAAATATAAGAGATGTAGTATTGAATGATTATACCCTGGAATATACATGCAAAGATTGCGGCTATAGCGGCATGCCCATTATATCCGAAAAATACGAGGGCATCTTTCAGGGATTAAAGCCACCTGTTCCCGGATTTGTAGGTGTGTGGGAGATTAGTACACGCTTAAGTAATGGCGAAAAAAAAGTTTTGTCGGTGCTTTGGGATGATGCGCGAGACTGCATACAAACACTCCAAATAAAAAAAGGGGACAAAATAAAAGTCACGATCGATGAAAAAATATGGTGTATTGAAAAACTTTAAAGTGGATTCTATATTGTATTTTGAAAGATTTTTTAACAGATTTGTATAAACTGATTAAAGGAATTTTCTCTAGCTTCGCGGATATTTGGATTTTAAAGGCGGACATGAAATTTCTTGTATCATATCAACGAGGTATACCATCTTTCCTGCATCACATATGTCAAAACATTCTCTGCAGGACGAACACATATCGGATGCTCCTGGAACTAATGTGACATTGCGATTGACACCACGGCCTACGAAACATACCGCATTCTTCTTTTTAATTTCTGCACAATATCTTACACACAGACCGCAAAGGGTGCAAGGTGATTCCGGATTTTCCAATTGTTTGAAACGGGATTCTGTGATACCATATTGTTTTGCGATGTCAACGTGCGAGCCGCTTGGAGATACAGATAGCAACAACTCGGCAAGCATTTTTCGAATTTTCTCCGCCTTTTCGGCCTTCGTATTAACGACCAATCCTTCTTCTACAGAATAACAACATGATGCCACAAGTTTTTTCCTATTATTTTTTTCAACTTCCACCATGCAAAATCGGCATGCGCCATAGGGTTCGAGTTTGTCATCGTGACAGAGATTCGGAATTGTAATACCTGCCTTTTTTGCTGCCTGGATGATTGTCATTCCTTCGTCTGCTTGAACCCGCTTACCATCAATCATTAAGGATACACTCTTCATTGTTTTCACCTCTTCGCATTTACTTTTTCAGTAGGGCAATTATTGATTCCACCAGATGTCTTTAAAACTGCGCTGAATTTACATACATCAAAACAAGTTCCACATTTTATGCACTTTTCGGCATCAATCTTGTGAATGCTCTTTTTCTGCCCAGATATTGCATCTGTGGGGCAATTCTTAAGACAAAGGCCGCAACCTTTACATTTCTCTGGATCAATGTGATACTGAATTAATCCTTTGCACACCTTTGCAGGGCATTCACCACGAATATGCGCTTCATATTCATCCCGGAAATATTTTAGTGTGCTAAGAATTGGATTCGGAGCGGTTTGACCTAGGGCACACAATGATGCAGTCTGGACAACCTCAGAGAGCTCTTCCAAAAGTTCGATATCTTCTTCCATGGCCCTTCCCGCTGTAATGTCATTCATAATTCGGACCATCTGACGCAGTCCTTCCCGGCAAGGTATACATTTTCCGCAGGATTCCTCTGACAGGAAATTAACAAAATATCTGGCAATATCTACCATGCAGGTATCTTCATCCATGACGATCATCCCGCCAGATCCCATCATGGATCCAACATTGTACAATTCATCAAAATCAACGGCGAGATCAAGATATTTCTCAGGGATGCATCCACCTGACGGACCACCTGTTTGAACCGCTTTGAGGCGTTTCCCGTTTGGTATACCACCACCGATGTCATAGATGATCTCTCTGAGGGTAACACCCATGGGGACTTCGACAAGGCCGGTGTTGTTTACGTTTCCAACAAGTGAAAAAATCTTTGTCCCTGTGCTATTAGGAGTACCCATACTGGCGAACCATTGTGCACCATTGTTGATGATGAAGGGTACGTTTGCCCATGTTTCAACGTTATTCAGACATGTTGGTTTATTCCATACACCACTTACTGCAGTATGAACATATTTCGGGCGTGGTTCACCAACGCGTCCTTCGATGGCCGACATAAGAGCACTGGATTCTCCGGAGACAAATGCTCCAGCACCTCGATGGACTTTAATCGTAAAATCAAAACCAGAACCAAGAATGTTTTTCCCAAGAAGGCCATATTCTTCTGCTTGTTTAATCGCCTGTTCTGTGTTTTCCACAGCAAGTGGATATTCTTGACGAACATAGATAAATCCTTCATGAGCACCCATTGTATAACCGCCAATGATGAGACCTTCAATGACACTGTGAGGGTTCCCTTCCATTAATGCTCTATCCATAAATGCCCCGGGGTCTCCTTCGTCGCAGTTCACAATCACATATTTTGATTCACCTGGCGCATTCTTCGTTGTTTCCCATTTACGTCCTGTGGCAAAGCCTCCACCGCCACGTCCTCGGAGGTTTGATTTTTTAATTTCATTAAGAATCTGATCCGGTTTCATTGTGCAGAGTGCCTTTGCCAACGCATTGTATCCGCCAACAGCGATATAGTCATTGATGTTTTTAGGGTCAATTTTTGTATTATTACCCATAACAATTCTGCGTTGATGTTTATAGAATGGGATGTCTGATTCGTTGATGATTTTTTTATTAGTTTTTGGATCGGTGTATAATAATCTATCAATGATTTTTCCTTGAAGTATCGTTTGATTTACAATATCAGAGACATCAGCGGGTTTCACTTGGATATAGCAAATACCTTCAGGATAGATGACGACTATGGTTCCTTTTTCACAGAACCCTGGGCAGCCGGTTTCACGGACTTCCACCATTTTATGTAGATTTTTTTTCTCCAGTTCCTTCTTCATTGTTTCGATTACTTTCGGAGCACCAAGAGCAATACATCCGGTTCCTGAGCAGATGGATATGAAGCGTTTTGTTTTTGTGTCTCGTTGTTTTTGAAGAGTTTGCCGGCATTGTTCTAAATCCTTTGGTTGAGAAAATTTTGTCATGCTTTGGTCACCTACCTTTTTGTTGTTGGAGTGTTGGTCTTTGAGCAACAGGTGCAAGTCTTTGTTGTTCTTCAGTCATTGCTAATTCTCCAGTACGATAGCTTGAGAGAATATTGGAAACTTGTGAAGGTGTTAATTTTCCATGATATTCATTATCGATCATCATTACGGGCCCTAAAGCACAACAACCAAGACAATTTACACTTTCAAGGGTGAACTTCATATCTGGAGTTGTTTCTCCAGATTTAATTCCTAAGAACTGTTCTGCGGCATCCAAAATTTTTGGGCCACTTCTGACGTGGCAAGCCGTACCCAAGCATACTCTCACGAAATGTTCTCCTCTTGGTTCCAAGCTAAAGGCCTTGTAAAACGTGGCGATATGAAGAATCTGAGACATGGGTATATCCAATCTTTCTGAAACCCATAACAGGGCAGACTTTGGAAGCCAATGGTTTTTCTCCTGGATTTTTAAAAGAATCTGAATTAAAGCACTTTTATTACCGTTGTATTCATCTATGATTTCGTCAACATCGCGTAGCTCTTGTACCATCTCTTTTATTGATTCTTCTCTCTGTTTTATCCGTTTTAACTCTTTCAGATGGTGTATCGCTTCTTTTTCAAGTTTTTTAAGTTCAACGTTCAATGGAGGACGATCAAGGCCTAACGCATAATATTCAGAAAGAATTTCCAAACCACGTAGTAAAATATCTGTTTTACTCAATTCAGAGGTTTTCTGTAAAGTATATAAAGCCTTTTTCTGTTCTTCATTTAATCTTACGCCAACAAAGTGGGATTTGGTTTTTTCTTTTTTCATGGAAATCATCCCGTGTTTAACGGTTTAACACGATTTTGTACCCAAAAATTACTAATTCATTAAAAGGATATGTGCGAAATTTTAACCATAATACATACTTTTTAATCATTATCAAGTATTTTCAATAACTATTCATCATTTTGGTTACAAAAGAATATATATCCTAATTTCATCTGGGGGAACGATTGTATGGAACGACTGAGTGTATCTTTAAACGAAAAATCACTGCCAATTATCCAGAAATATTTAGTAAAATACGATACGTCACAAGCTGACATAATCCGTAGAGCACTTGTTTGGATGGACATCATGGAAGAGGCAACTGGAAAAACTTCTTTAGAAAATATTTTGAAATATGTAGATTACTTAGCAGACAACGAACATTTAATAATCGATATTGCGCACTGGAAAGCAATATTTATTGAGATTGGTGAGGGTTCTAAAAATTTTTGGAATGAGGTTTACAAGATAGGAGATTCCCATAGAAAAGAATATTTAGACAGGGGCATTAGAGATGTAAAACAAATTTTGAAGCATATTGAAAAAACAAACTGGTATAGATTAAAAGAGGATTCTAAAAATAGTTTTACTTTGGTATTGGCAACATTGGAATCAGAAAAATTTATTAAAACATTTTTTGAAGGATTTTTTAACAAATATCCTCAAAAGGTAGAGATAACAGAAGAGTATATGAAAATCAGAATCAACGTTCGTTGATTTAAATTTAGGAAGCATCAATTTTTTGTTCCATTATACTACTATAGATGACAATATAATAACAATATTGAAATATTGTTTGCACTTTTCCGGGCTTCGTGTCTAAAAAATCAAAAGAGGGTGCAATAGAAACTATATCTAAGCCGGAAACGGAAGGAGTTAAAACCTTACTTGGTGACCCAAAGAAAGCCATTATCAAGCTTGCCATACCAATGATTGTAGCAATGGTTGTTCAAACACTCTATAATCTTGTTGATGCCATCTGGGTCTCAGGTCTTGGTGCCGATGCTCTCGCATCAGTTGGTTTTGTATTTCCGTTTTTGTTTATGGGTACGGCAATTGCAACAGGACTAGGAATTGGTGGTGGGTCGGCAATATCTAGAAAAATTGGTGCCAAAGACAAAAAAGGTGCCGATAACGTCGCAGCTCATACTATCATTTTAATGTTCATCATTGCTATAATTTATACTATCCCGCTTTTTGTATTTGCTGAAGATATTTTTCGCATAATAGGTGCAGAACAAACAACTCAAACTGCAACACTCTACGCAAGAATAATGTATACTGCAACAGTGATTACTTTCTTCACATTCATAGCCAACGCCATTCTAAGATCAGAAGGAGACGCAAAAAGAGCGATGTTTGCTATGATTCTGGGTGGAATATTAAACGCGATACTAGACCCCATATTCATCTATATCTTTGGATGGGGCGTACCTGGTGCTGCCTGGGCGTCTGTAGTATCAATGGTTATCTCAGCTGCATTACTATTTTACTGGCTATTTATGAAAAGAAATACTTATGTTTCATTTCGTTTTCGTGGTTTTCATTTCAATAAACTCATTATCAAAGATATTTTAGTTGTAGGTTTACCCGCATCAATAATGCAACTATCAATGTCCATTATGATGCTGATTATGAACGGGATCATCGTCTATGTCAGTGGTACTGATGGGATCGCGGTATTTTCAGCAGGATGGAGAGTAGCAACAATGGCATCGATGCCGCTACTGGGAATGGCGACAGCCGTTGTGTCAGTAACTGGCGCGGCATATGGGGCACGCGATTATTATAAACTCGATGTTGCGCATATGTACGCCCTAAAGATAGGCATTATTATTGAAACATCAATTGCTGTGGTAACATTTATTTTTGCACCAGTTATAACAGCAGCATTCACTCAGTCGGCAGATACGGCAAGGATAGGTAATGACATTACAACATTTCTAAGAATAGTCTGTATTTTTTATCCTGCAACTGCCTTTGGGATGCTATCTTCTGCAGTATTTCAAGGCGTGGGAAAAGGATTGTATTCACTGATTGTAACTGTGCTACGCACAATTATTTTAACTGCTCCGCTGGCCTGGCTCTTTGCCGTTGTTTTTAACTGGGGTCTTACTGGTGCTTGGTGGGGCCTAGTAACTGCAAACATTATCGGGGGGGCAGTAACATTTGCGTGGAGCAAGTTGTACGTTAAAAGTTTGAATGGATTTAAAAAACAAGAAATCGCGATAAGTTGATTATTTTCTTTTTTCATCAAAAATTTTGGTTATTTCATTTTTCAAATTCAATGTAAGAGATGAAACTGCCTTTTGTAATTCCGGTGAAAGATTATCCCCCTGTGATGTATCCTTTGGTTGAACGCCAAATATAAAAAGTTCATCTGGAATCTCGCCCAGCTCTTTTGAAAGATTTATTATTTTCAAAATATCTGACTCGTGCGTTGAAATATTTATAGATGACTTTTTACTGCACACGTCCTCTGATTTGAAAAGTTTTGACTCACCCGGTTTTTCATTTAGGTTTACTGCATCTATAATTAATGCAACATCAAAAAGAGCAAGAATGTGAAGAAGATTCATCCCCCCTGTACCGCCGTCAATGTATTCTATAACTTCTGGCAAATCGCTCTTTTTTTCAATGAGTTTTTCTAAAAGAACTATGCCGATGCCGTCATCTCTTCTCAACGGATTTCCTACACCAATGATACCTGCTTTCATAGTATCAATTCACAGTTATACAAATTTTACATCAAGGTAATGTGTGGAGCATGAGATACATGGGTCGTATGCACGCACAAGCATCTCTAGTGTTAATTCTATTTCTTTTGGTGGTTTATCAATGATTTCAGGCACAATTTTTTCCATGTCTAGTTGTATGTTTGCATGGTTCTGGTTTGTTGGAATTATACAGTTTGCTTTTGTGCAATATCCTTTCGAGTTCAATGTATAGTCGTGGATTAGTAATCCTCTTGGCACTTCCACTAGTCCGACGCCTCTGCTTGCTTTTACTTTTGCTTTTGTTGGTTTTTCTTCCTTAAGTCCTTTGTTACTAATTTTATCTATTAAATTAATAGAATCTTCAATGTTATGCATGAACTCTACAAGTTGTGCTATCGTGTTCATGAATGGGTTGTAGTTTATTGGTTTTAATTTGAACATTTTTGCAACATC
>JBFYMG010000054.1:0-38623 GCA_041305025.1 Thermoplasmatales archaeon
GTTATGGACTGGGTTTCAAAACCACCACCCAACAGTTCGTCTAAAGTTTTTGACCCGGTCGTTAGATGACCCACTTTTGCTCTTTTTTCTAGAAGGGCATTTCCGGTTTCAAATTTGCCGACATCTGCCTTTTTTCTTGCACTCTGGATTATTTTTGATGCTGTAGATTCGCCAAGTTCAGCTACTCCTGCAAGTTCTCTAGGGGCCGCAACAGCTATGCTCAGTATATCAGTATAACCTGCCTCACGTAGTTTTTCCGCAGTGGCTGCACCGACACCAGGCAAATCTTCAATATTATCTTTATCCACCATTTAAAATCCCTTAAAACATGAAAGATGTAAACATTTATAAAACTGTGGTAGGGTATATTTAAACCATTATTCCAGATAGTGTGTTTTCCTTATATTTATTGTAAAATTTTTAATAATATGTTGTTTATGCATATACGCAAAAGCAAATGAGGATTTCATGAAAAACGAATACTATCCCTGGGGTGGTGAATTCACAGTTTGCAAACTCGATGGATGCGTAGCAGTTGTACTACTGCAAATAGATTACACGCCCCCTTTAGAAGTTGCAATATTTGGCCCATTGAGGACCGAAAATATTGGAATAGAAAAGATTGTTGCCAATGTGATTTCCAACCCAAACATAAGATATCTTGTGTTATGCGGGGATGATATCCGAGGGCATCGATCAGGATCATCGCTTTTGGCATTACATAAAAATGGGATAGATGAGCAAAATAAAATAATTCAGGCACCTGGTGCGATTCCATACATTGAAAATCTTAAATCACAAGCTATCGATCGATTCCGTGCTCAATTGGAAATAATAGATTTGATAGGAGTGAAAGATAAGGACGAAATAGACAAAGAAATCAATGAATGCATTGAAAAAAAACCTAAATGCTTTGGAGAACCGTACATCGCCATAAGAATCAAGCCGGAAATAACAGTAAGATTAGATGACAAAAGAGCGTTACATTCAAGGATTGTTGTAAATTATATGGGCAAGATTGAAAAAAGAGGAGGATAAACCAAATGTTTTTGTTTACCAAAAAGCAAGAAGTTTTTGACATATCTGGAATAAAAATCGGCGGGCAGCCTGGAGAAAATCCGGCTGTTCTATTTGGCGGCGTTTTTTTTAAAGGAGAACCTGATTTTGAAAAAGAGAAAAAAAACATTCAGAAAATGCTTGATCTAAGTCAGAGAACAGATAATCCTGCGATACCTGATTTCTTAATTAGAAAAGAGGAATATGTTGAAAAAATTGTAGACTTTATTGAAAGCGCTCTTCCAAAAAACTACCCGTTTTCAATAGACATTATTGATCCAGCTGTAAAGATAAAGACTTTGGAAGCTCTTGATGAAAGGCAACTTCTACCTAGAACAATATACAACTCAATTCATGTGGGTATTACAGACAAAGAAAGAAAGGCACTAAAAAAGCATAAGCCCGAGATGGCAATTATTGTAGCCTTCAACCCAAAAGATAAATCACCAGATGGAAAAATTGAGGTGCTGGAAAACGGCGCGCATCTAACGGACAAAGGACTTTTAGCTATTGCCGAAGAAATTGGCATTACAAAGATTCTTGTAGACACTGCAGCGCTTGCGCCTGGAGAAAATAGTGGAGCATCCATTGCCGCCATCCCAGTTATAAAAGAGGAGTACGGACTTCCTACAGGCTGCGCCATTCACAATGTCGTTGAAAAGTCAAGCTGGTTGAAAAATTTTGAATCTGCCAGAAAAACAGTCGATACCTCATCAAATGTTAATATTGCTCTTTTTGGAGGAAACTATGCAATTTACGGCCCGCTAGAAAATGCAGAGTTGGTTTTTCCAACGATGGCATGGCAGGACATTCTTGTGTCTGAATACATGGAGAATTATTTTGGTATAAAACCATCGGACAATCATCCCAGAAGGAAGTTATTTTAATGGAAAATATCAAAACGTGTGTAATTGGATCATATCCTGTGCAGATAGATGCACTTGATTTTGCAAAGGATTATTTTGATCAAAGAGAAAATTTTTCTTGGGCAAAATATATAAAATTGGCTGTCAACGACATGATTGAAGCGGGTATTGACATAGTATCGGATGGGCAGACAAAAGATCCATTCATACAGCTCTTTGCAAGAAAGCTTAAGGGCTGCAGAACCAGAGGCAGGGTGGAAGTTGTCGATAAAATAGAATACGGTGGTCCAATAACCATCGAAGATCAAAAATATATCAGAACAATCATACCGAAAAATATCATGATAAAGGGCGTTATAACTGGTCCTTTTACACTTAGTAAATCTTGTGTCAATCTATACTATAAAGATGAGAAAGAGATGGCTTTTGATTTTGCAAATGCACTTAAAAAAGAAGCAATGCTACTACAGAGGCACGTTGATATGATAAGTATAGACGAACCATTTTTTTCAAACGAAATGCCCGAATATGGAAAAGAGCTAATAGAAATAATAACTGAGAAATTAGACTGTCCAACTGTGCTTCACGCCTGTGGCGATGTATCTGCCATAATACCTGATTTGATAGAGATGCCTGTTGATATTTTGTCCCATGAATTTAAAGCATCTCCACATCTTTTAACAAAATTCAAAGAGTATTCTTTTTCAAAAAAAATATGTCTGGGCTCTGTTCGCTCAGACAATCCAAAGATTGAAAGCGTAGAAGAAATTGTAGAGCATGCCAAAAAAGCAATAGATCTTTTTGGCGACAAAGTTATACAACTATCACCAGATTGTGGTCAAAGGCTATTGCCAAAAGAAGTTGCATTTAAAAAACTTGAAAATCTTGCAAAAGCAGGTGAAATTATAAATGGTGGATAAAGAAGTGCCGCTAATAGAAGCAAAAAAAACACAACAAAAGGATGTCATACTAGACCCTGCAGGTTTTTTTGTAATAGAGCTTCAGAGAAAGCAAAAGAAGATCAGAGTGGAATATTACTCAAACGTTTATAAGAAAGATAAAATTGCCTCAGGAAAACTGGAAAAAGTTTTTTCTGGTACAAAGGCAAATGCACTCTGTGACACAATTGTAAAGCACGTTCCCAATCTTAGATCTGAGCATTATGCATACCTTGGCAGAGAGCTTCAAAGGGCTCAATGCGCCCTTGAAAAAGCCAAGAAATATGAACAAGACGGATGCTAACCGCGTTGAATAGTGCTTCGGCCATTCACATGTAATTCATTATTATTTCTTATATCAAAATTATCTATTTTTACTACATCCCCAATTTTAAACTTCTGTATTTCTTTTACCTTTTCATCCCAGAGCGTTAAAATTTTTATGGTATCTTTATCTTTAATTTTGATTTTTGTGACAAATCCAATTTCTCCGTTGTCTTTGAAGAAGGCATTTGTAGGTTTTAATTCAACCAATGTTCCTTGGATTTCGTTTTCACTGGAAAATGATTTTTTATTATCTTGATTAGACATATCTTCGGGTTCGATTTCCAGCAACCCCCATCGCCCTACGTTTAATTCCAGACCATTAAAACCATCTTTAATATAGCCATTTATCACTTTTATGTGTGTACCTTTTTGAATAGTTTTGTTTTTCACAAGTTTTACATCGTCATTCCATAAAACAAGTCCACATGAGCCTGTTTCATCTGATATTTCTAAGTTTACAACTGCTCCAGAAGATCCGTTTTTTCTTGTAAAATTTCTTGACTGGCGGATATCTGTAACTGTTCCAAAAACCGTACAATCTGTATCTGGTTTTAGCTGGGCAATTTTACTTATGGTTTGTTTGTTTCTACCTAGTTCATCAACGATTAATAAAGCAATGGTGTCTTCATCAAAGAGCTCATCGCAATCCTTTGATATTTTTTTAATTTCTTCTTTAAAGTCATTTTTTGTTTTTAGATCTTTAATGCTCTCATAAAGTTGGTCTTTAGTTTTATGCATCCAAATCACATGAATGAGTCAATGCTGTTTAAATCTATTGTTAAAAATTTAAAAAAAATAAGAAAAAAAGAAGGGTTGGTTTGTCGCTGAATGTTTACTTTTTCGTTTGTTGACGCAGTATACGATTATAGAATAACGGACTATTCTGTTGATTTGATGATGGATTGATCTGTGGGCTGCTTTGTTGGCTGTCAGGTTGACAGTATGGTGTTGCAAGTGAAACAGATATTATTGAGTAATCAACAACATTATCAATATTTACTACCTTTATGTGTCCATTAAATTGATAATATTCTTGATCAGGTGCTACAACAGTTACTTGTACAGTTGTCGTTCCGCCCTTTGGAAGATTTGCACCACTTGATGGACTGAAGGTCCATGTGCCCCAGTCGGGCCATTCTGTTACTTCCCAGTTAAGGTTTGAGCCTTGTTCACCTATGTTTTTGACAGTAAAACTGCCTGTAACAGTTGAACCTGGTTGTACGTCAGTCCAACTTAATGATCCGGTGCACTCAAGATCAGGCGCTGGTGTTGGTGGCAGCATGTATTTTACACCGACTTTGTCTAGCCAAACATGACCACCAGCGGCACACAAAATGGATATTGCTACCGAATCAAAATCATTAATATATTCTTTTGAAATTGTATACCACTCCCATGTCAAGGTCGATGGCTTTCCCATTCCTTGCATAACTTTATCCCATAGGCCAGTAGAAGTATTGTAAACATCTACATCCGGTCCACCATTCCATGGCCAACCATCTGCTATAAATTCAGCTCCAATTAAAATTGAATCAGGTGTGTTTTGTGGAACATCCAAAAGATAGTATATGTAATCATTATCGGTTGGACTCCAATAGTTATCGCATTCCATACCGTGATCGCTCCAAGTATGCCAGCGGTCATCTTTTAGATAGAATTCATTTGCATTTTTATCTGCTTCAATAAAATCATCTCGAGTAGTCATCAATTTTTTATTTGCAATCGAAGTTGCCGATACAATACCAGTCAACAAAAAAATCCCTATTATGCCTACAACCAATATTTTCTTAATCATCCTTTGCTACCTCCCTCATCTTTAAATTAGCAAATGATAATAAAATGTTAAATATATAAGTATTATGAAAAAATAAAATTAATTTAGATTGCCTTCAACTGTTTAATCTGTCATTTGATTACGTAGTAAAAGGCAATTGGCCAACTGACTAATTTGCTGAGTATATAGATTAGTTGAAGATTGAATTATATCTTGCATGTTTTGATTGTTTTGTTGAATCATTTCTTGATCAAGCGGTGTTGCAAGAGAAACAGATATTATCTCATAATCGGCAGCATTGTCCTTATTGATTACCTTTAAATTTCCACTGAATAGCTGATTTCCCTCACTTGGTGCTACAACAGTTACTTGTACAGTTGTCGTTCCGTCTTTTGGTAGATTGTTGCCACTTGATGGAACAAAAGTCCATGTGCCCCAGTCGGGCCATTCTGAAATTTGCCAGTCAAGTTTTGAACCTGGGTCGCCTATGTTTTTGACAGTAAAACTACCTGTAACTGTTGAACCTGGTTGTACATCAGTCCAACCCAGTGATCCGATGCATGTTAGATCTGGTTCTTCTGGAGGGGGTGTTAATGGTGCATATTTTACACCAACAGTATCTAACCAGACATGACAACCCCAAGCACATAGCATTCTGAATTTTAATTCGCCTGAACTGCTGATGTAATCTTTGGAAATCGTATACCACTTCCATGTCAATGTTGATGGATTTCCCATTCCCTGCTTAACCTTTATCCAAGTTCCACTGGGCGGATCGTAAACATCTAGATCAGGACCACCATTTGCACCGACAACGTCTGCCTTGAACTCAGCTCCAATTAAAACTGGACCAGGTGTGTTTTGTGGAATAATGAAATTGTAATAAATACAATCGGTACTGGACCACCAACCATTATCACATTCCATGCCGTGATTGCTCCAAGTATGCCAACGGTCATCCTTTTCGTAAAATTCATTTGCATTTTTGTCCACTTCAATTAAATCTGAATAATCCAAGAGTCTTGCATCTACGAGTCCATATCCATAATATATATCCTTTCCTTCGGTTCCTAAATCCTCAGCTGAATCATCCAGTAATTGTCGTATCCAAACATTATTCTGGCCTGGATTTTTAGATATGGCTAGTGCTGCTACACCTGAAACATGTGGACAAGCCATAGAGGTTCCATCATAAGAATCGTACTGATTATTTCTTATTGTTGAAAGAACTTGATAACCTGGTGCCACGAGTTCAAGTTTATCCCCATAATTGCTGAATCCGCATCTTTGATCGTTCTGATCTATAGCGCCAACAGCTATAACTGAATCATAAGCTGCAGGGTAAGATATCTGGGCTTGTCCATCGTTACCGGATGCAGCAACAACAACAACGCCCTTAGTATAGTAAGCATAATCGCAAGCATCTTCAATTGCAGATGATGGGCTAGATGCACCTAGACTCATGCTAATTACATCTGCATTATTGTCAGCAGCATGTGTAATACCGCTAGATACGCTACTGGCAGTACCATGCCCGTCATTATCTAGGACTTTTTCTGCCATTAATTTAACTTGAGTCACACCAGCAATACCTTTTGCATTGTTCATCACTGCTGCAGAAATGCCAGCGCAATGCGTACCATGGTTGTTATCATCCATTGGGTCGTTGTCGCTATTTACCCAGTCATGTCCACCTGTGACATAATTGGCAGAAATGTCCTCATGGTTATAATCAATGCCAGAATCAACAATAGCTATCTTTACAGAGGTGCTACCAGCCCCGGAATCCCAAGCTTCAGTACAATGAATTCTCTGTGGGCCCCACTGCTGGCTCCACATTGGATCGTTTGGTATAAGAAACGCATTAACAATCCAATTATACTCAGCGTATTTTACAAATGGGGAGCCAACTATATTGTCAATGAATGTCTGTTCTGTTCCCTCTTTCACTTGAATAACTGCAACGTTGATTGCTTCAATCTTTTCTTTAATTGGACGTCCTTTAAAATTACTGATGGTTTTTACATCTAACGATTCATAAAAACCAACGATCACTTCACCGGGAACGTATTCTTTTGAGTTAATTGTTTTTTTCGTCTGTTGATTTGCAACTGCTCCAAAACTACCAAATACCATCAATAGAATGATGGCCAATGCTACGGTTTTTCCATTCATATTATCACCTTTTTATTCATTTAATTTTTGACAGAACATCATAGAAAAACTCCGCCAAAGAAATGGAGTTTTTTGAAAAGAATTAGAAAATATTGTATTTGGGTAAATTTTGCTTATTGGCGTAGTTATAACTATTGGAATTTCATCATAATCACTTGGTGTTTCTTTATTAATAACTTTTATTTTTCCTTCAAAGACCTCATAATTGCCGCTAGGAGCAACAAAAGACACATCTACTGTAACTGATTCATCATTGGGCTCCAGATCGTTTCCACTAGAAGGAATAAATGACCAACTTGATCCCCAATTCGGGTAGCTATCAACTTTCCAGTCAAGTTTTGAACCGGATTCTCCAACATTTTCAACAGTAAAACTACCAGTAACTGTCGAACCAGATTCCACATTAATTTTACTTAGTTGTCCATAACACTCCAGATCCGGTTCTGATGGAGGGGGCGGTGGAGATGCCGTATATTTTACACCAACATCGTCAATATAAGTATAACAGCCCCAAGCGCACAGAACGCGGAATTTCAACTCATTTGAACTACTAACATAATCATTGAGGACAACAAACCATTTCCATTTTAAAGCCCCTGGATCGCCCATCGACGCTCTAATTGTATCGTAACTGCCAGTACTTGGATTAAGAACTTCTAGATTGGGGCCGCCATTTGCACCATTCAAATCGGAATTAAATTCAATTCCAACTATAATCGGGCCTGGTGAATTCTTTGGAACATTGAAGTTGTAGTAGATATAATCGGGACCACCAGTCCAGTAATTATCACATTTCATACCATGGGTGCCATATTCTTCCCATCTACTGGTGTGATCAAAGCATTGATTCGCATATTTAGTAGCAGTTGGATCGCCGTAATCAGCTTCGATAAATGAAATATGACTATCTATGCCAGAATTTCCAAATGCGATTCTGAAAAAACCGTTTTCACCCCAATCCGCCCCCCAGCTGTTTTTACAAATCCAATAATCTTGATTCTCATTGTACCCGACAATTGAAACTACGTGATTGCCTAAAAAATCACCATAGGTATGAGCATATATCCCGCCAGTATAATCATCATGAAAATCTTCATAAACCTCCATAGAGGCTACAAGTGGACCTTGAGCAATAAGTGCATTTTCGATATTTACTCTATTGGTACTACTAACCCAACCCCAACCAACAACATCTGTAACTTTTGGACAGTCATCATTACATGGTGGCACTACCCCCCCGCCACTAGTATATGGAAAACAACTTTCAGAAACTACATCATTATCTTTTGTCCAATCAATGAAATTGCCAACACCCGGTGGTGGGGTATATACTGCTCCACCGCACCCATTCATACCATATAAAATTGAACCACATGAAACAGGATATTGCTCTGATAAATCCATATTTAGATTAGGATTAAGGTCTTGTATATCTAAAACAGATTCTACTACACCAATATCTGCAAATGCCCAACAACTACCACATTGGCCTTGAGATTTAGCGACTGTAGTAAAATCCCTACCACCAAAATCCTTCCAACTAAAAGTTGTTGGTGGGTTACCCATAAATGCTATACTCTTATCAGGATAATCACGAAGTTCGCCAATGATGCCCATTGCATGACCACTAGATTTTGATGTATCCATATAATTATTATTTCTGCATCCACAGTCGTTTTCAACATCAACTTCGGAATTAATACCAACTGCTCCAAAACTACCTACGACCATTAATAAAATAATGGTCAATGCTAATATTTTTCCGTTCAATCCTATCTCACCTCTAACTTATAGACTACAAATTTACGTATATCTACTACTTAATTAATCTAATTAATAGATTGTTTTGTTGGCTGCTAAAAATATTCAAAGATTGCTGATTGATGATTTTAATACCTTGATTGTTTTGCTGGATTAATTCTTGGCCCAGTGGTGTTGCAAGAGAAACGGGTATTATATCATAATCGTCATTATCATCTACGTTTACTACCTTTACCTGCCCACTAAATTGTTGATTTTCTTTGTGTGGTGCTATAACATTTACTTGCACAGGTATTGTTCCACCTTTTGGAAGATTCGTGCCACTTTGGGGGGTAAACGTCCATGTGCCCCAGTCGGGCCATTCTGTTACTTCCCAGTTAAGGTTTGAGCCTTGTTCACCTATGTTTTTGACAGTAAAACTGCCTGTAACAGTTGAGCCCTGTTCAACACCAGTCCAGCTTAATGATCCAGTGCATTCAAGGTCTGGTTCTGGTGGTTGTACAAGTACAAATTTTACACTAACAGTATCTAGTATTGTATCGTCAAGAGATTCAGCATACACTTTAATCCAAACTAGTCCATCATCATTAACATAATTATTTGAGTTGGACGTAGTTATCCAGTGCCATACTAAATTATCATGATCTGCTATATTTTCCCACAGGCATGTCCAGCTTTGAATATCCCAATTGTAAGCATATAGTGATGGGCCATCTGCAAACGGCCACAATCCCAAGTCGCAGAAATATAACCCAACCTGCAGTCCTTCTTCAACTACATTTCCACCCAGATCAAACATATACCATGCAGTAGCATCAGATCCAAAGGGCTGCTGACCCATGCGTAAGGAATGCTCATCATAGTTTTGCCAATCACCTACCGGAGGATTATCAGGACCATCTGCATCTTTGTCCCAGTCCTGTCCGTAAAAAGTCATTTCTGAATAAAGACTTACACCTATAATAGGAACATCTTCATACGGGTCTCCATCAAAAATTTGTGGATGCTGAGATGACTCATATTGTGTGGTTTTTGGTTGTGCATAATTAAAAGTTTCTTCGGCCGTAAAAGTGCCATCGTTGTTTCCTTGTTCATCAGCTGGACCATTCAATCCCTCTCTCAAAAAATAACTAAACACTCCACTTTCCAATTCACCGGTTTCATAGGAGTATTCATTTTGTGCACAAGCCATCAAAATAACACGGTTTATATTTCCACGTCCTGATGTGGCTCCTTCAATAAAATTAGTGATGAATTCATCGACTACAATACTTGTCACAGCCGATGGAGGCATTCCTCCACTATAGCAAGAATCTAGAACCGCTACTACTCGTCCATTAAAATTATCCAAGATACTATTGAATTCATAGTCATACAAATAGGAATCATAGCAACAGAGTGCTTCGCCATTTTCATCAGATGTACCATGCCCACTAAAAAAGAATATTGATATGCTGCTACCAGTAGAAACGCTTGCCATGTTATTTAGAGCAGTAGTAATGGCATTTTTTGTAGCTTGACTGTTTAGTAATAACGTAATAGAGTTTGCACTCCAGCCATTTGCAATCAACAGTTCCTTCATATTGATGGCGTCATCATCAGCATAATAAAGTCCGTTACCGCCACCAACAATAACTGCCTTTTGACTTGCAAGAGTTCCGGACGAAAAAATCAAATCACTTTCAATCTTTTGTGTGCTAGCAATATCAAAATTTTTTGATGTAACACTTGTAGCTCCAACTGCTCCAAAACTTCCCAAAGTCATCAAAAAGACCAGGGCCAATGCTAATATTTTTCCTCGCATTTCTATCTTGCTCCTCTCACAAAATATTAAAAAGAAAAAATGGAAGAGTTAGTGGCTAATTACAGACTAGCCAAATATCTCAACAGCAGAAATGCGTTTGGAAAACGTTCCAAAAGACGCATTATCAGCAAATTAGAATTTCTAACTCTTGGCATTTTTATGGGCAATGGATCTGACCAGGCGCTTTCAGCTCCATGATCGTCAATTGCTTTAATTCGCAGATTGTAAGATCCTTTTTTGGACCAGCTATGTGAAAAGCTTGCTGTTTCATCAGGTTCGTACCAATCTGTAAAGTTAAAGGTTCCGTCGCCCCAGTCAAAGATATAAAACACTCGATCCTGATCATTATCTGTGGTACTTGAGAAGTATGTATATTCTTTATTCAAACTTCCTCTTGCAGGTCCTGCTAGTTTAGTTGGTTTATCAGGCGCAATGTTATCTTCGTTTCCGCTTCCACCCATTGTTTGTGGCCATATGTATGGGTAAAAACTGAGAGGCACACCATTTATTTCTGCCGTATAAATTCTGAAATAGATACCCATACCTTGATCCATCATCACAATAATAGCAACACCAACTTGGAGTATGGCTATAGCTATTGCAGTTGCAATGGTAAAATCAAGTGGATAACCGCAAGCTGCAGCAATGGCAACAATAAGTGCTGCCACGGCATCTATAACATATTCGGCGTTTTGTATTGTATTGACAAGATTTTGTGTTTCATACTCATTCAAGTAAAGTGTATAAACGTGCCCTAGGGACCACTCTTCGACAATATACCCACTCATTCCTCCAGGCCCATTTATTCTAACAACTAAAGGATCAGACCATCCACCAATCATGCCGTTTTCATCAATTGCTACTACTCGCAAATAATAGACGCCGGGGTCAAGCCACACAAGAGAAATTGTTGCTGTTTCCCATGATTCATAGTAGTCGGTCAATTCATCAATTACATAATCTCCGTCCCAGTCCCAACCAAATTGAAATGCATCGCCATCTGGATCCATAGCTTGTGTGCTAAAATCGTAAATATAGTATACCTCTCCCTCATCTGGTCCGTCTGGTTTAGTAGGCGCAATAGGTGGCCTATTTCCAATCGATATGTTAAACCAAATGGTTGCATCGTTTTCATCAGTTGTTGTACTTCCATCAAAATTTCCACTTGTTATATACCAACCCAAATTAGATTGAGCATCATATTCATATTGAAGATAATCGTTGTTTTCATTTTCGGGTTTCCAATCTTTTGTTCCTGGATTATAGGTTCGTTTAAAAATAGCTCCTCTTGTAAAATCATTTGAATCATCAATTCCGCCACCAGCATAGGCACTAATGTCAGATATATCATTTGCACCAGGCCAATCATCTCTTTCCATAAGTCTTATGTCTACATCTATATGAAGATCTTCTTGAATCATTTCTTCCCAAGTGAATGTTTCATCAAGTGTTATGTCATCTCCAACACAATCATATGTTTTTTCCACACCATCTACATACATTATTAGTCGCCAGTCTGCCTCATCATATGGCATGGGATCCATTTCATCTTCTTGTTTAATTCTATGAATTGTTATAGAAAAATCTGTATTGCCCAAATGGTTGTTTTTTGGGTTAGATGGTTGTTTTTCATCCAAAGCTAGACCTTGAGACGCGGGTATTAGCGTTGACAACGATAGTAAAATTATTGTCACAAATATGGCCTCTACCTTAAAATTAGTGTATTTTTTAATTTTCATTATCTTTCCTCCCAAATCCTATGCTTAACTATAATGCAAATCTTTCTATTTTAATATATTGATTTTTTCAATAATATGTATACAAATTTATTTAGTAACTTAATAATAAAATTAAAAAAAGAGAGGGTTAATTTATAACCCTAACAGTTGTCGCAATATTGGGAACGCATTTGGGAAGCGCTCTAATAATTTTTCCAATATTGCCATTGAATGTCCGTATCTTGGTAATCTGATGGCAAGTGGTTCTGACCAATCACTTTCCATGTTATGCTCATCAACTGCTTTAACTCTTATCTCGTAATTTCCTTTCTTAGACCATGTATGTGCACCACTCCCAGTTTGCCCAGATGCTACAAACGGTGTTTGGGTTGTTGTATCATCGCCCCAGTCGAAGATATATGATACTTGATCTCCATCTGGATCAATTGTAACAGCAGTATATGTGTATTCTTTACCGGGCTTGCCAGCTGTTGGGCCAGATGGCGGTTGTGGTTTGATAGGTGGATTACTTTCACTGCTACTGCAAATAATTTTCATATGATGTGTCTCACCGGCACCGATATCGAAAGAGTAAAAATTAGAGGAGAGCATATTTGTCTGTGTACTAGTATCGTAATCGTACAGAATCACAGATATATATTCATCTTGAGGTATAAGTGATATATCCCATGTCAATGTTATTGCAGTAGAATCTGAACCTTGCCACTTTACGTTAATATCCCATATTTTATTTGTATTTGGTCCATATCTAATGTCAACAGAGTAATCTATGCTGCTTGTTGCAGAGTAGATTTCTACATCTGGTGGATTATCCGAATATTGAACATCTAGATCGTTATCAAATCCATCAGTAGCATATTCGTCTTCTCCAAATGTGAAGTAATCATCCCCGCCTTCTGCTGAAGCTCTTATATTTGCATCCCAGCCCCAGCTTTCAGAAGTTGTTCCTCCCAAGTACTCTGATAAAAACTCGTTCCAATATGTGCTGCTCGCAAAATTATTTCCATCTAAATAAGCTCCACTGTATCTATTTGAGCAATCTGGGAAATAAATTGACATGCCTCTGCAGAAATACGCTGAATCAGTATGCCGCTCTTTTGTGATTGTATAGCCATTTTGCCCACCAGCGGGCCCTATACTATTCATAATATTTTGTGCTATAGATTTTGTCGAAGGATCTGAAACATATGTATAAATAAATGATGCGAAATCGTATAAATCTATCAACCTCTCGATTTCGCCACCACATGGTCCAACTGTATATTCACTTTGATCTCTAGCCGTTTTTATTTCAGTACGATATGTGGGATTGTCTAGTTTGTTGTATAAGTCTTCTGCAAGATCGTCAACGTATGCTACTAGACTTGGCACCAGGGCCAGAGAGATAGTTGAAATGGATTGTGTTCTATATGATGGAGAATCATGTGGTGATTGAGCGTTGGTTATATAATTAGCCAAATCTTGAGGAGTTATGCCTGGGTTGTTTACCATATTTTGAAGTATATCTTGGTATTCGTCATCACAGGTACTTGTCCAAGAAATTGTTTCTGAACCTGTCTGAAACTCTACAAATGGACTTAGTTGAAATGCTATTTCTATAGAGTTCATTAGACAATCATTGAAGAAAACTAAGTCTACTTGCCTACCTATCAAGCTTGACGTCTGCTGGAAAGCAATTCTCAAATCATTGATATTCAGAATATCCCCTGAGTCATCCAAACAGCAACCACGCCATGACCCGCCGTGGTCCTGTGGTATAATCATATAATGATTTGCAGGGTAATTATTTATGCAATATGCTGAAAAAGAGATTAGCACTTGCGGATCCCCCATGTTGACTTCGTTTCCCCATCCAGGGTTTATTTGGTTTAGTGGAATAGCAACTTGGTTATTTGGCATTACATGATATGCTCGTGAATCTCCGCCACCCTCTCCATCTATTAATGCAATTATTTGGATACCATTTTGTGAGCCTATAGCAGTCATATAATCTAGTGAGCGCTGGCACCAAGTTCCAAGATTTCTATCACCACATAAATACGCTATAACGGTCCAATCGTCTGTTTGCGGTTCTTCTATAGTAATATCAACGGGAAGGCTAAACGATCCTCCGTTTGATGTAATTGATATTGTACTGCTGTAGTATCCTGACATACTACCAGTATTTCCTACACTGGCTGTTATTGTGTCGTGTTCGCCTGTTGAGCTTCCACTAGGCGGGTTTATCCCAGTTACCCAAGAGATGCTTTCTGACAAACTATACGTTAGAGTTCCAGTTCCGCTATTCCATATTTCAAATGTACTGCTGCCAGTCCAACCTTGTTCATGTGTACCAAATTGTATGGCTGTTGGATAAACTGACAATATTGGTTGTGCTGGTGGGGTTATAGTTATATCGACAGAGACACTACCACCACCGCCATTGGAATTAATAGAGATTGCGCCATTGTAATAACCATTCATACTCCCAGTATTAACAACACTAACAGTAATTATGTCATGCTCACCTGTTGAACTACCACTTGCAGGGCTGACAGTAATCCAATTTAAATTCTCAGAAAGCGAATACGTTAATGTTCCTGGACCGCTGTTCCAAATCTCAAAAGTACTGCTACCAGTCCAACCTTGTTCATGGTTACCAAAATGAATTTCTGTTTGTGAATACGACAACACAGGGCTTGTGCTAACACACGTAGCATATTTCAAATCCTTAACGCCCGTAGTTCTATCCCAGTAGCTGATATGAGGATTATTACTTGAATCCAAAGCAATCGCAGTACACTCAACAATGCTCGGTGCTGAATCAACAATTTCTGTCGACCATGTTGACCCGGTACGTTTTGCATACTTCAAATTCGAGTTAGTAGTATCAACATAACTGATACGCGGCTGACCACTTGAATCCACTGCAATCGAATTAAACATACCTACATTGCCAGCTGAATCAACCGTGGCATACGTCCATGACGAACCAGCATATTCAGCATATTTCAAATTATAACCATCATAAGTATTGTAGCTTATGTGTGGATTATTACTTGAATCCAATGCAATCGAATTAGTAACTCCTGCGTCTTCTGCTGAATCAACAATTTCAATAGACCAGGATGAACCAGTCTTCTTAGCATAATTCAAATGATCTGTTGAGCTGAAATAACTAATATGCGGTAGATTACTAGTATCAATATCTATTGAGACGCATCCTATTCCAGAGTAACCTGTTTCAACAATTGAACCTTCCCATGAAGTCCCTGTCTTCTTTACATATTTCAAATAATAATATGGATTGCCTGTATCATCAGAATAAACAATATGAGGTTTATTATTAGAATCTATAGCTAGACAATTTTGATATCCAACGTCTCCAGCAGAAATGACAGTTTCAATAGACCAAGACGAACCTGTCCAAGATGCATATTTAAGATCATAACTACTATCACCAGACCAATAACTAATATGAGGATTGCCACTAGAATCCAATTTAATCGAAGTGTAAGAATCACCGGCATCACCCACAGTTGAAGTTAACCAAGATGAACCGGTCCATTTAGCATACTTCAACTTACCGTTTGTCGAATCGTAATAACTTATATGTGGTCTGTTGTTAGAATCAATAGCAATCGAAGAATCTGCTCCAACAAAACCGCCTGAATCGACAACTACAACAGTCCAATTACCATCGGCTTTAACAGATGGTAAAAATACAAATGTTACTAATACAAGGCTTATTGCTAACAACGTTGCTTTTATTTTTTCATTTAACACAATCATTTTCTACCTCCCAAAATAACTCCAAAATAAATAATACAAAAATTATTTTTAAGCTTTTCTTTATTTTGAAATATTTTTTTAAATAAATTTATTTAAAAATATTTATCTATTTAGAATGGATAGAATTTAAAAAAAATAAAATAAAAAAAAGAAAAAAAGAGAGGGTTAATTTATAACCCTAACAGTTGTCGCAATATTGGGAACGCATTTGGGAAGCGTTCTAATAATTTTTCCAATATTGTCATTGAAGGTCCGTATCTTGGTACCTTGACGGCAAGTGGATCTGACCAGTCACTAAGTTCAGTTTGCTCATACTCATCTGGAATTCTATTGCCGCCTTTTACAAACAAGGCCTGTGTCTTGATTTGATACACGCCTTTCTTGCTCCAGGTGTGAGATGCTGTAGGCTCTGAAAGCCACTCGGTTTCTGTTCCGTCTCCCCAGCTAAATTTGTAGTATATTGTGTCCCAAGCCGTTGTGTCAATGCTTGTGGTGTACGTGTACACTTTACCAGCATTTACTTTTGATGCTCCATCGGGTCGGGCTGGTGTTGATGCACCAATTTCTATGCCAACAACAGTATCATAGACATCTGTTGCTCCGTTACCATCTGTAACCTTGAGGCTAACCCAGTATGCACCAGGTAAAGTCCAACTCGTGGATACTGTTGATCCGCTGGCATCATCATATATTCCATCCTCATCAAGGTCCCATGCATATGTGTATGGTGCTTGTCCATCGGATGCAATACCGCTAAGTTCAACAGCGTCACCAGGGGCAGCAACGATACCTGCTTCGGCACTGTCTATTTTGGCTTTTAGACCAGCAGTTGCTGGGTATCCGCCAATCATTAGACTCGGGTCACCTAGAAGGGGCCATTGCTCAACTGTTTTACAATCAATCTGGTCGGCCATGCCCGGGAATGTAGTTAAGTATTTGTTCATTGTACCAACCCATACATCTCCCAGTATGTTAACGCCTTCATCAATTGTTTTATAGAACATTCTTTCTTGGTATCCGCCTAAAGCCTCAACGCAATCTGGGTCATCTACGCCATCGCCGTCAATGTCGCCGCCATCACCTACAGTACCATAACCAAGACCCGTGTTACCCATTGTTGCAATGGATCCTCCACCCAATTTGCGTGTTAGCATCCAACTAAAGTCTTCTGGTATAGGTTGACCATAAACCCAGGTAGATGCTGAATCGTCCTTGTCCGTTAGCGCAGCTAAAAGTGTGTTATTGAACATACTATTATGGCATCCTCCAACTACAGTTACAGGTAGGTTCCCACCATTTTTCAGTTTCATGATGTCCAATACGCTAATACCTCCAACCCATTGTGTAAAATCATTAGGATAGTGAGTGTTCCATACTGCTGGATTACCATGCCCATCAAATAGTAGATAGCCACTTCCTTTTGATATCTCTCTTACAATGTTAGTTTTCGTTGGTATCATATCTGGATCAGTATCCTTGTTGGATGCATATATTTTTACGGCTGTAAATTCAGTCATAAAGTTATCATATGCATAGTCACAAGTAACTTCTCCTTCTATGAAATTTGTACCATATGGTACGTCATCGTGAGAGTCACCACCGATCAGTATCATGTTATCAAACCATGACCCAGCTGGTGCTTTCTCATAGTTTATTATCTTGTTTATCACGATTTTCAATTCGATTTTATTGCGGCATGCAAGTCGGCCTACGGCCACATCAGGGAAAAGATCTATGATATCTTTACCAGTGCCATGCCATTTTGCAAATATGCCATCACTATTTGAATCCCAACTGGAAAAACTACTATCGCTGTTATATATGTCCGCATAGTATAAATCACTGATAAATCCTGCATCAAAGGTTGGAGGAGTATCCCAAAGATTTGTATATCTAACTGGTACAAGCCAATCTTTTGACCCCTGGTTAACATCATCCTTTCTGACGCCAGATATAATTGAGTCCATACCACCTACAAGTAAGATGTACTTGGTTCCCCAGGTTTCAATTGCATCTTTTATAAAATATTTAATTTTCTCAGGCTTATCAACACCAGTATATTCACTATAGATGTTCTCAGTTGTCTTAAGTATCGTTGTAATTCCATGACTGAGCTTTGCATCAACTAGTTTTTGCAAATCACCGGAAAATTTTGATGGAGCTATAATTACTAGGTCGTATGCAGTGGTTGCAGGGAACGGATTAGTCTGAGGCTCCGTATATGTTACTGTCAAAACACCATTTTCAACATAGTTTAGTGTATTGGTTGCAGGACTATATCTTGCTGGATAGACCTGAACTGTTAAGAAAGTTTTATGTTCGTTATTGCCGTCAAGTCCAGCACCCGCGTAATAGTTAAACCAGTTTTCCGGGAACAGATTTGATGAGCTGTAAATTGTTTCATCCATAATATATTGGATGGTGCCATCTTCTAAATCTGGTATTACGGGCTGTGGAGCAGGTAAAATCTTGTCTGGTAAAGTCATGGTTTTGACTTCTTGGATTTCAAAATTGACATTATTTATTTCAGTTCCAAAAGGTAAAGTCAACGTAGTTGCATACATCGGCAATGTTGGTTGACCCGCATGATAGAACTGTGCGCTTGCACCCGCAACATTTAATATTTCATACGTTTGTCTCTCCAATACTTTCTCTGTAACGCTTGGCTGTGAAAATTGTAGATTTATTGTCGTCTCGTTACTATCACCAGCTTCTTTTCCTAACCCTATTGCAGCAAAACTACTTATTAACAGCAGCCCTACCACAAAATACGATATAGTTGTTTTTTTCATTCTATCTTCTACCCCCTAAATTATATACAAATGCAAATATACATCTCTTTTTAAACTTTTTTAAATTTTGTGGCTTGCTTCTTTTTTGATGATTTTTGGGTAGTTACACCACAAAATACCAAATAATGTACATTTGTATTTACTACCCCACACACACTTAATTAACATCTGTTAATCGATTACGGAATTTAAATCTTTCGATGTTTAGTAAAAGATAATTTAAACCTTTCGTCGTTGAACCGTAACTTATAGCCTCTCTTTTCTTATTTTAAAAAAGAAAATGAGATTTTGAAGTTCTAGATTCCGAGATGGTAATGAAGTAGTATGGTTCTCATTGATTGTTGATTTAGCGGCATTGTTATTGGCATCGGATCTGACCAATCGCTTTCGGCGCCAAAGGTGTCCTTTGCTTTTACTTTGATTTGATATGATCCTTGCTCGGTCCAAGAGTGTGTTGCAGTGGCAGTTGCTCCTGAATTAAACGGCCCCAGCCAACTACTTGTTGTTCCGTCGCCCCAATCCCACATATATGAAACAAAATCTCCATCTGGATCAGTTGTGCTTGTTGAGTATAGATATTGCGTTCCTGGTTTTCCACTTGCAGGTCCAGTTGGTGTATCTGGTTTTTCAGGTGGGTTATTGGTTATAGTTGATAGCTGAGCGACATAGGGCATTTTGTTAAAGGCGGTTACAACTATATCTACTGGTTCTCCACCAACCATGGGTGGATCAAACTGTATTGTTGCATGACCCGTTGCATCTGTATAAGCATATCCTAGAATGACGTAGTTGCGTGAAATTGCACATAATGCACCGTCTACGTCGGTAACTGTTACTTCAAATGTTGTTGCTCCTTGTTCAATTTCTGAAGCATGCGAAACGGTCATGGTAGCTGGTGTATCAGTTCGTACTTGTAAGGATGGATCTCCGAAAACAGTCCATGCATCGGTTTCGCCCCAACCATCTGAACCATATTGGTCATTCATAGACATGCAACCTTGGAAACAGAGAGCACCAAAAGTCGTTCTTATGTTATCTGGATAAGTTCCTACCAAGATATCATTGAATTCATCTTGTGCTTGCATTGGTGGATCCCAACTCTGACTTATCGTTGACATAAATGCACCGATTGCACCAGCTGGCTCCCCATCATTGGTTGCTCTCAGCCATGCTTCAGCAAAACAAGTGTAACTGTCAAACTCTCCATTGTTACAAGCAACAGATGTAATGAATGGAAGCATATTATCATTTGTTAATGCGTCAACATCGGTATTGCTGAATCCACTTGAACCCCAGCCTTGCGGCCATCCATGTCCACAATAATTAATGATACTGCGACCTTGATTCACCGCAGTAGCAACCATAGTTGGCGTAGGATCACCGGAAGCATCTCCACCACCTTGGCTACCATCATATAACTCATCGCCAGCACTGTAGGTAAAAGCAAGAAGTTTTGTACGAATGTTGCGTATATGTTGATAGTCCATTTCGTTGTCGTCTCCAGGACCTTGGGAAGATGCAATTCCTACCCCTTTCTTGTACCACTCTGCACCAATTTGGGGGTCACGTTCATACTCAACAGTTCTTTGGACCTGTGTGTCAACTTGTTCAACATTTTCTGCGGAAAAACGACCAACAAAGAGATCAGCATAATGATCGTTGCCAATTATGTAGCCATAACTTGGATCAGATGCTATACCACCAGCAAAATAAGTCGGCACTTGAGCAGCATCACCAACTAAAAGAACAAAGGTAAGACCGTTTGTATTGTAATATTCAGATATGTAAGTTTTTATTGCATTTGCGTTACCAATTGTAGAGACTTTTACCATTTCTGTTGGAACGCCCTTCATGTTCTTCCATTCTACGAAAGGTAGCATGTTATCCCAAAAAGAATCGTAAGTAATTACTAGCATGTTTCCTTGTTCTTCAACTGGTTCGTAACGACCCAGATTATTGAAATTTATGAAATGACTTTCATATATCTGTTTAAAATCAGCGCTGATTTTTGATGGCAGTTGCACTCTGTTAATTATATTAAATGTATCAGTTCCTACTGGATATACCTCAACAGTTATATCTTTATAAAAACGCATTGTTTTTGTTATCGGATTATACTGAATTGGGTTGATTTTTACTACTTGCCCACGAAAATCACGCAGAATGTATGGTTCACTAAGTTCAGCAATATCATTTGGATACCAGCTGTTTGTTTTGTATGAACTACCAAACTCGAATGGCACATCATCAGGGTTTACCGTGCGTAGCAAATTGCCCTTTGATGGTGCTACCAGGATATTTTTATATTCTTCAAAAGTAGAGCTGACAACCCTAATTTTCATTTCTGCGGTATCTGGAATAATTATACTACGACAAATATTTGGAACGTCTGGTGCTGCTCTCAAAAGTATATTTGACTCGTCTTTCATAAGAATACGATAGTACGTTAATCCGTTGATTGTAACGGGCATTGTAGTAAATTTGTTTATTTGATAATTTATGTTTATTACATCTCCGTTTGTTTGAACAGTTGTTACAACATTTTTTGAATTTTTAGTAACTGTAATACCATATGCGCTTGGCACGAAAACAGTTACTGCAAAAACCAGCATTATCCCCAAAACCAACGTTTTTTTCAATAAAACATTCTTCATTTTATTTACCACCCCAAAATTAACGATTGATAACATTCTAGTATTTATAAAGATATGCAAAAAACCTTAATCAGTTAGCAAGCTTAAAGTTGTTGAACGAGGGAGCACGGAGAGGAGAGGAGGTGAAAGGATAAAAAAATATTTTTCTCCCTCAACCCAACAACTACGTGCTATACTCTGTTTCTCTCCTTATAAAGGATTTATTGTACAAGTGTTACCCGATATCGTTTACACTAATTACCAAAAATATTCTAAGGTTATTTCTTTAAAGTAAAAAAGAGAAAAAGAAGGGCTTAAGTGTATGTGCCCTTGAAGTATAGTGCAGGACCAACTGGCGCCATGAACCTTCCGGCAAAGTTGCCCTCTTTAAAGCCGATAAAACCGATTATAGGCACGTTTCTATCGCGTCCTTCTATGGTAACTCTTCCGATTAAGATGTGTCTTCCAAATACGCCCCTCATTGTTCCTGTCCAGGTTTGATTTTGTCCTTCTATTGCCCATGTGCCATCAAATCTATAGCCGCGGGCTCTTTGCTCGTATGTTCCAGTAAGTGTTCCGACTTCAGTCCAGTTTCCCTGTGCTTTGTATCCTATTGATCCGTCAAAGGTTCCGCTTTGAGCTAAAATAGCCGGCGTCTGTGTTTTTGCTACAGATGAAAACGGCATTGCTGTTGCAATAGACATACTTGCAAACAAAACACATATTGCCAAGATTAATATCTTTTTCATTTTTTGCCTCCTTATAATTCTAGTTATAAACAACATAGGCTAGCTTAAATATTTTTTTGTTGAGAAGTATCATTTAGATTATTAATTCTAAACTTGCTCTTCCGTCTGCTCTTCTGCCTTGATGTCTACCTTGTCTATGTTTCCTATGACCTTTTTTGCCAAAAATTCTCTGATTTCTTCAGGCTTTGTCGTATCAATGCCAAAATACTCAGGAAATAGCTTGGTTGTTGCAATCAGCTCTGTTGATCCATGTGGTTTTGAATTTATCAGTTTCATGCCGACGAGTTCATCAATGTGCTCGTAAACCTTGGGACCGATCATTCGTCGCAGGTTTGATTGTTTGACTGGTTGATGAAAGGCTATTAATGCGAGTGTTTTTAACAGATTACTTTGGATTTCAGGTTTTGCAACCATTACAGATTGCTCTGCGAATTTCTTTTTGACTTGCATTGCAAATTTATTGCCTGCTTTGATAATCTCCATAGATGTTTCGTCCTTACGTGAAACATCGTAATCATCGATGAGCTCTTTCATTGCCTCATCGATTTTTTTAGGCGCAAGGCTTGTTGCTGCTTGGATTTCATCTATAGATACGGGCTTTCCTGCAGAGAACAATACTGATTCGACCAATCTTTTTTCTTTCAAACCCATCTGGATACCTCTATTACGCATATCCTATGTTTTTAATAAATATATTCCCATATGGGAATTTTTGTTGGTATACAATTATTTTGTTATCATATGCTAAAAACAATATTGACATTAGAGTTTTTATGAATTCCTCGCGGTTTTTTTCACCACACAGCTCAGACAAGGCCATGGTTTTCTTAGGATGTTTTTGGATTTTTTTCCATACATCCATTACATCTTCCTCAAGATGATCCTCGTGAGCTGTACCAATCATGTTTTTTCTTGCCAACAATTCTATTCTTTCCCGCTCCTCACGCCTTTGTTCTTCAAGAAGCTGGTATTCTTCAGATTCTTTTCTAACTTGATCAAATGCGTTTAAAAGTTCGATTAATGTTACTTTTCGCTCAGAGTTTCTTCTCAATGGTTCGTTTATTGGTGGCTCGGGCATCTTCATTAAAAGATTTGTATACGAGTAGTCGTCCAGATTTTCCGCCCATGCGGCCGTTGGTATATCCTCCCAGCCAAATGGCTGTTCTATTGCTTCTTCGGCTTTTTCCATGCTTACGACTAAATTATCGCTTTGTAATTTCAGTATTTTCCAAGCCATATAGATGATGCGTCCTGCGGTCATCAAATCTATTTTTTCTTCATTTGCCCGCTTCAGATACATTGTAGAAAAGCTAACCAAGTCAATATTCCAAGGGTTCAACTGATGACTCATTACTAAATCAAATGCAATCGCAATGGATCTGTCAAACGGGTTGTCCATCGAGACGTGTTCCCCTTCGTTTGTCTTCTCCAGTACATCTACATAATAATTAATTCTTGACGCATCCTCTTTTTCATCGATGAGCGATTTGTGGAATAGCAAGTGATTTATCACGTCTGTGTCTATTGTTAATTTAAGCTGCTCCATGAGCGTGCCCTCCTTCAATAATCTTTATTTCTCCTTTTGGACCTACGACATCCGGATCTATATCACCAATCATTTCTGAAACGCCCGTGTCTCTCATTGTAACACCATATACGTGGTTGGCCTCTTTCAATGCCACCTTACGCAGAGAGACCATGATGAATTGTGAATATTCTGATTTTTGTTTTATCATACGTGATACAATTTCTGCGTTTACTCCATCTAAAAACATGTCTACCTCATCTAAAACGTAGAATGGGCTTGGGTCATAGTGTTGTATGGCAAATATAAATCCAAGTGAAGCGATACTTTTTTCCCCGCCGGATAGTGCAGACAACAAAAGAACCTTTTTACCTTTAGGTCTTGCCTTTATCGTCAGCCCGGATTCAAAGAGATGTTCTTGATCCTCTAGTTGAAGTTCGGCTTCACCACCCTCTGAGAGTTGCGCATAAATATCTTTGAAGTTTTTGTTTACCTGATCATAGATTTCGTAGAATCGATCTTTCTTCTTGACTGTTACCTCATCTACGAGTTTTACAAGATTTTTCTTCTGATCTTTCAGATGTTTTACATCTTCATCGAGTTTGTTTTTACGCTCTGATTGATGATCGTATTCTTCTAAAGCACGCATGTTGACCGGTTCAAGCTCTTTCATGCTTGCTTCGATTGAGTTTACTGTATCTTTCAATGCTTCAACGTTTGGTAATTTTTTATCGGTGATTTCAACATTGTAAAGTTTAAGCTCTTGCTCGATTTCTTTTATCTCATCCTCAAGCGTGGGCATCCTGTACTTTGCCCGCGATATTAGATCTTGGTATGATTCGATGCGGGTGCTCATCTTGTCAAGTTCGTTTTCGGCTGAAACTTTTTTCTTATAAAGTCCATCACGCTCATTGGCAAGACCCTTGATCTTACCAGAAATTTGCTCTTCAACCTTCATCAAAGCGTTTAGCTCATCTCTATACTTTGATCTAGAATCTTTCATTTCTTCGATTGAATTTTTAAATGTTACAATTTGATTGTTTATCGTTTCTATTTTTGTGGAAATCTCATTTCTTCTATCTTCCAGCAGCTCTATTTTTTTAATCATTGCTTCGAATTCTGAGCGAAGACCAAGTGTTTCTTCCTGAATTGTTAACACTTCTTTTTCTAAATTCCGCGTCTCTTGTGCTAGTTCTTTTTTGGTTCCTTTTAAGAGGGTTTTGCCTTTTTCCTCTTTTATTTTATCCAATTCTTCCAATCGTTTTTCGTGCTGATCAATTTCGGCTATGACCTCTTTTTGCTTTGCATCCTCTTCTTCTTTTTCCTTAATCCTTGCTTCAAGATCTTTTAAAAGTACGTCTAGTTTTCCTGTAAATTCTTTTTTCCTGACTTCCACGTCCTTGGTCTGTGCACCAACATCTATTTCTGTTCTGAATGTCCCAAGATTGTTTTCCAACTCCACTATCTCTTTTTTTAACTTAGCAAGCTCATCAGATAAATCATCTTGACTTTTGATGGCTGCTTGCAGCTGCCCAGAGATTTCTTCAAGTTTGCTCCTATCAACGTTACTGAATGAAAGACGAGATGAAGGTAGGCTTCCTCCGACCATCGCACCGCTGGCTTCTATCAAATCGCCTTTTAAATCTACAATGCGAACGCCACCCATAAGCCGGCGCGCATCAGTAAGGCCATCTACAACGATGGTATCTCCAAATACATACCAAAAGGCACCTTCGTATTCCTTTTTAAATTTAACAAGATCCATGGCAAATCCATGGGACTTTGGATCTTCTACAACCATGAGTGCTTTACCGCGTGGTTTACCCGCAATCATTTTATTTAATGGAAGGAATGTAGCACGACCGCGATTTTCTTTTTGTAAAAAGCTAATGGCCTTTGCAGCCACCTCATCATCATCAACGATAATGGACTGCATGCGAGCGCCGGCTGCTATTTCAACAGCGGCATCGTATTTTTCATCAACCTTTGCTAGTTCAGCAATTGTTCCATGTATTCCTTTTAACGAACCGCTATCGCGTGCTTTTAAAATTTCATTAACCGCAGGATTATACCTGGTTTGTACAGACTGTATTGCATCCAGCTCAGCCTGTAGTTTTGATTGTTCACGTTGTAATCTTCGTATGGCATTGTCTAAGTCGGTCAATTCTTCAGTGATCTTTGCTTCACGCTTCTTACTATCAAAAAGCTGTTTTTCGATGTCCTTTGTTTTCTTATTTTTCTCGTGATGTTCTTTACTTAGTTCACCCGACTGCCAATCAATATCTTTTAATTCGAATTCGTAGGTTGACTTTGTTTCTTGCATCTCGGCAATCTGATGATCTAAAGACTCCAGTTTATCTGTAAATCTATTGCGTTTAAGTTTAAGTTCATGCAAAAGAGTTTGTTTCTCGTTATACTCCTCACGCATCTCCATTAGTTCTTTGGTTAGATCCATAGATTTGTCATCGGATTTAGCAATGGTGTCTTTTGATTCAGACAGTTTTGTTTCTTTCTCAGTTAATTCTTTTTGTTTTTCGCCAATTTTATTTGTCAATTCATCTCTTTGAGTTGCATTTTCTGCAAGCTCTTTATCAAGAGCTTCCAAAGTTACTTTTAGTTCTTTTTCCTCTTTTTGAATATTTTTGATTTCATCAGTTGAATAGTTAATCCTCTCATCAATTTTAATTTCCTCAGCTCGTGCCGCGTCTATTTTTTCTTTGATTTCTTTTACTTCGTCGCCACCGACATCTCCGATCTTTTTTTCAAGTTCTTCAAGCTTTTTCTGGGCGTCAGCATATTCCTCTTTCAATTCGTTACTTTTATCATCCAGTTTGCCTCGTTCGGTTTCGTAGGATTCAATCTGTCGACTGATTTCAGCCATCTGAGATTCAACGTCTTGTTTCTTTTTGAGTGCAATTTTGGCTTTTGTCTCGTAGAGTCTATCCTTTAGCTCTTTGTATTTAAAGGCGCTGTCTCGATCGTTCTTAAGCTGCCTTATCTGAGTGGAAATTTCATTTAAAATAATCCCTATGCGTTCTAGATTGCCGTCCACATCTTGTTTTTCTTTTTCTGCTCTTTTAATGTCTTCGTCAAAATTGCTGATGCCTGCAATATCATCAATTACTCGCCTTCGATCAATGGATCCCATCTCAGTAAGATGGGTGACATCACCCTGTTTAACTATGTTGTATCCATCTCCAGAAATGCGGGCATGATCCAATAGATTCACGAAATCAGAAAAGCTGGCAGCACGATCATTGATGTAGAATTTGCTATAGTAATTATTTGGATCATCTTTTAGTGGTGCTCGTTTGATCATTCTTGTCAATACCACTTGATCTGAATCTACTGGCATTCTTCTTTGAGTGTTGTCAAAAACCAATGAAACCTTACAATATTTCGCTGGATTCTTGTGTTTCTTACCACCGTTAAAGATTAAATCGGTCAAGCGTCCTGCACGCATTACCTTTGAGCTTCTTGGGCCCAAGACAAATAAAATGGCATCTGCAATGTTGCTTTTACCAGCGCCATTTGGACCGGTTATTGCAGTAAATCCAGGAAAAAAAGGTACAGTCAACTTATTTCCAAAAGACTTAAAATTCTCCATCTGAATTTCTTTGAGGTACAGATTCCATCCCTTCCTATCTTTTCATACTATACTTTATTACCCATCCTAATTATGGTTGCATCCCTAATTTTCTAAAACTAATAAGAGTATATAAAATTTTGGAGATATTATTTGAGGCAGATAATAAAAGAGATTGTGATTTCTGAATAAAATTATAAATATGTAAAGCATTCATATTTCGATGGATGTGGATGGGATATTGGATAAGATACCTAGTACTGAAAAAATTTTAGGTGCTATTTGGATAATTAGTTGGATTCTTGCAATTTGGATGCATCCTATTCAATTTTTCCTCACAGGTCTGTTTTGTTTAGTTTTATCTTTAATACTATCTGGAAAATTTGACAAAAAAGATGAAAAAATTCCAAAAATACCAGCTGTTTTTTCAATGGATAAAAACACAAGGACTCTGAAGATACAAAAGATATACGATGAAAATCTAAAGTGGGATGAACACGAAATTTGCTCGGGAAATGCTCAACTCCCAACTGGAACAATAAAAGAGGGAGATGAAATAAAAAATTGTAAAGGAAATATTGCGCTGAGACATATTCCATCAAATAGAATTTTTGGCGGATTTGACTTTGGAGATTGAATAAAAAATCAAAGTAATCTGGAATTAATCCTTTAACAATACGAAAGAGAGAATTACCCCTTATTTTATTCCTGTTTTACCATGAAGTCATCCCTATTTGTAAAACGTCTGTGTGAAACAAAACTAATGCTTCCTCCGCTCACTGGGTTTACAGATTATCCATATCGTGTAATTTTAGCAGACTTTAATCCTCCATTTCTTACTACAGAGATGGTTAATGCAGGAGCGCTATTGCATCAAAATCCACGTACCCTTCAGATGATAAAGCGCGTTTCACGGCCACTTGTCCAAGGAGTTCAGCTTTTAGGAAAAGATCCAACAAGCATGGCTAAAGCTGCAAAGATGGTTGTAGATCTTGGATTTGATTACGTCGATATCAACATGGGTTGCACGATAAAGAAAGTAACGTCCCGGGGTGAAGGAGTCGCTCTTATGAATGATGAACAACGTGCTTGTGATGTTGTAAAAGCTGTTTCCAATGCAGTTGATCTTCCAGTTACGGTAAAATTACGCATTGGATCATCCAAAAAAGCAATTACCGCATCAGCTCTATCTCAAAAATTGGTTGCCGCTGGTGCTGTTGCACTAACGATTCATGGCCGCACTGGTGAAAAAAAGTTTTCATCCTCCATTGACCTATCGACCATCAGCGATGTCGTTCAGCGTGTTTCTGTTCCCGTTATTGCAAACGGCGGAATTTTTACTGGCAAAGATGCGAAAATCGTTCTAAATCAAACAGGTGCTGCTGCGGTGATGCCTGGACGAGGACTCATGGGAAATCCATGGCTTGTCTCTGAAATTTGCTGTGCTTTTTCTGGAGAAGAGTTTCCTTTGCCCACCCTTAAGGAAAAAAAGAAGATCTGTACCAAACATGCCAAAGAACTGTGTGATCATTATGGAGAACGACGAGGCATATTGCACATGCGTAAAATTCTTCCAAAATATTTTCCCTCAACTCTTTATCTAAAAGAGCTAAAACATGATGTCCAACACATTACAACCAAAAGTGACATTGAGCTGACTCTTGAAAGAATCAAAGAACGTGATTTGCAATGGTGTTATGCGGGGAAAACTAAAAAGAAATAGCACTACTACTGATTAACAGATGCCGCGGGAGGGAATTGAACCCCCGACATCACGGTCTTCAGCCGTGCACTCTCCCAGACTGAGTTACCGCGGCAGCAACAAAAAATTTTGATGCTAAAGTTTATAGAGATTTTGCAAGTTCTTCAGATGTATCGCCAATTCTTTTCAATGTCTTTTTAAGCAAGGTTATGGTTTTTGCTACCTTGTCTGTTGTTACTGCTCCATGAGCTGATGGCTCAATAAGCCCATCTTGCTCAAGTATCCTCAGCGAATATCTAACCATGTGCTGCGGATAGTTGGTCAGCTCAGACAGTTTTATTATTCCCATTGGCTGGCTCTCTTGTAATACTTTGAGCATATGAATATGACGCTTCAATATTTCAAGTTCTGTTTCAATAACACCTGTAAGAACACATCTTTCTTCCTTTTCATTACTCATTTTTTCTACTCCCCTAAGATACTTGTTAGCACACGTAATCTGTTTCTATTATTTAAAAATCTCTATTGGTTATACCATGAATAGCTTTTTATTCATTTCAAACATTTGGAGAGAACTTCATGAAGAAAACTAATCAAAAGTTGATAATTGTTACAGCCTTTCTTTTCTTGTTTCTACTTTTAATACAGCCGGCAATTGCAGGGGATGACATAACCATTGAATATTTCTACAACAGCGGGTGCGGGAGCTGTAAAAAGTACACAGCAATAGTCGACAAGATAGCCCAAAATTACTCCCAGGAAGTTGTCGTTATTAAAAAAGATGTAAAATATAAGGAAAATAGCTCTGAAATGAATTCCTATGGTTTTACCACGTATCCCTGTGCAGTAATAAATAAAGAGACAAAGATTCCAAAGACCAATCTAACATACGAGACTCTTGAAAAATGCATTGAAGGCTATATTGCTGGCGTTAAACCTAATGAAACCTTTAATTTAAACGAAAGTATAGATATTCCGTTTTTTGGTAGAATAAACATATCCAATCTTTCATTGCCTGCACAGACAATTATTCTTGGCGCGCTTGACAGTTTTAATCCTTGCTCATTTTTTGTTTTACTGTTTCTTATGAATCTACTACTCTATGCAGGATCGCGCAGGAAGATGTTTATGATTGGTGCTATTTTCATCTTCTTTTCTGGTTTCTTTTATTTCATATTTATGTCAGCACTACTCAATATTTTTTTACTTACAGAAAGTATATTTATAATAACTCTTGTAGCAGGTACTATCGCCCTTTGTCTAGGTGCTATTAATATCAAGGATTTTTTCTTTTTTAAAAAGGGAGTTTCACTTAGCATTCCTGAAGATAAAAAACCTAAGCTCTATGAACGTGTAAGGGCGTTAGTTAAAACTTCTTACCTGCCTACCGCAATTGGTGGCACAATTTTTTTGGCAGCATCAGTAAATACATATGAGCTTCTCTGTACTCTTGGTTTCCCTCTTGTTTTTGCTAGGAGTCTTACGCTAAATCATTTGTCTGGACTTGAGTATTATACATACATCTTTTTTTACAATGTAGTTTATGTAATACCACTCATTGTTATTGTTTTAGTTTTTGTTTTTACCCTTGGAAAGATAAAATTATCAGAATGGCATGGCAGAATTCTAAAACTAATTTCAGGTATAATGATGGCTTCGTTTGGTGCGTTGTTTTTAATCGATTTTAAGATTTTACAAAATGTTTTGACACCAGTTTTATTGCTTGCTTTTAGCTTATTGGCAACTTTTGTTATTTCTCACATATGGAAAAAATACAAGGATAAAAAAGAAGCAATGTAGTTTTTAATTTTAATATTTGATATTGCGTTTAGGATGCTGTTTTTTGTATTTTCTGTCTTGGGGGTGTAAGAGTTTATGTTTGATATTTCATTATTATATGAATTTCCTGTAGTTATTACATTTCCATCTTTGTTATTTGAAATAGAGCAGTCCGTTATTTGGTTATCAGATGACGATGACAGATATATGCCGTTCACTTTGTTGTTGTAGATGTTACAACTGGTTATTGTGTTTTTGTCGTTTGATTCTGCAATTGCATCTATTCCGGTATGAGTATTATCGTAGAATTCACAGTTGGTAATAACGTTGTTTGATGAGTATTGTAGTTCTATGCCATCACAGTTGTTGCGGAACACGCAGTTTGTGATTTTATTGCCATTACATTCAGAATAGATGCTTCCTAGAAGTGCTATTCCCTCGTCTTTGCATCCATGGAAGTCACAGTTGTTTATTATATTGTTTGACGTCCATATAGCAAGCCCAATCGGTGTGTCATATACGCTGCAGTCTTCCAGCTCTGTGTTTGACGCAGATATATAGATACCTGCAGCGTAAGGACCTGGGGCTCCGTTTGTTACGCAAATCTTGCTGATTTTTGTTTGCGGAGCCCCGATACGCATTGCGTAGCTATTTTTTTCAGAGATGGGATTTATTACGACTTCATCCTCACCAATCAAGTTGATGCTTTTGGTTATATCGATGATTTCACTGTATGTGCCTGCTTTTACATATATCGTTGATCCATCTGGTGCGTTGTTGATTGCTTCCTGGATAGTTGTATAGTCGCCTCCTCCGCTTTTGTCGACTGTTAGGATATTGTTTTGTTGTGCTTGAGCAGTTACAAGAGGGATTAATCCTAAAACTAAGAACAATGATAGCAATATCGTTGCGGTTCTGTACGTTTTTCCTTTCATCTTACCATACCACGTTAATTATTAACATGTTATTGTTTAACGTGATATCTTTTGTCAATATCTATATTTAAAGGTTTTTTGGAAAAACGACAATATGTAAAAATAACACATAAAAATGGCAAATATTGAGGTTTAACTCTTGGAAGGGCATGGCTTTATAAAACATTAGACATTACTTGGTATGAAGGGGAGGCCCATTATGGCAAAAATTAAAGACAAGGGTTTGAGAGAGGCAATAAAGCGGTTTGAAAAAGAGATCCGTTCCTTAAAAGAGGAGATCAAAAGAAAAGAAGGGATGGCAAACTCGCTGCAAAAAATAGTTGCCGAGTTAAAAAAATATAAGAGTTATTCGAAATTTGAAGACCTATATTATGAGACAACAGTTGAGTATGAAAAGGAAAAAGAGCGACTAGTGAAGTTACACAATATCCACAACGAGACGATAACTAAACATAAAAAACTTGAAGAAGAATTAAAGGGCTGGAAGGAATGGTATAGTCAGAATAAGAAGAGCTTTGATCAATTGTTCTCAGTCGCATCACCAAGAAGTCTAAAAAAGGCGCCAGCGGAACCAGTGAAGTCTAAAAAAAGAAAAAAGACTAAAAGAAACAAAGTAAGTTGAACTTTTGAAAAAGAATTATTCCACTAAAATGCAAAAACCATACAAATACCTGCACGCCTTTCTCCTCGCCCCTAATATGCGTCTAATAGCCACTTCCACAATGGAATAAAATGAATCACCGCCTTATCGCCGAACCATTCTATTTTCTCTTCTCCTTCTTTATTTTCTGTGACCATCAAGAGATTTTTACATCGGAGTTCTTTCCCTGCTTTTATTAGTGCTCGTATCTCCCTGTTTTTTGTCTCCAAATTCGTTAGGTTATAACACACCTGAATTAGTTGCTCAACTTGCGCTCCTTTTTTTATGACAAAATCAACTTCTTCTTGTTGTTGATTTTTCCAATAATAAACAGCTATTTTGCCACTCGTTTCTTCTTTTTTTAATGCACATGCAACGACATTCTCATACAACTTTCCTTGATCGGGGCTTATGGTAAACGCTTTGGCCTGAATAAATCCATTATCGATGCAGTAAATTTTTTTATTAGATGATAATTGCTCTTTTACTTTATATGAAAACCTGGAAAGACTAAACAAAATGAATGATTCCTCTAAATAATTTAGGTATTTTCTCACAGTATGTGAACTTTTTATTTTGCTAATTTTTGTTAAAGAATTAAAAGAATATTCATTTGCCACATTTGAGATGAGATAATACGCTAGATCCTCTATTTCTTTTGCATGCCGAATCTTGTATCTTTTTACAATATCTTTGTACACAATAGAGTTGAATAACGTCGATAAATACTCTTTCAGCTCGATATCCTTCACCAGCGGTTCAGGAAAACCGCCGTTCATAAGATAGTGTGATAACTTTTCGTTTATTTCTGAACTGGTTAATTCTTTATGCTCAAGTTCTAAATATTCTTTAAAGGAGAATGGGAAGATAGTGACCAAGGAATGCCTTCCCGTGAGATGAGTCGATAACTCTTTACTCAATAGTTTTGAGTTACTTCCAGTGATAATTAAATTAAACCCCTGTCGTTGTAATCTATTGACAAAAAGCTCCCATTTTGGAAGATTTTGAATTTCATCCAGAAGAACATATTTTGGATTGTCATACACAGAGTTTAAAGCAATAACAATTTCATCGTAATTTTGTACATCAACTAATTTTTCGTCATCAAAATTAATATACCCAAAATTATTAAATTTATTCAGAAAATGAATTGCATAAAATGATTTTCCCGCTCTTCTTGGCCCTATGATTACTTTTATGAGGTTATTGTCCAATGTTATAGTAGTTTTTCTTTCTACGTATTTCTCATTTAGACGGTTTTCAATTTCACGTCTCTGTAAAATAAGTATATCTCGAATTTCCTGCAGCATAAATAATACATTGCAAAATAGTTTATAAATTTTTGCATTATAAGTCAAAGTTGTGTGTTTACTTCCCTAAAAGAGGACATATTTTAACCAAATTTATAACCCGTACTCCAATCACAGAAGAAAAGAAACAAAGTAAGTTGAATTTTTGAAAAATAAAAAAGAAAAAGAAGTTTTTACTTCTTTGGTTTTTGTTTCTTTCTGGTTGCAAAATAGATTAAGGCAATTAAGATTACTGCAAGTATTGTACCCATGGTTAATGCATACCAAAGAGTGTTGTCTGCAGATGTTTCTTCAGGGGCTGTACCTTCGCTTGTAGTATATGCAGTGAGTGTATCTGTTTGTGGATCGTATATCCAATCCCAGTCACCGTCTCCATCGCTATTTATAAGATAGGTTCCATCTGCTTGTTCTGTGATGTTTGTTATTAGGTGATCTCCTTGGGAGCTTTCAAATTCATCGTATATGCCGTCTCCGTTCAGATCAATTAGATATCCTATATCACCTACCTTGCTTGTATCTATTAGTACCATCAGGTATGTTTTTTCTGATGATGCGTTGTTTGAGTCCTTTGCTTGCACCCATATGTCATATGCCCCTGCATATGCCCATGCATGCGTTGCATTGTCTACTGATACACCGCTTGAGTAATATTCCATTGTTATGCTTTCTCCATCACCCCAGTTGAATGTGTAGCTTATTGAATCTCCGTCTGGATCTGTTGATACTGCAGCGTATGTGTATTCTACGCTCTTACGTCCCGTAATATTTCCTGACAATGTTGGGTTTGTTGGCGGGTTGTTTCCGGCAACAATTGTTGCTGTGGTTGTATCATCATCTGTATTTCCATCATCATCAGTTACTCTCAGTGTTATCTGGTAAGTACCTGCTTCTGTGTATGTGTGTGTTGGTGTTGAGCTGAGATTGTTCCATACATCAGTGCTAAAGAAGTTCCATTCGTATTTTAAGATGGCTCCATCTGTATCGCTGCTTTGAGTTCCATCAAAATTTATTGCAGAGTTTGGTGCACCAAAGTATGGCCCACCTGCATCAGCAGTTAGAATGCCACCTTCGGGGGTAGTTACACCCTCACTAGGACCTCCGGTATCGCCACCCGTGTCACCACCCGTACTTCCAGTTTTTGTTGTAAAACTCCATACTGGCCCGGTAGTAGCACCAATATCCCAAACGATATTATCTTTTGCTACAATCTGCCAGTAATATGTTGTACTTGAGCCTAGTGTTCCAGGATCATATGTAGTACCAACCTGGTTGGATGATACTTTTGTAGTTGGTGGGTTTGTTGTACCAAAATAGATATCATATGTAATTGGGTCTGCATCTGGGTCGCTACATGTCCAAGAAATATCTGCGCTGGTTTCTATGTCGGTTGCACCATTTACTGGGGATGGGTTGCTTGGAGTGTTTGGATGGCTGTTTGCGAAATCCAGAACTAAAAAGTATTGTTCTACAGATTCCACGTTTTTATTTAGTGCAATAGAGTTTGTTTCAGTTGTTGGTCGTGGAAGCAGAGTGAAATAAGCCTTTGCTCCATGGTATGTTGGATTGTCAAAACCTGCATAGAAATTATACCCGTTTGAATCAACCGATGTTGTTGTTATATCTGTAGCGAAACTTTTCGAAGGAACTGTTATATGTATCTTTACTCCAGGTCCAGCAATTGCACCATTTATGTTCAATTTTCCCCATAAAGCGTGATATGCAGTTGCTGTTGCTGTTGGAGCAATTGCTAAAACTGCGGATATTAGCATTAAGCCGACTATTATTGTTGTAAGTATCTTTCTTTTGTTCATAATAACCTTCCCCATATTTCTTTGTGTTTTATTTGTCTTCATCTTATATACTTATCTATGTTGTCAACGGATGGTTATCCAGGTTGCTCCCACCTGGGATAATGTAGGGTGTGTCTCCAAGTCCATCACCCGTGGTATCTTCACCGGTGTAATCAGACCAGAAGTTTCCCCCAAGCCAGTCTCCACCAATAATATTGCTTTCTTCAACAGGTGGTTCAAGGTTCCACTGGTTTGTCCCATCATCCCATGCGTTATTGGTGTTGTCGAAATAGTTGTTATAAATAATGTTATTATAGCTTGGTCCGAAAAGGTAAATACCGTACGCATTGCCGGTTACCGTATTTCCTGATATAGTATTATCATCTGAAAGATCAATAGAAAGACCATCGCCAAGATTCCCGGTGAACATATTATTCAGTATGTCATTGTTATCAGATTCTTCAAGGTCGATGCCATCCTCAACACTATTTATCCCTGTGTTATCCATGATAGTATTGTAAAATGAATCATCAAGATCGTAGGCGTCATCTCCACAATCATCAACATAGTTATCTATAACAGTACATCCAGTTGATCCATCAAGGACAATACCATCATACAACATATGTGCAACATTATTATTTGCAATAACTGCGTTCTCACTTTGAACTACAATTCCTCCAACACCATAGCTGATATCGTTATCTTTTATCTCAACTCCCAGTGAATATGGAGCATGAACATAGATTCCTGCTATCCCAAAGTTGGTGATAGTATTCGAATTGATAGTTCCTTCAAGATCAGCACCACTAACGACTTCAATTGCATGACGAATTCCGCTGCATTCAGTTCCATTGAGATAATTATTAGAGATATCAACTGAGAGTTCGCTTTCTGCCCAAACAAGTATGGCACCACCATGGTTATCAGTGAATGTGTTTTCTTGTATAACTGCATTGACTACCTGTGAAATCCCAGGGCCGCCATCGCAAACCCACCCAATTCGCAACGCTCCAGCAGCAGGTGAATGACTAAACGTGTTTCCGATAAACGTTGCATCAACAGTGTCAAACGCGGTGATCTTAAGCATCCCATACCCATCTGCGTACGGTGCGTCGGTAAATGTGTTATCAATGAAGGTTACCATCATATCATCTACCCATTGTGATGAATTATCACACCAGCCGATTTTATTGACACATCCTTGCAGATCAACAAAATGGTTGCCCTCAGCGTAGACTTCAAGGTAATAATCAGCGTTAAGTTTGAATATCCCGCTGTTTCCACCAGTCATATAGTTATCTATCATCGTTAGATAGGTTTCTTTGGTTGTCGCTTCAGTATCAGTCCATCCAATGCGAACATGACCACCCTCAGTATCAAGTTGATTAATCATATTCTCATTAACGATAGCATGAATGATTGAAACAGAATTGTCTAATCCTTGGAGTCTGATTGCCCCACCAGGACCATAGGAATCCCATGGACAGTCATTGAATTCCATAGTATTTCGCAGGATGTAAATATCTGCATATGTGCTAACCTCGCCATAAATACCGCCATAATAATTATTGCTAATGACATTGTCAACAATAGTAATGGTTGCATCTTCTACTTCAAGGTAGATTCCAACATCATTGTCATGGATATAGTTATGAGTAATAACAACATCTGTCGCATCGGATGCCACCAAGATACCAGCAACAAGGTTGTTACAATCTCGAATCTCAAAACCATCAAGGACAACATTATCAGCTGAGATCCATACACCACAATCATCATCATAGCCTTCAATGATAGGCATGCCGATACCAATTAAACAGAGTTCTTTATCATCAATATCAGGGTTTTCATGATAGATACTTCGGTACACTTCGATGGTATGTCCACTCACCGTGTCGGTGTCAGAAATAGCAGTCTGAATCTCCATGAACCATTCATTGGTATGAACGTTATGAACAAGCCCAGGGGGTGCTTCTGGAGCCCAGAAATAGTTCGTATCCTCACCCATCAACGGAGCCGTATCATGATCGTATGCTAGAACATGAACAAAGTATGGTCCGTATTCAAGCTGCCAGTTATAGGGTTCAAGTATGTATTCCCATTGTAAGGGATCACCTATAGTACCACTTCCAGTACCACCAATGGGTAGATAGTATTCGGTAGTAGTCCATCCATTCATCATGCTAAAATATTTTGTTGTACCTCCATCGATACAGTACAATGCTATTTGTACCGCATCCACATACGTGTCTACATCATAAGCTAAACCAGTAATCGTGAGTTGACCTGCTTGGGTGTAGTTGAACGAATCTTCATCTTCGGGGTAGATGATATCAACAACTGGTGGTTGTGATGGTTCCTGGCTACACAGCTGAATGGCATACAAATCCCCGTTACCTTCAGGATCATCGATATAGATTGTATGGTCTCCATCCAAGATGACATTCCCTCGTCCGTCGAGGACATCAAACCAGTTCAACTCCTCAATAGGAACGGTAAGAGATGTTTCACCATCAATATAATATTGGTCTCCAATGTATTCAATAGGATAAAACACACCATCAACCGCAATTAATCCACAGTACTCGGGGAAATCTTCACAATCATCAGAATCTCCGATAGGACTCCAATCCCCATGAACAAGAGAAAGCTCATAGTTTTCAATCGTCAACCAGTCGCTCCCATCAACACATGCTTCAAATAAAATACAGACTTGCTCTGGATCATTCAAGGTTACATCCGCACCAGTGAAATCAGCATCAACGATTGAAAGTGGATCTGGTGATTCTTCCCACATGATGTTATTTATGGCCCAACCACATGGCTCACCTGCATCCGGTGGACCACCGTTGTCGTTCATGTCTATATGCGCTGCAACATAGTATGTTCCAGAGGGAAGGTTTGAAAATGTATAGACAACCGGGAATGTCAGAACTTCTTCAAGAACTTCTATATTATATATTGGTGT
>JBFYMG010000055.1:0-4583 GCA_041305025.1 Thermoplasmatales archaeon
GCAGAATCCGCATGAACAGTTGAATATGTGGCATGACCTGTGGCCATAGCCTGGAACAAAACATAGGCCTCTCTGCCACGAATCTCACCAACTATTATGTATTCTGGTCTTTGTCTCAGGGCAGCCTTCATGAGATCGTACATGTCAATTTCACCGACCATCTTGTCAGCAACTATTTCACCAAACCCTGATCGAGCTACTCCTGGAATCCAGTTTGGATGTGGAAGATTTATCTCTCTAGTTTCTTCAATTGATACGATTTTTGCTTCGCGTGGGATAAATAATGACAAGGCATTCAAAATCGTAGTCTTTCCAGATGCCGTTCCACCGGCTATTAGTGCATTAACCCCATTCTCAACGGCTATCCACATGTAAGCCACCATCTCTGCAGACATGGTATTAAATTCAACAAGATCGGGTGGCGAAAAAGGATCTTCTCTAAACTTTCTGATGGTAAACGTAGAGCCCCTTGCAGTGATCTCATCGCTTAGTGTCATCTGAATACGAGAGCCATCCGGCATTGTTGCATCAAGCATTGGTTCAGCAATGGAGATATGCTTGCCGCATTTCTGAGCAAGTTTAAAAACGAAAGATGAAAGTTCATCTTCACTTTTGAATTCGACGTTGCTTTTTAATGATCCGTATGTCCTATGATACAAGAATAGTGGTACATTGGCGCCATCACAGGAAATATCTTCAATGTTTGGGTCTTTCATCAGCGGATCTATTTTTTCTAGTCCGATGGCTCTTTTTTCAAGATGATACATTATTTTGTTAAAAGATTCATTACCTAGTTTGATGCCATATTCTTTGATTACTTGTCTTACCTTTGTCATGAGATATTTGTCTTTTCCCTGCACGTCCAATTCCGCTGCATCTATACCCAAATTACTTATTGTTTCGGTTATAAAATCTAGCGTCTTCTGCTCCTCTGGTGTCAGCTCTACTTCTACCAGAAAATAGCGTTTATCGAGGCTATCTTTTTCACGAAGTATTTCGACATATGCAAAACGTTCTTCGAGAGGATAGAAGTCAAGCTCCTCCCACTCATTTTCTGAAAAACCTAGATCTGCAAGTTTGATGGATTCGGTTTGAAGTACCTCTTTTGGTAACTCTATATCAACATTTGTTTTGTCTTTCTCTGATTTAAGTTCAGGGCTAATTTCTTCCGATTCGATCTCTGGGCGGGCTGAAAAGGACAAAGATAGATCTTTTCGTTCCTGCTCGGTTAAGCTGGGGCTCCATCCTTCTGACTCGACACTTTCATCAAAGAAAACATGTTCGGAGTGTTTTTCATCGGAGAATTCATCTTCAATTGATGTGGATTTCTCTTCTGTTTTTTCAGTAACTATCTCCTCTTTGATATGCTCCTCTGCAAATTTTAATGCCTTGCGCTCAATGGAATCCTTTTTATCCTCCGTGCCACCGATTGAAGAAGTTTCCTCGTTATCTTTAATCTTTGAAGATCTTTTTCCCCACAATGACTTTTTTTTCTTTTTGTGTTCATCCGTTTTTATCTCGCCATCTGCTTCATCTTCAGATGGAAAAGTATCACCTATCTTTTTATCTAGAAATCTGGTATCATTGGTCTGAGTGGAACTCATGCCAGAAAATGAAATGTGTCCTTCGTATTTCTTTTTCAGATTATCAAGAGTATCTTGAGAAGGTAAAGGTTGATGGGCGTATTTTTCATCGCCTTTGCTTTTCTCTTCAACTTTAGATGAATTTTTATCCCATAATGGGAAATGTTTTTTTGTCTCTTCATCCAATTTTTCTTCTGGAAACTCTTTTATCAAATCATCTTTCTTTTTACCAAATTTTATGTGTCTTTTAATTTTCTCTGGCGTCTCATCTGGAGTTTCCGATTCTATTTCGATGAGATCTCTAGCAAGATTATTCCTGGTGTCTGTAATTGTCTTTTTATCTAATATTTTAAACTCGTTATCTTTTTCTTCCTCGGGAGGTGTAACTTTTTTTTCTTCAATTTTTGGTAAGAGCTTTTCGTCATTAGAATCTTTCAGGTTAGGCTCGTTTGATTTGTTTTTATCCCCTGATAAAATTTCGTCTATCTTTCTTTCCATTTCTGAAGAATCATTATCTTCATTGGATGAAAAAGAACTTTTTTTGCTGCCGATCTTACTGTCTTTTTTCAAGACAGTTCCCTCCTATCTTGCATCCACATCCCTTCTAAACCTATCTTATTTTTATAATCGACCAATTAAACCTAATTCTAACTACATCTTAGTCTTTCCGTGCATCTCATCCGATTGTTTTTTGATATATTTTACTTGCTATTTATATCTTTCTTTAATTAATACGAGTACATTTTATTAGACAAGTTTATAATGGCGTTTGACAATTGTAAGTTAATTGTGGGCCCATGAGGTAGTGGATATCCTTCCGGCCTTCGGAGCCGGATACCGGGGTTCGAATCCCCGTGGGTCCGCTAAATCCTATCTAATGTTGGAAGTCGTTTCTATTAGAAAATTTAATTTTTTCAAAATGACATTTTTGCACCAAATATTTATATACTAAATCAGACAAAGTATATCTCAAAGAGGAATCTGGAAATATTATTTTTCCTTTCATCTTTACCATCCACACACCCAGATTCCCCTTCCCTCTTTCTAAAAAACTAAACGATTAAATGACAGCGTAATGACAAATAAAATTTAGAAAAAAGAGATTAAAAATAAAATATAAAAAAAAAGTTTAGGCGTATTTTCCTTTAAGCTTTCGCCTGTCTATTTTTACACCAGATGGAGAAACAATCATCAGGTTGTTTCCGATTCCCGCGATATCGCCGTTTATCTCACCGGCCAACTTCTTGAGATCATTTGTTATCCTTTTTAGTATGACCTCTTCTTCGGCTATTGCTGAAAAATCAAGAATCAACACATTTCCACCATATATATAATCAGTGAACTCTTTTAGGTCTTCGTATCTCTGAATTTCACCAATTCTGACGTGCATTTTGGCTGGCATCGTACCTTCTGATTCGATATATTTCTCAAGATCGACATATCCATCTTTCATATCACTTGATTTTTTATCGCCTAAAATCCTGTTGACTATTCCCATATTGATACTCATCTCCTGATTTTAACTCGTAATCTAAAATATATTTGTGTTTATAAACTTTTGGCGATGAGTGTCCAGACTCCATCGCCAACATAATGAACAACCTTTATGGCCTTGCCCTTTTCCTCAGATATCATCTTTTCTCCACTTATCGATGCGATTCCAACGGCCAGAGGTTTACGGTGCTTTTCATCGCATATCCAAACTTGATCGCCCTCATTTATATTTTTATCCGCATCTACAATTCCAGGCGCCATGACGTCAGCGCCATTTGTAATGAATTTAATTGCACCCATATCAATTACTACAAAATTTTCTTTTGGCTTATATTTGTTTATTCCATGCAGTGTAAAAATTATTTTATCGCCATAGAACATGAAAGACGGTTCGTCGTCCACCAAAATTATTTTTATTCCTTCAAGATCTCCCGTTTCTACCATTGATCGCTCGTTAAAAAAATCATATTTGAATGTTTTGTTAATTTGGCTTTGAATATCTTTAATTTCTTTGCTTTTTAGGCGGTGTCTGTTTTTTATTTTTCCAATAAACATAACAAGTTATTTATGCAGCTGTTTTTAATCTTTGCCCAGTGTTATTTTGCAGCCCAAATCCTTATAAACAAGATATCTATTTCGTCTCCCCAAGGTAGCCGTTATGGAAAAACCACTTAAGATATTGCATGCAAGTTTGAACAATCGAGTTATGGTTGAGTTACGTGGAGGACGAGCATACCACGGTAAACTTGACGGCTATGATGTGCCTCACATGAATCTTGTCCTAAAAAATGCAGATGAAATAATAAATGGTAAAGCCGCTACTAAGCATAACACGGTCATTGTAAGAGGAGATAATATCATCTATATATCACCATAGAGGTAGTTAAAAATGAGCAAGGGAACAACATCTAAATTTGGTGGGAAAAAAACTCACACCGCTTGCAGACGATGCGGGAAACATGCGTTTCACGTGCAAAAAAGACGGTGTGCATCCTGCGGATTTGGAGAAACAAAAAAACTCAGACACTACAACTGGGTTAAAAACAAATAAAAAACACTTTATTTTTTAAAATCCGAAACAGATATATAGTATTTTCAGCATGTAATCTAGCAAATATATAGATATCGAGATTTTAGATGAGGAGAGAAACATGAAAGGAAAGATATTGGTCCTGCTGGCAAGCGTTGCTTTACTAGTAGGAATTTTAAGCGGGTGTACGGAGCAAGCAAATAAAGAACCAAACTCAAGTTTTACGGTACCTACGAACACAGATGTTAATTCTGAAATTGTATTCGCTGACACGTCTACAGATGAAGATGGAACAATCTCAGAATGGTATTGGGAGTTTGGAGATGATACAAATTCAACAGACCAAAACCCAGATCATACCTATACAGAAACAGGGACTTATGCTGTAAAATTAACAGTTACAGATGAAGACGGTGCAACAGACACCGAAGAAAAGTCCGTAGTTATAACTTTGATGGATATAGTTGAAACAGCAA
>JBFYMG010000056.1:0-22013 GCA_041305025.1 Thermoplasmatales archaeon
CAAAGGATCACAGTATAGACCTTACAGAATCATGGATGATTGGAGATGGAATAACTGATATCCAAGCGGGTCAAAATGCAGGTTGTAAAACAATATTTATCGGAAGAATGAAGTGTGACCTTTGTAGGCTGATGGAGGATGAACAGGTAAAACCTGATTACATTGCGCCAAATCTATATAAGGCATCTTTGATTATTGAGAAGGAGTGAAGAAATATGGAGATATTTTTAGATACAGCTAACATAGATGAGATCAAAGAAATTCTTTCTTGGGGAGTCATGCGTGGGCTGACGACAAACCAGAAGATATTCTTAAACGAGAAGGGAGTGAATTTTAAAGACCAGGTCAAAAAAATCCTTGAACTCGTTGACGGTCCAGTGAGCATCGAGGCACCAGCCTGCAATGCAGACGGTATCATCAAATCAGGACGAGAGTACGCAGCATGGAACAAGAAAAAGGTAGTGATCAAAGTCCCGATGCTTGCAGACGGAGCAGGTCTGAAAGCCGCTCACACTCTGGAAAAAGAAGGTATTAAAACGAATGTCACGGCAATGATGAGCGTAAATCAAGCGATGCTTGCAGTTACTGCCGGTGCATCGTATGCAAGTCTCTTCTACAATAGAATAAAAGACTGTGGTGATGACCCGGTTGATGTTGTAAAACGATCACGAGCATTCATTGAGGAAGGAGGCTATAAAACCAAGCTGATCGTAGGAAGTATCCGTAGCCCTAAGGATATCGAAGATATTGCTTCAGCAAACCCGCATATTGTAACAATTCCATACAAAATTCTCAAACAGATGCCGTTTCACGAAAAAACCGTAGAAACCCTCAAGGAATTTGATAAAGCTTGGGAAGAATTCCTGAAAGCAGAAAAGAAATGTTGATCCTGTATGCAGATGGTTATTTTTTGTGGCGGTCTTGCCACACGACTTGGCAATCTTGCAAAGGATACGCCAAAATCAATGATTAAGATTAAAGATAAACCGTTTCTAGAGTATCAAATTGAGACATTAAAAAAGCAATCGATAAAAGATATCGTTCTGTGTGTAGGTTATCTCTCAGAAAAAATAGAAGAATACTTTGGTGATGGAAAAAAATTCGGTGTTAACATCAGATATAGTCATGATGATGAAAAACCGCTAGGACCAATTGGTGCTTTAAAAAATGCAGAACCACTATTGGATGATGTCTTTTTTATTATGTATGGCGATTCCTATTTATTTGTGGATTTTAAGAAAGTTTATTCCTATTTTCTAGCGCATGACGATCTGGCCCTAATGGTTGCATACAAAAATTTCGATAAATATGATGCAAGTAACCTGGTGATTAAAAATGACAGAATTGTTGCATGCGGAAAAGAGCATAGGACCAAAGACATGATCCATATTGATTATGGAACAAGTATTTTACGAAAAAAAGCATTGGATTTAATCCCAAAAGATACCTATTATGCCACTGTACCGTTTTTTTCTGATTTGGTCAAAAGAAATCAACTACTTGCATTTGAAACAAAAAAACGTTTTTATCATATTGGAACTCCAGAGGCACTAAAAGAGTTCAATGATTACATTAAAGGTTTAGGCTAGTTTGTGCTGCTCACTCCAGCTATAAATCTTCTCTATAATTTTCATTGCCTCATAGGCATCTTCAAGCGTTCCATTTATGGGTGTATCTTTTTGTATAGCATTTAGTAAATTTTCAAATTCTAATTTCCAGGATAGGTCTTCGCCGGGAAATTCAAACACTTGTTTATCAGGTATCCCGAACTCGGGCTTCATTTTATAGAATGTTAAAGTCTCTGTTCCGTAGCTGCCACCAAGACCGTCGATGTTTAACTGTCCAATCTTCCCAAAAATCTCAAATGAAAACGCATTCTTCCACTGCGTCCAGCTTGCATGAAGCGATGCTATCTGTCCATTATTGTTTCTCAGCAAAGCAAAACAGTTGTCTTCGACTTCCATATCCCAAAAAAATGTTTCGGCATAGCCTATTGCTGAGGAAAAGTTTCCCATAAATAATCTTGAAAGATCAATCAGATGCGATCCCTGATCCAGTAATTCACCGCCACCTGCAGTATTTTTGAATGCTCTCCATTCCTTGTGATAGTTTTTCCTTCCACCATGTCCATATCTTCCGCGGATGAACATCAGCGGTCCGATTTCCCCACTTTCAATAATTTTTTTTGCCTTAATGATGGCAGGGTGGAATCTATGGTTGTACCCGACTTGTACCTTAACGTTTTTATCTTTTGCCACTTTCAATACTTTTGCTAGTTCTTTTGAATTTCTCGCAACTGGCTTTTCCACTAAAACGTGCTTACCCCCCTTTATTGCTTCAATTGTAATTTCTGCCAAAGACCCGTGAATTGTTGAAACAAACACTATGTCGATGGAATCGTCTTTAACTAACTCTTTCCAGTTGGTCGTATACTTACAATTATACTGATTAGCCAAGCCCTTTGCCAATTCCTCAACTACATCTGCTACAGAAAGAAGTTTAACATCTAAACCTTCAAGTGCCTTAGCCCTTTTCTTTCCTACGAGTCCCGCTCCAACTATTCCAACGTTCATTTTATTCAATCCTTTTTTTCAAAAAATTGCATATTGTCGATTCGTCTCAAAGTATAAAGTGGAGATTTAGAAAGCCCTCTATTTTGTTCAACTTTAAAGTTTTTCCAATCATCCCAAGGTGCACTTATCAATTTTCCAGTAAGTCCATCTGAGTCAGAAGAAGCAAGATAAACTGCTAGTTTAGCGGCAAGCCTGCGAGGAGTTCCTCCGCTTTCTTTCTGAACTAACATTTTTTTAAGATAATCTTTTCCGACATCTTCACCTGCCGCCAACATTTGATCAAACATTTTTGTGTTAACCGCACCAGGTGCTATAGCATTTATATCAATGTTAAAATCCTTGTATTCTTGAGCTAGCGTTTCGGTCATTCTGACGATCGCTGCTTTTGATGCGCCATATGCTGTAAAATTTGGTAGGGGACTTGTTGATCCTCCACCAGACAAATTGATTATTTTTCCGTATTTTTTCCCAATCATATGCGGTATGGCTTTTTTAATAAACAAGAGCGAACCAAATAAATTTACATTTAGCGTATAGACCCATTCTCTCCAGTCGTTCTGATCAAATCTTCCGATTGGACCAAGAATCCCAGCACAATTAACAAGAATGTCTATCTTTGAATATTCTTCAATGGTTCTTTTAATTGCTTCTTCAACGGCCTTTTCTTCAGAAATATCTCCGTTGATGGGAAGAGCGGAAGCACCGTATTTTTTAGCGGATTTTGCAACAGACTCAACTTCTTGGAAGGTTCTTGATACAAGCGTTAAATTGACTCCTTCTTTTGCCATTTCTAAAGCTATGGCTTCTCCTATTCCGCGTCCTCCACCAGTAATAATTGCCACACGACCTTTTAGTTTCATCTATTGGCTCCCAAATGAAAGTTGATTATAAAATTATCGCTCATAGTTACCCTGATAACTTTATAAATTATAGAAAGTTACGGTTTTATACTATTAACTAGGAATAAAAAGTGAGTTTATGAAGATACTTGTTACAGGCGGTGCGGGATTCATTGGCAGTCATCTTGTTGATAGTCTTGTAGATTCAAACGAAGTGGTCGTAGTTGATAATTTACTGAGTGGAAAAAAAGAATATATCAACAAAAAGGCGAAATTTATCAGAGCAGATGTCAGAGCTTTTGATGACATAAATAAAATCATGCGAGACGAAAAAATAGAATTTGTTTTTCATCTCTCGGCTCATGCCGACATAAGAAATAACATTCGGGACGACCGTGAAATGATAATAGGTCAAAATTTTCTTGCAACGTACAATGTTTTAGAAGCAATGAAGATGAACAGTGTGAAAAAAATCGCATTTGCATCCACATCCGCTCTATACGGAGACAACACTTTAGAAAACCAAGAAGATAATCCTTTGGTTCCCATTTCAATTTATGGTGCAACAAAAATTGCATCAGAAAAACTAATCATTTCCTACTGTCACACATTTGATATGCAGGCATGGATCTTCAGACCACCAAATGTTGTAGGCCCACGAGGAACTCATGGAGTAATCAATGATTTTGTACTGAAACTCACCAAAAATAAAAACGAATTGGAAATCCTTGGCAATGGAAAACAAAGAAAATCATATCTCTACATCTCTGACTGCATTGATGCTATACGTTTCTGCACAAATAACGCTCATGAAAAAGTAAACATCTTCAACATTGCAACTGGTGATTTAGTCGATGTTACGACATTAGCAAAAATAGTTGTTGATGAAATAGGTCTTAAAAATGCTAAACTTAAATATACCGGAGCGGAGAGCAACTGGATCGGCGATGTCAGATGTATATGGTTATCTATTAAGAAAATAAAAAAACTGGGCTGGAAACCAAAATACAACTCTGAAAAAGCAATAAGACTTGCCGTTGGGTGGGCAAGAGACAATATAGGCCTCTTAGAGAAAGCAATATCAAATAATTAATTTTCACTACTTTCTTCCTTTGAAAATATTTTTATATCAATGGTATGTTGCCCCGACTATGAAAATTTTAGCAAAGCATTACATCGTCGAAAACGCAGAAATCGGAGAGAATACAGTTATACGAGATTATGTCAACATTTTCGGGTGCAAAATAGGCAAGAACTGCAAAATTGCTGCTTTTGTTGAAATACAAAAAGGCGTTACAATTGGCAATCTTTGTGCCATTGAAGCATTTGTTTTTATCCCGACCGGTGTCACGATTGAAGATGAAGTTTTCATAGGACCCCATGTATGTTTTACAAATGATATGTACCCAAAAGCTGTGAATCCTGGTTGGAAAACTGTGCCAACGATTGTGAAAAAAGGCGCATCCATTGGTGCCGGCTCAGTAATACGGTGCGGCATTACAATTGGCGAAGGATCACTTGTTGGAGCGGGCTCTGTAGTAACCAAGGATGTACCGCCAAACACGCTTGTTGTCGGCAATCCCGCAAAACCAGTTAGAAAGGTGAAATAAGATGAATGTAATACCTCCTGCAAATCCAGTATGCACAAAAGAAATGCAAGATGCTGCAATACATGCACTGCAAAATGAAAAGTTTATTTTTGGAGAATCTGTCACAAAGTTTGAAGAAGAGTTTGCAAGATATTGCAGCACTGATTTTGCAATTTCCGTCAGTTCAGGAACCGCCGCACTTCAATTGTCTCTTTTGGCAGCTGGTGTAAAAAACAAAGATGAGATAATTAATCCTGCAAATTCGTTCATTGCAACAGCAAATTCTATCGTCCATGCGGGTAGCGTACCTGTGTTTTGTGATAGCAACGATGCTTATCTTATAGATGCAGATCAAATCCAAAGCAAAATTACCAAGAAAACGAAAGGCATTCTACCCGTGCATCTCTACGGAAATCCAGCAGATATGGATGAAATTAATGCCATCGCAGAAAAAAATAAACTATTCGTCATCGAAGATGATTGCCAATCACATGGCGCACTATACAAAGGAAGAAAAATTGGGTCACTGGCAAAGATAGGCTGTTTCTCATTTTACTCTACAAAGAACATGACGGTTTGCGGTGACGGTGGAATGGTGACGACCAATGATGCAGATATTGCAAAAACTGTTATAGCGTTACGAAACCACGGCAGAACCGCTCAGGATGTACACTCCATGATTGGTTATACGGCAAGATTAAACACCGTCAGTGCAGCCATTGGACGCGTGCAATTGAAATATCTTGATCAATGGGTTAGCAAAAGAAGAGAAATTGCACAGAAATACAACGATCTACTTTCAGATGTAGATGAAATTGCTCTCCCACCTGGCGATGTAGATGGCAAAAAACCCTCTTACCATCTTTTTGTTATTAAGACACAAAAAAGAGACGCTTTAATCGATTTCTTAAGAAAAGCAGGCATTATTTGTCTTATCCACTACCCAAATCCCATACATCTCCAACCCATATACAAGAAAATGTTCCATTACAAAGAAGGAGACTATCCAAAAAGCGAAGAGCAGTCAAAGCAGATACTAGATCTTCCGATGTTTCCTGAATTGAAAAACAGCGAAGTAAGTTATATTTCAGATAAGATTCATGAATTCTTCAATAGGTGATCCTCTGAAAAAAATAAAAGTAGGAGTTATCGGCGCGGGGCGATGGGGCAAAAAACATGTTGACGAATATTCTAAGATGAAAAACGTAGGACTTCTTTGGGTTTCTGATCTAAGAAAAGAAAATCTTGCTTTTTGTCAGGATAAATACAATGTTCCTTGTGTTTCACAGGATTATCACGATGTTTTGTCATCCGACGTAGATGCCGTTAGCGTATGTACATTAAACGAGACGCATTTTGATATCTGTCGAGATGCACTAAAAGCCGGAAAACATGTTCTCGTTGAAAAGCCGCTCACGATAAACTCAAAAGAGGCGTATAAGTTAGTAAATATTGCAAAAGATGCTGACAGACTTTTGGCAGTTGGACACATATTTAGATTCAATAACGCCATTGTAGAAGCGAAAAAATACGTAAAAGAGAATTTCGTTGACGAGCTTTTCTATTTGAGACTACAGTGGACAGACTTTGTCTATCCTGAACAAGTAAAAGAAATCATCTTTGATATGATGCCCCATGCCTTTGATGTGATGAATTTCATCTTGGATTCATGGCCTAAAAAAATTACCTGCTTTGCAGAAGGATTTAGAAAAAAAGAGCTTGAAGATACTGCTCATATCATCTGTGAATTTCCAAACCGCATCCTGACACATACGGAAACGAGCTGGACACTGCCAGAAAAATCACGACAGATTGATGTTGTCGGTAGATCTCATTGCCTAAAAATAGACTGCCTAAATCAAAAAGTGAAAATCTTTTACGAAGGCAAACTCAAAGGGGAATTATCGGTTCAACCAAACAATACACTCCATGATGAATTAGTGCATTTTCTTGATGCCATTGGAAAAGGCTCATTTCTCTCAAATGATGGTGAAACAGGAGCAAAAGTAGTAGAACTCTTAGAGCAATCAAGAAAATCTCTCGAAAAAGGAAAAACAATTGTCATCTAATTTCTATAAATTCTTATAAACATCCAAACTATCCATCCATTTTGTCATACTATGAAAATCAGTGTCGTATTAACTACAAAAAACGAGGAGAGCCACATTGGCGAACTTCTAGACAGTATTATGATTCAGGAGGAACCTTATGAGGTTATCATCGTTGATTCTGACAGTACCGATGAAACACAGGAGATAATAAGGAAATACTCCAAAAGAAACAAAAATATCAAACTTTTTATTCATCCGGGAACGCGCTCAGAAAGCATGAACTACGGAGTAAAGCAAGCAACTGGAGATGCTGTTGCTTTTATCGGTGGAGACGATGTGCCTGACGCCAATTGGATCCGAGAAGTACGCAATGGATTAAAAAACGCAGATATTGTATGCGGAAGGCTTATTTCTAAAGAAGAAAATCGATTTAAAACACTTGAAAACGTCAAAATCTTCCATAAGGGAGTTAACATCGCTTATCCTGGAACGAACACGACCTACAAAAAAGAAATTCTAGATAGCCTTGGTGGACTTGATCCGTGGTTTTCATCTGCGGAAGATCTCGAATTAAACTATAGGGCAGTTGATGCAGGATATGAAATAAGATATAACGAAAACGCCATTGTTTACTACAGACCAAGAAACAGTCTTTTTGCTTTTTTGAAACAATCATTCTATTATGGCTATGGAAGGAAACTTCTTGCCTTAAAATATGAAGATATGTGGAGTAGATATTCTGTCAGAGACACACTTAAAACCCAATTTTCTCTGCTGGGAATTATGAGACTTTCCTTAGGATTTATAGGATATCTTTATTGTGTTGTTACAGCCAGAGAATATAAAACTATTAAATGATGATAAATTTTATTCGCAAGTTTGAAGTATGAAACATCCATTTAATTAGGGAATATGAAAAATCTAATGGTGCTTTCCAAATCATTCATTAACGACCCACGAGTTACCAGGGAGGCAAAGACCTTAGTTGAGGCGGGGCATCAGGTTACTGTCATTTTTTGGGATAGAAAAAATGAATACAAATCTCAGGATTTATTCGAAGGAATAACATTAATAGGAATCCGTAACAGTCTCTTAATGAAGCTATTGCCCGGTGATCTTTTTCGAAATCCAGCTTGGTGGAGAAAAGCATATAGAAAGGGATTAGAGTTGCACAAAAATGATTTTCATTTTGATGTCGTGCATTGTCATGACTTAGACACACTTCAAGCCGGCGTTTGGCTAAAAAAGAAGCTGGGATGCAAACTTGTCTATGACGCGCATGAAATATTTGGTTACATGATTAAGAATAACGTACCAAATTTTGCAGTAAAATATTCATTTAATATGGAGAAAAAATTGCTAGAGCAAATCGATCATCTAATAACAGTTAATGAACCGCTTGAAGATTACTTTAAAAAGATAACAGGCAAGCCCATAACAATAGTAATGAACTGCAAAGAGCTGATAATTAAAGAATATCAACCATCAAAAACAGGCATTTTTACAATTTGCTATATGGGGGTTCTCAATAAAGCAAGAATGTTTCCAGAACTTGTTGATATAATCGGAAGAATAAAAGGCGTAAAATTTGTAATAGCTGGGAAAAAAGAGAATTTATATGAGGAAGTAAAAGAAACGTGTAAAAAATATGATAATGTTGAATTTCTAGGAACAATACCGTCGGGTGATGTAATTAAAAAAACACTTGAAAGCAATGCAATTATATGTATGTTTGACCCAAGTATTGAAATTCACAAAGTCGGTTTGCCAAATAAAATTTTTGAGGCGATGGCTACAGGTAGACCAGTTATAGTCACTAAAAACATGTACTATAGCGATGAATTTGTAGAAAAGGAAAAATGTGGTTTATCTGCATCTTATGAAAGCAAAGATATCGTCAATGCAATAATAAAGTTGAGAGACAATCCAAAATTGTGTGAAGAATTAGGAAAAAACGGTCTAAATGCTGCTAAAAAAAAGTATAACTGGGAAAAACAAAAAGACAATTTGCTAAATGTTTATGAGGAGATTAAATGAAGATCGTTTCCATCGTTGGCGCACGACCACAATTTATCAAGGAGTATGCTGTATCAAAAGCAATCAGAAATATCTGTGATTATGTTTTAGTTCATACAGGACAACATTATGATTTTGAGATGTCACAGATATTCTTCGAGCAATTAGGCATATCTGAACCAGATTATAATCTTGAAATAGGTTCTGCTCCACATGGAGAACAAACAGGTAAAATGCTGATAAAAATTGAATCGGCATTAGTAAAAGAAAAACCCGATTTTGTTCTGGTTTATGGAGATACAAATTCCACCTTAGCAGGAGCGCTAGCCGCCAAAAAAATGCACATTTCGGTTGGACACGTAGAAGCAGGGTTGAGAAGTTTTGATAAAACAATGCCTGAAGAAATAAACCGCATTTTAACAGATCACGCATCCAAATTATTATTTGCTCCCACAAAAACTGCCGTAAAAAACCTAAAAGGAGAGGGAATTACTGAAGGTGTACATCTCACAGGAGATGTAATGTATGATGCGTTGTTTTATAGTCTTAAAATAGCTGGAAAATCTAAAGTATTGGAAGAATTAAATGCTAAACCTAAAGAGTATTTCTTGACCACAATTCATCGCCAGTCAAATACTGATAATCTAGAAAATTTATCAAACATTTTAGATGCGCTTTCTTCCATTGGTGAAAAAGTTGTATTTCCCATTCATCCAAGAACGATGAAATTCATAGAGAATCATGGTTTAAAAAAGAAGATCGGAAAAAACATAATGATAACAAAACCCGTTGGATATTTTGATTTTATATGGCTTGAAAAGAATGCAAAGAAAATTCTGACTGATTCGGGAGGAATACAAAAGGAAGCTTATTTACTTAAGGTACCGTGCATAACTTTGCGAGAAAATACCGAATGGATTGAAACAGTCGAAGATAAATGGAACGTACTTGTAGGATCAGATAAAGATAAAATCTTAGATGCAGTAAAGAATTTCCAACCAAAAGAAAAACAGCAAAACTTTTTCGGAGAAGGACATGCTAGCGAAAAAATTGCCAGCATAATAAAACAACATTTATTGAATTGATACATACAAAAACTCATAATAATGGAGTTTATATTTGGGGTACTATGCTTAAGATTGGTGTTATTGGCACTGGCTCGATGGGAAAAAACCATGCCAGAGTATGTTCTGAAACAGGAAATGTAGAACTAGTCGGAATAGTTGATAAAGATAAAAAAATAGCGGAAGACATTGCTAAGAAGTTTGGCATAAAAGCTTTTTTTGATTACAAGGAAATTTTACCTGAAATAGATGCAGCCATAATTTCTACGCCCACTGGCACTCATCACAAAATAGCCATGGATTTGCTAAATAATGGAAAGCATGTTCTTGTAGAGAAGCCGATTTGCGATAGCGTAGAGCGGGCAAAAGAATTAGTAAAGAATGCAGAGAAAAATAACCTAGTTTTATCTGTCGGTCATATAGAGCGACACAACCCTGCTACAAAATTTGTAAAAGAGGCTTTAGTTGAGAAGAAATTTGGCGAGCTGATTACACTTACATCAAAGAGGGTGAGCAATTTCCCTGGTAGAATAAAAGATGTCGGTGTAATGATGGATTTGGGCATACATGACATAGATATAATGCATTTTCTAGCAGGAGATGTGGAATCTGTTTACGCAAGAGCTGGAAAATTTAACAAAGGCATAGATTACGAGGACCATGCCAACATTGTATTGAATTTCGAAAATGAAGTATGCGGCATAATAGAAGTAAATTGGCTTACACCAATGAAGATTCGTAAAATGTTTTTAACTTGTTCAGAGAATTTTGTCGAGATGGATTACACCGAGCAATCCGTTACAATCTCTTCATCCTCTTTCAAAAAGATTAATGAAATGGATTTGTATCACGTTCCCATTCAATACAATGTAAATCAAGTTGCGTTGGAAAAAAGAGAACCATTAAAAAACGAAATAGATGACTTTGTCAACGCAATTGAAAAAAACAAAAAACCTTTGGCGACAGGAGAAGACGGACTGATGGCTTTGAAAATCGCTGAAGCTGCAACTAGATCATACAAAAAAGGGGAAGAGGTAAAAATAGCATGATTCACGAATCAGCATACGTGGAAGACGCGAAAATAGGCGAAGGAACAAACATATGGCATTTTGCTCATGTACGAAAGGGAGCAAAAATTGGGAAAAAATGCAACATCGGAAAAGATGTTTACATAGATACAAATGTTGTTATTGGCGATAACTGTAAAATACAAAATTTTGCAACACTATATCATGGTTTAACCGTTGGAAATGACGTATTTATAGGCCCACATGCATGTTTTACAAATGATCTTTATCCAAGAGCAAAAATTTGGTCAGATGAAAAAATTGCAAAAACCATTGTAAAAGATGGTGCGTCCATTGGTGCGAACTCAACGGTCGTCGCTGGTGTTACTATTGGGGTTTCAGCGATGGTTGGTGCTGGTTCTGTGGTGACAAAAGACGTTCCTGACCATGCCCTTGTTTTTGGGAATCCTGCTCGGATACATGGTTTTGTCTGCGAATGTGGCATGAAACTTGAAAAGAAGACCGAGAAAAAAAACATGGTGATATTCCACTGTAAACAATGCGGAAAAGAAATCAGCATTGAAGACAGAATCTATAAGGAGTGTGAACTATGATACCAATAGCGAAACCATTAATCGGTGAAGAGGAAAAAACAGCGGTTATGAATGTGCTAAACTCAGGGATGCTTGCAAGCGGTCCAAAAACAGAGGAATTTGAGAAAAAATTTGCAGAATATGTTGGAACAAAACATGCAATTGCAACCACCTCAGGCACCACTGCACTACATCTCGGTTTACTCGCATTAGGAGTAACAAGGGGCGATGAAGTCATCCTCCCTGCATTCTCGTTTATCGCTACAGCAAACGCTGTGTTGTTTTGTGACGCGGTTCCTGTTTTCTGCGATGTTGATAAAAGAACATTCAATCTCGACCCGCAAAAAATAGAGAAATTAATTACAAAGAAAACCAAAGCGATTATGCCGGTTCATCTCTATGGACAAGCTGCGGATATGATACCAATCCAAGAAATCGCAGAGAAACATGACATCCATGTCATTGGTGACGCATGTCAAGCACATGGGGCAGCCTATGATGGACATATGGTCGGTTCATTTGGTGATGTTGAATGCTTTTCATTCTACCCCACGAAGAATATGACCACTGGCGAAGGTGGTATGGTCACAACAAATAACGACGAGGTCGCTGAACTGATGATCTCTCTCAGAAATCATGGTCGTGAAAAGACGAAATGGGGCTATGAACATGGACGGTTAGGATATAATTATCGTATGACTGACATCGGAGCAGCAATAGGCATTGAACAACTGAAAAAATTACCAAAAAATATTCAGATGCGGCAAAAAAACGCAGCGTATTTCGACAGTCATTTGAATAATGTAGAAACCCCGTATGTTCTCCAAAAAGCAACACATGCATACCATCAATATACCGTGAAAAGCAAGAATCGCGATGCTCTCACGCAGAATTTGAAGAAAAATGAGATCGGTTTTGGTATCTACTACCCACAGCCATTACATTCCTACAAACATTTAAAGAAATATGAGCATAAGGATTTGAAAATATCAGAACTCCTTGGAAATGAGGTACTTTCTTTGCCAGTTCATCCGGCATTGGCAAGACAAGATTTAGAAAAAATAGTGGAAGTTGTTAACGAGGCTTTCCAACACCCTTGTAAATAAAACCGAGCGTTTCACATTTCTCTTTGTTATATACGTTTCTACCATCAATAAACACGGGACTGCGCATCTTACTTTTTATCATGGCCAAATCCAAATCGAAATATTCTTTGTGTTTTGTGATTAGAATAATTGCATCGGCATCATCAATAGCCTCGTCAATATCTTTAGTGAATGGTATTTCAAATTCTCTCACATATGGATCATGTAGCACCGGTTTTGCATGCCTCTTTTTTAATTCCTCGTAAAGAGGTTTTGAAGGAGTATTTCTTGTGTCATCTGAATTTTCAAGAAATGCAACTCCCAGAATAGCGACTTTCGCATCTTTTAATTTTCTTCCAACTTGATTCAATCCTTCCTCCAATAAATCTATCATATGTATAGGCATCCTCATGTTCAGCTCTCGACTTTCAATAATTACATGAGGTTCAACCTTAAACTTACCATATGTATCGGCACCATATTTCAATAGCCAAGGATCCTTTGGAAGACAATGGCCACCGACACCAGCACCTGGAAAATGCATGTTACGTATGGGATTTGAAGAAGGATTAGACGGGTCATTTGGCAAAGTATTTACCAGTTCTCGAACCTTGAAAACATCAATTCCAAGACTCTCACAAATAAGTGCTACCTCATTTGCAAAAGCAATATTGACATCACGATAAGTGTTTTCTACTACTTTAGATACCTCTGCAGTCAGAACATTTGTAGGATGGATTTTCTCTTTGACAATATTTTTATAAAGTTCTACGGCACGTCGGGTACTTTCTTCATCTATTCCTCCAACAATTCTCGGAAGATTAACTATATTTTTAATTAGACGACCGACCATAACTCGCTCGTACGAGAAAACTAATGAAAAATCCTTACCTGCCGTTAAACCAGATTCTTTTTCCAATATTGGTTTTACAATGTTTTCAGTCGTACCGGGCGCAACAGTAGACTCTATGACTATCATAACGCCTTTTTTCATAACTTTTCCAACTTGTTTACTCACTTCTTTAAGTGATTCGTAATGCGGTATTCCTTTTTCGTCAGTAGGCGTTTGAACATCTATCAAAATAGTTTCGGCATCTCTACACTCAGAAAAATCATCGGTAACTCTAAAACTTCCTTTTTTTACTACTCTCTCGATTAATTCTGCTAACCCTGGTTCGTCTCCACCAATGGGATTCTTACCTTCATTAAGCCAATCTATCTTCCAACCAGAGCGTTTAGATTGCCTTTGAATTCCTACTACGTTAAAACCATCCACATCTGCAAATAAAGCAGCTGCAGGTATTCCCACGTATCCCATTCCAATAACAACTATTTTTCTTGACATTTCGGGGGGGAATATCACTTCCCCATTAAAATCTTTTACCTGAAAAAATTTCAATCCCATCATTTTTAAATATAAAAGAGGGATTCGCTGTAGCTATGCGAATTTGCTACATCGGTGATGCCGACAATATCCATATGCAAAAATGGGTAAATTGGTTCGCTAACAAAGGACATGATGTTCACCTAATAACTGATTTTCCAGCAGAACTAAAAGGAGTAAAAATATACATCATCGGTAACAAAAAGAGAAATAGTTTTTCCAATTTCATTAAAAAAATATTGCAAACTAGAAAACTAGTTAAAAAAATTAAACCAGATGTTTTGCATGCACATTATGCATTTGGCTATGGAACATTCGGGGCTTTTGCAAATTATCATCCTTTTGTTTTATCTCCATGGGGAAGCGACATCTTAATAGAACCAGAAAAATCAAGAATGAAAAAAATTTTTATAAAATTTGCTTTGAAAAAAGCGGATTTGATAACTTGTGACGGAGATAACACCATAGAGAAGATGATAAGCTTTGGAACAGATTCGAACAAGATTCATCGCATTTATCATGGTGTTGATTCTTCACAATTTAGTCCAAATAAAACAGATAAAAAATTGAAAGAAAAACTTGGCATCTCTAACTCACCATTGATAATAAGCACCAGAAATTTGGATCCGATCTATGGGCTAGAAACATTAATCAAATCCGCACCTTTGGTTTTGAAAGAAATTCCAGATGCTAAATTTATAATTGCTGGTAAAGTAATATACGACAAAACAGTTGAAAAAGATTATTTGAAAAAATTAGCCATGTCTTTAGGAATTATAGATAGCATTAAATTTGTTGGTTCTATACTTCAGGATGAGCTTCCTTACTATTTAACATCATCAGATGTGTACGTCTCGACGTCGCTTTCTGATGGGGGAATAGCAATGAGTACGTTGGAAGCAATGGCATGCGAATTAACTCCAATCGTAACAGATGTAGCAGACAACAAAAAATGGATAAAAAATGGTGAAAACGGATTTATTATGCCTTTAAAAGATCCAAATACATTAGCAGAAAAGATTATTTATTTACTCCGAAATGAAAGTATCAGAAAGAATTTTGGAAAAATCTGTAGAGAGATAGTAAAAGAAAAACAAAATTACGAAAAAGAAATGAAAAAAGTGGAAAAACTTTGCACAGATTTAATAAAGCAATGATTAGAGGGAGACAACTATTTTAGGGAATGTAATAAAATGAAAAGTACATCGAAAAAAAGAGTGCTGCTGATTAATCCGCCATTTTACAGGCTGATGAATAGCCATTTCAATGGCGTTCCATTGGGACTTTGTTATATAGCCGCCGTGCTAAACGAAAATGGGCATTATGTTCGTGTATACAATGCCGATTATGTGGGTGACAATGAATACTCGAGCCAACGAGAACTTTTTGAGAGTTATGAAGGTTTCAAACAGATTTTGGGCAATCCCAATCATCAAATCTGGAATGAAATTGAAAAAAACATAAGAAAATTTAAACCAGATATCGTCGGAATAAATATGTTAACTGGAACTTACAAGAGCGCTGAACATGTAGCTAGAATTTGTAAAAATATCGATAAAAATATCATCGTGGTTGTTGGTGGAGCTCATCCAACCATACTTCCAGAAGAAACTATACGCAATCCACTCTTTGATTACGTAGTGAGAAAAGAGGGAGAATACACCTTACTTGAACTGGTAAATGATATTGAAAAAAGGGAAATTCTAGGATTGACTTATATCAACGAGGAGAACAAAATAGTAAATAATCCTGACAGAAAATATATATCTGATCTTGACTCACTCCCATACCCAAGTAGAAATCTTTTCTTAAACGATATTACATACGTTGACTATAGCTATATAATGACTGGAAGGGGCTGCCCTTATGAGTGTACATTTTGTGCCAGCAAAAAGATATGGGATAGAAAAGTTCGCTATCACTCAACAAAGAGAGTAATTGAAGAGATTCAATATGTCAAAAATACTTTTGGAACTACTTCATTCTTCTTTGTCGATGACACGTTTATCTTGAAAAAAACACATGTGAAAGGCATATGTGAATCATTAATTAAAAATAATATTAAGATAAAATGGATATGCGAGTCAAGAGTAGAGGGACTTGAAGAGGATATTCTTGAACTTATGAAAAAAGCTGGATGCGAGCGTATAAAAATCGGAGTTGAATCTGGAAGCGATAGAATTTTAAAAATGGTGAAGAAAAATATTACAAAAAATCAAATCCGAAAAGCTGTTGCATTAATAAAAAAAGTTGGAATTAAGCTCACAGTGCATCTTATGATTGGTTTTCCTACAGAAACAAACGCCGAAGTAAAAGAAACTTTGGAATTGGCAAGAGAACTCGATCCAGATTATTTTAGTCTTAGTATTTTATCCCCTTACCCTGGAACAGAGATATACTACGATATTATTGATAATGGCATCAAATTACCAAAAGAACATTGGGAATACTTCTTTCATCAGAGTAAAGATATGATTCTTACATTTGATATAGACGAGGCCCTCGTCGATGAATTTCTTTCACTAAACGAAAAAAAAGGAAAATATCGAGTATAAGGAAGAGAGACAATTCCATGAAAATTCTATTGGTTTACCCGGGAACAATTGTCAGAGAAGTGCCTTTGAATTTATTATACATTTCTTCTTCGTTAAAAAAGGCTGGTTTTGACACGAAAATTTTTGATTTAACACCTTATAGCAAACCGAAGTTGCTCAGTGATACGGCAAAAAAAATACAAAAGGAATTTGAAAAGGTATTGTCCGAATATAAACCCGATATCGTGGGTTTTTCTTTAATGACTATCAATTATGTTATTAGTATGAAATTGGCACGCATTACAAAAGAAAAATCGGGAGCAAAAATAATCTGCGGTGGCATTCATCCAACAATTGATCCAGATGAAACTATAAAAGAAAAAGACGTAGACTTTATTTGTATTGGTGAAGGAGAAAAATCTGTAGTAGAATTGGTTACCAACATAAAAAACAAAAAAGATTGTACGAAAATCAAAGGAATATGGGCAAAAGAAAATGGAAAAATCTACAAAAATCCTTTGAGAGAATTAGAAGAAAATCTCGATGACATACCTTTTCCAGATAGAGATGCTTTTCCCGATGAATATTATCAAGATGAATTAATTGGAACGAATATTTTAGCTTCAAGAGGATGCCCTTACCTGTGCAGTTTTTGTCAAAATAAATATCTGATGAGTATTTACAAAGGCAGAGGTAGATTTGTGAGATATAGATCGTTTGAGAATGTATTTGCGGAAATTGATTATCTATTAAAAAGGTACGGCATTAAAAAATTGTATTTTTCTGATGAAACATTTACTATGAATAAAAAAAGAGTTTTAGAGTTTTGTAAAGAATATAAAAAACGATTTAATCTTCCGTTCATGTGTCAAACAAGAATCGATACCTTGGATGAAGAAATCATATCTGCTCTGAAAGATGCTGGCTGTTTTCATATTTCACTTGCTATAGAGTCAGGAAATGAGGATGTGCGAATAAACCTACTGAAAAAACCTATTAAGAACGAACAAATAATAAATGCTTTTAGACTTGCAAAGAAATATGATTTGAGAACTCAAAGTTTTAATATGGTTGGTTTACCTGGAGAAAAACTTGAATACATCTTTGAAACTATTGAAATAAATAAAAAACTTCAACCTGACAGAATATTGTGTTCAATATTTATGCCATTTAAAGGAACTGAGTTAGGTGAATGGTGTTTTGAGAAAAAATTGGTCATATTTGATCCCAAGAAAAACAGTAATTATTACAATGTTATCTCAATAAAATATGATAGTATCAATCCCAAAACAATACTGGGGTATCAAGGTTTTTTTGATTGGTATGTAAGACTTCCACGTAGATATTATAAAATTATAGATTTACTTAGAGTTATTTATCAGAGCTTATTGACAACTCAAAACCCGAAAAACAGAGCTTTACTCTATTTCAGAACGTTCTTGATTGAAGTTGTATATCAATCTAAAAGATTTTTGCCAGTTTCTAGTAAATATCAAGTAACAAAAAGATAAATAAAATATTAGATAATATGGAAGGACGGTGAAAATAAGATGAAAATACCAATCCTAAGGATTCCATTTACGGATGAAGAAATCATTTCCATTCAGAACGCAGTCAAAGAAGTACTTAAAAGCGGACAAATCGCAATGGGAAAGTATGTTGCAGAGTTTGAAAAAAGATTTGCAGAATTCACTGGGACGAAGTATGCCGTAGGTGTAAATAGCGGGACTAGCGCACTGGAGATACCTCTCCGCGCAATTGACGTAAGTAAGTCTTCTGTTATTGTTCCCACGAATACATTTATGGCGACAGCAACCGCCGTTGTTCACGCAGGTGGAAAGATTGTATTTGCTGATGCCTGTAAAGAAGACCTAGGTATCGATCCAAAAGATCTTAAGAAGAAGATACGAAAAGATACGAAAGTAGTCATGCTTGTCCATGTTGGAGGCATTATATCGAATCACTATCCCGAGATCAAGGAGATATGTACAGACAATAACATTATACTAATGGAAGATTCCGCTCATGCACATGGGGCAACAATAGATGGCAAAAAGGCAGGATCATTGGGTCTTGCCAGTGGTTTTTCATTTTATCCAACTAAAGTTATGACATGTGGTGAAGGGGGAATGATTACAACTGATGATAAAGACATCTATGAACATGCTGAAATGCTACGAGATCATGGGAAACCGGATCATCGATTTAACCAGCATACTGAATTTGGATATAACTGGCGACTGACAGAACTTCATGCAATTGTTGGTTTAGAACAATTTAAGAAAATCGATTGGATATTAAGGGAAAGGCGACGAGTTGCTAAACAGTATGACGAAATTCTAAGAGATACGAAAGAAATAGAACTGGTAAAGATACCGAAAAACATAGAATCCTCTTATTACAAGTATATAGTTTATCTTAGAAATGGCATTAATAGAGATTATGTGAAAAAAGAGATGAAAAACAAATATAATGTTGAATTAACTGGTGAGGTATACGCAGATCCTTGTCATTCTCAACCCGTCTTTAAAAAATATCCAGAGACAATCTTGAACAAAAAAGATGATAAGTTTCCTGGAGCAGACTATGTTTGCAACAGACACATCTGCTTACCATTATATCCGGGATTAAAAGACGAAGAAGTAGATTATGTTGCAGCATCTTTAAAGAAAGTAGTATCTCAGAAATGATATCTTGGGGGGTGTACAAGATAAGTATATTAGTAACCGGCGGAAGCGGATTCATAGGAAGTCACGTTGTTGATAAACTAATAGATAACGATTTTGACGTAAAAGTTTTCGATGTTAAAATGCCACATCGCAAGGATGTAGAATTCATAAAAGGCAACATCGCATCACTTAAAGGACTTAATGCTGCCATGAATGATGTGGAATATGTTTATCACATAGCTGCTTTGTCAAATATAAATAAAGTGGTTGAAAATCCTCTAAAAGCCGTGGATTTAAACATAATGAGTACTGCAAAGGTACTTGAAGCAGCCCGTAAATCGAAAGTTAGACGAGTAATATTTGCGAGCAGCTATTTTGTTGATAGCGGAAAGGGACATCTATATACTACTACAAAGGCCGCATCTGAATTGCTTTGCAAGGATTACTACAAACTATATGGATTACCGTTTACAATACTAAGATATGGTACAGCCTACGGCCCAAGAAGCAGAGGAGAAGATGTGATTTCAATAGCGGTAACAAAGGCATTATCCAACCAAACTTTTGTCATTCATGGTGATGGCAATCAGTCGCGCAATTTTATATATGTAGAAGATCTCGCGGAAGGCAGTGTTGCAGCGCTGAAAGATGACGCAGAAAATAAAACCTATAGCCTCGAAGGATTGCAACAGATAACAGTAAAAGAAGTTGCTGAGACAGTAAAAAAGTTAGTAGGGAACATAAAAATCGAATATAAAGAGGCAAGACTGGAAGATTACACCGGAAAGACTGCATTTAATGACGAAAGTAAAAAGGATCTTGGTTGGTGGCCTAAGATTGATTTTGGAGAAGGAGTTAGAAGATATATCGAGTGGTATAAAACCGCATATGAAACATAGCCGCACCGACATTAAAAAAGCAAGAAATATTAAAATTTAAACCAAGGACTGATCTAAACAAAGAATTGGAAAAATTAATCAATTCTGAGGATTAATTGTAAAAACATCATTTTATTGTAAATCTGGAAAAAAATGACTCTATCGCAATATTTATATTTTATGTTTTTATGACCTTCTATTAGTAGTATATTACTAAATAATAACAATTACGGGGATTGAGAGAGATGATTTGTTTACATGAAAGCTGTAGCTCTGAGAAGAAAGTATGGCTCCCCGTAGAAAACAATCAAGGAGCAGATATTGCACTTCACCCTTGGTGTATACATTGCGGAATTGTGAAAAATATTTCTGAAGACAAACCAAAAAAACTTGGTTATTGGATAAACATTCTTTCCAAAATGTCATATCAATTCTCATTTACTCAGTGTCAGAAGCGCCTCATAGTCAAAGAATTACAATCTAATGAAGAATTTGAAGACATCTACGGAATAAACGCATCGTCACAAAAGGAACTGTTCATCAAAATAATACAAAAACATTGTAATCTTAGTGGAAATAATATTGATTCGTTTGTCTGTTAAATTAATTTGACAACTAGATGTTGAATGATAGGAGATTTAGCAGAAAGACTAGTTTTAAGAAGAAATAAAAGGCATCTTTGTGTTAATGATGTGATGATAAAATGATATTTGGAGCGGAAAAATATGAATAGCGTATTAAAAAATAAAGTAATTTTATTGACTGGTGGAACGGGATCGTTTGGCAATAAATTTACAGAAACAGTTCTAAAAGAACATAACCCCAAGGTCATAAGGATTTTTTCACGTGGAGAAAAAAAACAGCTTGATATGAAGAATAAATTCAATGATAATAGATTACGATTTTTTATTGGAGACGTTCGAGACGAGCGAAGGTTGCATAGAGCAATGACTGGTGTTGACATTGTTATTCATGCTGCTGCTTTAAAACAAGTTCCTACTTGCGAATATAATCCGATAGAGGCCGTAAGGACGAATGTAGATGGAGCAATCAACGTCATTGATACTGCTATCGACAATGGAGTAGATCGAGTTATGGCTATCAGTACTGATAAAGCAGTACATCCTGTAAATCTTTACGGGGCAACTAAGATGACAGCTGAAAAACTTTTCATTCAAGGAAATTCATATTCTGGGGATATAGGGACAAAGTTTAGTTGCGTAAGATACGGAAATGTTATCGGGAGTAGGGGTAGTGTTATTCCGCTTTTTATTGAACAAAAAAAGAATGGTATGATTACCATCACTGATGATAAAATGACAAGATTTTGGATAACGCTAGATCAAGGGGTAAAATTTGTTATAAATTGTATTAATAAAATGAACGGGGGAGAAATTTTTGTTCCGAAGATTTCTAGCATGAAATTAATAGATCTGGCAGATGCAATTGCCCCCAAGGCAAAAAAAACTGTTGTTGGAATTCGACCAGGAGAAAAAATCCATGAAATTTTATTAACTGAAGATGAGGCAAGACATAGCAAAGAATTCGATAATTATTTTATGATAGAACCGGAACATCCTTTTTGGGATAAAAAACAGTTAAAAGTTGGAAAAAAACTCCCAGAAGGATTCAAATATACAAGTGACAACAACCAACAATGGCTCAATAAAGGAGAGTTAATGAAAATAATTAAGGAAGCACATTACCTACAGAATTCCTAGGTATGCTATT
>JBFYMG010000057.1:0-58192 GCA_041305025.1 Thermoplasmatales archaeon
TGTGACCATTGCATCAACGACCATGTCGCCTCCTGAACCATTATTCCAAATCGTGAAATAGTTGTTGTTTGTTTGTGCTGAGGCATTGGCCCAGACACTACTGAATGCATAAGAATAAGGGCTTATATCGATTGATGAGTTTCCATCTGGATCAAAAGTTATTGTAACAGTATCTGTAGTATCTGCATATACAATTTCAGATACTGGTGCAAAAGTTGCAAATGCAATCATGAATACAACTAGACATACTATTAGTACCTTATTTACATCCATTTTTCATCCCATCCTTTGACTAAATAAAATAATAGAAAAGGTAAGTTAAATGTCTTTTTGGCATCTAATTAAACATCAGGATATGCAGATGCATATGTATACTAAAATACAAATCATAGTAAATAGAAACCTGGGGACTTTATAAAAATTTAAAGAGAATTATGAAGGATAGTTTTACTATATTATTAACTATTTAAGTTGGTGCAGTGCCGCGGAAAGTTACAACTACAGTTTGTGAGGTTATGTTCGAAGTGATGTTGGATATAGTTAACCTAAAACCAAAGTTTTGACTGCCTGCAGCACCCCTATCAAGAGCGCTAGAAACCTGGGCCCAATAATGTTCTGAAATATAAGTAGAATTTGTAACAGTACCTCTGCGTATGCGAAGTGAATAGGTATCATCTGTTTGAGTGCCTGTTGCACCGACTGCGTTATTTAAGCCAAGTGCATCAGTTGTGACTTGTGCATCAACAACACAGTTATCTATAGAGCCATTATTCCAAATAGTGAAATAGTTGTTGTTTGTTTGCTTAGAAGCGTTGGCCCAGACACTACCAAAGGCGTAAGAATAAGGCTGTATATCTATTGATACGTTACCCATTGGATCAAACGTTAAGGTAACAGTATCGGTAGTACCTGCCAATACGATTTTTGATATTGGTGCAAAAGTTGCAAAAACCATCGTAAATATAACTAGGCATATTATCAATATTTTTTTAGCATCCATTTTTTATCCCATCCTTTTTACCAATCAACAGTATACAAGATTTATATCTTGTTTCTGTCATTGCATCCCATCATTCTTCTGCTCTCCGCATCACAAATTATAATGCATAGAGTGCAACTTTATAATAAAGTAGTGGTTTTTATAAGTTTCGTTTTCTTTGTTATGCTAAATGCGGGAAACGCAAAAGATTTGACAAAACAAAATATTAAAAAATTTTTTAAGATATTAGTTTTATTGTTCTTTTTGATTGTCATTATCAGATATTTTCAGAATTTCATCAACTTTTGAATCTATGTTTTCTTCTTCATTTTTATTTTCAGGATCTTCTTCCACAAGTATAGTTATCTTGTAACCGTTGGGTAGGAATAGCAATGAAACAATAATTGCAATAATTATTGCAATGATTAAAAATAGTAAAAATGGGAATGGCAGCTCTCTTTCTTTTTCGGGTTCCGGTTCCGTGGGTTTCTGCCTATCACTTATTATGGCTTTTGTCGCGGTTAGATTATTTAGATTGTTGTTGTCTGTTACTTTAAGAATTACAGTATATTCCCCGGGTTTGGCGTACGAATGTATTGGATTTTCTAAATAGGAAATGTTCCCATCACCGAATTCCCAGAAATAGCTAATTATTAGTCCATCTGGATCGTAGGTGCCTGTACTATTGAAGGTAATGTTTTCATTAGTATATCCGTAATACGGGCCATTTACTGCTGGAAGTGTAATATTTTTATTTATATATGTGTAGTAGTAAGAAGCGTTAATTTTTGGTATTGGAAGCTTTAGATTTGGTTCGAGTTGCATTATGTTTATGATGTATGAAGCTGTAGAGATATCTCCATCATCATCCTTTACATGCAATACTATGGTGTAATTTCCATGATGCTCGTAGCTATAAGTTATAACTTCGTCTTTTATCCAACCGGTATCAAAAATTGTATCATCTTCAAAGACCCACCGATACTCGTTTATATATCCATCTGAGTCATAGCTGTAAATGGCATAGAAGACTAGAGTTTCATTTATGTATGCATTATTTGGTCCAGTTATATTGGCTACTGGAGGTTTGTTTGGTTCAATTGGTGGAGCTGGAGGTGATGGCGGATAAGAGGGTTCTGCGCGAGTGGAAAAACAGAATATAGCTGTTTTAGAATCGTTGCCATCACTTACTATAACCCTCCAATAATACGTCGTAGAATAATCTGCTGCCTGAAGATAATTCCAGTGATACGTTCCATTTAGTAATGAGGAATCTGTTTGCCTAAGAACCCAAACTCCCGTTGTATTTTCATACCAGTAGATAATAAGGTAATCGTTGTCTGGATCACCAACTGTTATATGACATTTCACTTTTAAATTTACATTTACTGAATTATTTGTTGGATGTTCATTGTCTTGTACTACTGGAGATTGATTTGGTATATTGGGATCAAAAGTGAAGCTGACTTGATCGTTAGCTAACACTGTTTGCATGGATATTGGAAAAAGTGTCAAAATGGCAACTATGATTGCAAAATAGTATGTCTTTACCTTTTTGCCATTCCTTCCTTTCATCTCGTTTCCGTCCGTTTTGGTATTTAAGTATATTGATAATCTATACCACGATACAATTTGTCACTGTTTGTATTTAAAGGTAATCTGTTAAAATGACAGGTTGACAAAATGACAGGCTGAAAAAATTACAAAACAAAAGAGGTAATAAAAATACTAATAAAAATTCTTGAAAAAGATAGAATGATACAATTTTTATTTTATAATAGATTTGAACGTAACTGTTACAGTCATATTAATATCTGACATAGTTGACGCGGTAGCCATTAACATCTTCAAGTCAAAGGTCTGAGTACCGGTTGTCGCAATATTGCTGGAAAAGACAGCGTATGTTTCATTTATATATTTCCAAGGCTCAGCACCTGTTTTACGTCGAAGGCTGAAATTATTTTCGCTTTGTTCCTGAGTGAGATTCCATGTGAAACCGGTTGAAGAATTGACTGCATCGCTTGCCTTGATTTGTACACTTACATCAACATTTCCATTGTTAGTAAAAGTAAAATATGAACCAGTTGTCTCGTTTATACCACCTTCCGAGGGTCTTCCGATATCCCACGTTGAAGGTGATACATCACATGATAGAACTGTCCAAGACAAATCTGTACTTTCATAATATTTAATAGTCGTTGAATTAGCATATATAAAAGCGTATCCAGCATAAGGGCGATTAGTTCCATTGGGATTTTCAGCCCATATCAAATTTGGATAGTAAAAATTATATGCCATACTATATGTAAGATTTGTTGGTTGATACCATCTCGTTGATTTATACTCACTAAATCGTAGATCAAGAGCCGAGTCACCAGCATATTTCTGACCATACCAAACAACTTTTAAGTCATTAAGTCCCGTCGTAACAGATATAGAAGGATTATATTGATTGCCAGTGTATTCTGATATGTTATATGGTGCTGACCAAGTTGTTGTTTTTTTGGTATAACGAATCTGAGTGACAGATCCTCCAGACCACTTTCCATACCAGACAACGTGCAAATAATCATCGCCGTCAATAGCTATACAAGGATAAGTCTGGTCGTTAGAATTAGAATCAACAGATATAGTAACAGCTGCACTCCATATTCCTCTTCCGTTTTCAGTACTATAACGTATCTCAATACCGCCTGCTCCACCCATAGTACTATGCCAAACCACGTGAACAAAATCGTTAGAATCAATTGCCATGGAAGGAGCAGTGCCAGTTTCAAATAGGCTATAAGTTGTTACATTTGAAGGCCATGACCAAGTCATACCACGATTTGTGGAGTTACAATAGCGGATTTCATAATTGGCCCCTGTACCACTATATCTACCATACCAGACCACATGCAGTTTATCTGTACTATCAACAGCCATACAAGGATACATCTGAGATAGAAGACTGTCCCCCTTTGTTAGATACCTCGTTGTTCCCCAACTCGCACCGCCATCGGTAGAGCGCATATAAGTTATCCCGCCATTGCCCGCTCCTCCCCCGCCATCCTTTGAGCTATTAAAGACTACATGTAAGTAATCATAGCTATCTACAGCTATAGATGGGCCTCTATGACTTATAGTGGCTGAAGCAGTAAGCGTATATTCAGTCCAGTTTACGCCATCGTCAGTCGATTTGGCACACATAATGTTGCTCGCCCCTCCATAGGTTCTGTTGTAAACACAATATAGATAGCCGTTGGAATCTCTAGCCAATTTTCGTTGACCAGGATATTGCAGGCTAAGACCAGTTGGTGAAGTGTCTAATTTAACGGTATACCCCATCGTGAAACTGTATGTAGTATAATTTGTATTAGTTCCATCTGAAAGAGTCACGCGCCAATAATATATAGTTCCAAAATTACTGTAGTTTGTGTTGGTTTGCCTTACTATTGTTCCTGTTTCATTTTCGATTTTGACTGTACATGACCATCCATCATGACCTGTTCCAACCCATGCGATGTAATAGAAATCGCTTCCCATTGAGACCATCGGAGCAAAACCCATATTATCCGTTGAATCAAACTCCAAGGAATCGTATTCAATGTCAGGAATTTGGCCATCGTCTTTAATTTTTATTGTTTTCATCCAGCCATCACCGTCTGTTCCCTGATATGTTATAACATAGAGATTATTTTCTAGCGATGAAATAAATGGATACGCACAATCTGCAGTATCAAACTCAAGTGTTCCACCTGAAAACCAAGATTTTGTTATTGCACCTGCGTCTGAAATTCTAGTAGTATTGCATCTACCATCACCGGCAACGTCACGATATGCAATTGCAAAACAGTTTGAACTTCCTAATTTTTTTATAAAAGGATATGACACTTGTGTGTCAAATGTCCACGAATCAACATAAGCACCGCCAATATTGCCTCCAGAATCAATATCGTATGTTGTAAGATAGCCGTAATTGGTTCCTCGATCATTATAAACTATTGCAACCGTATCTGAATCAACCATACACATTCTTGGGTATACGCCTTCAATAGCTCCATTAACAGCCTGAATATCAATAGGACCATTAATAGTAATTTTATTATCGACAGTAAAGGTTTCTAAATATAAACGTCTACCCGCCGAATCAGTGTGAGCAACAACAAAAGTATTTCCAGTGACACGAACTACATCTATTCTAGTTTGCTCAGATCCGGAAGAAAAATATGTTAAAGTTAGAGAGGCGCCAATAGATTTTGTTATAATTCCTGTTGTTGAAATATCAACTGTTATTACAGTATCCCTAGAAGTTACGTTATTATAATAAACAATAATATATGTGTTATCACCCCAATACAGTATTCTTGGATATGACCCACCTTTTGTATCAAATGTATAAGAATCTACACAACTACGATTGACGGAACCATTGCTATTCCAGACCTTAGTTGTATTAATCAAGCCTTTGCTACCAATTCCACAATTGACAATTGCATAATATGAAAATGTTGCGTCCGATCCAACTTTTATAACATCAGGATATTCGCCCCACTGCTTATTGTATTCCCGTGAACTGGTTACAGATGTATTTATCGCACCGTAACTCATCACTTGATTGGTCGCACTTGACCTATTAGCACCGAATTGAACCCAAGAACCACTTGAATTTGATGACCATGTAACATTTAACATATCACCGATGTCTGAAACAGTCACACTCAATTGCACTGGTGCAGTAACTCCAGTAGCGCCATCTGCCGGAGAGGGATTTGAGATTTGTGGAACCTGGTTTGCATAAATCTGATAAGTACAAGCCCAACCATCAGTATTCGGACCTGAGTATACTGTCAAGAAATAATTTCCTGCACAATAGATTGTAGCCGGTCTTGTATAACAGTCGGTACTAAAGGTTAGCGTATCTATTACTGTTCCACTATATGCACCAAGACCATACGTGTTTATTGCCATGGTAACAGTTACGCCATCTGAAGCACTATTTCGATAGGATATTCCATAGATAGCACGATCTGCAGCTGAACTGTACGAAACATTAAAAATATATGGATAATAAACGGTGTCACTGCCAGCAAACTCAAGAGTCCCGCCTGAAACCCATGACTTAGTAATAGCACCTGCACCTGAAATTTGAGTGATATTACATCTACCATCTGAATCAGAATCAACGTATGCGATTGCAAAAAAGTAAGTATCTACTACAAAAGAAGAAGTGCCTACTTTTTTTATGAAAGGATAATAAGCATTGTAGCGGTCAAATTCCCAACTACTTGTATTTGATGCAGCAATAGTACCAGTTGCTGTTATGTCACGAGTGCCCATATGTCCGTCTGTGTTCTTACCAGAATAAACCCACACAAATGTGTTTGAATCCACTGCTTCCAAAGTTGCTGTAGGCATTTTTGAAATCGTATTGTCAATTGTGACATTTCCTAGTGCCGTTATTACCCCGGCATTTGTTATGTTATATGATTTTAACCTAAAATAATATGCATAATTACAATATGCAATAACAAAGATATTTGAAGTTGTACTTACTCCCATCTTTAAAACTGACGTTATGTTTGCGCCATTTAGTGTTTTACCCAAATACTCAGACCTTACATCACCACTAATCTTGGATTGCTGTATAGTTCCGTTTGTATCCCAGACTCTGAATGTAAAAGCATATATGAAACGCCCAACATTATTCGGGCCACCATTACAATAGAAACAAGCATAGATGTTTCCATAGACCTTTTGAACAAATATCGAACCAACCGCGTTCGTCGTGGTGTTGAACGTCCATGATGATACGTTTGTTGAACGGATCGTACCATTGTTGTTCCATACTCTTATTGTATTCAATGAACCATGAAAATTTGTGGTTCCTGCACCTATAAGATAATATTCACTGTTGTTTACTCGTACTGCTGATACGTTCTTCCCAGTCTGTGGATTCCATTCAAATGAACTTGTAGTTTGGTCTGCGATAAGACCATAGGTAGGGTCAAGTTCGATATGCGTACCAAAAGGAATGTTATTTCTTTGTATTCTGAATTGGAATTTGCCGTCAATAATATTATTGTCAAATGACAGTCCTGAAAGCCTAGATACATCGCTGTAATCGTATCTAAGAGTAAACTGATGATCAAACGCTGTATATTTTATATCAAAAGTTTTACTATCATCGTCATAACTATAATCATCAACAGGAATATCTATTGTAAGAGTAAGACTATAATTTGCACGAGGATTAACAGTTGCAGTAAAATCAAGAGTGAATTTCTTTGATTTTTCTGTAACGTCTTTGTAGTTTATGGTCAAGCCGCCAACATCTTCCCATTGGTCATTAATATGTGCTTGTAAATTCCATACAGTATGACCAAAAAGATAAACCCATGCTTTTTGATAATTCATCTTTGACGAAATAAACGAACCGGCTTGGCCTGTCTTTTGTTCCCAAAAATCATCATAAATTTTTGTTGTAATATTTGTATTTGTTTTAGCATTCGCACTTGCATAGTCATCTGACCATTGTTGTAAAGTTCCCCATGTCGTATAACTCCATGCCACATAATAATAGTTTATTGACTGACTCAGTCTGGTGTCAGAGTATTTCTTCTCTGTACCATCATATACTAAGGCACCATCATTTCTATTAGTTGGATATGAGCCAATCTTACGAACAATATATGTATTGTTTGCACCAACACCTTTACTCCACGATAAATCAATTCTTGATTCGCCAAAAGTTTTTGCAAAAAAGTCGGTTGGTTGCAGTGGTTTAGGTAAAGAGGTATTAGTTTCTGTTTCACCTCCAGTACTTTCATTGGTGCTTTCTTGTTCTGAGACATCGCATTCACTAATCATACTTTTATTTTCATAACCAACAGCAGAACAAGATACGTTATATTCGTAGATTCCACTTTTATCAAAAGATTTACTATAGATGTATAAATTGTTTGCATAGTCCATAATTACTGGTTCGGTCCAACCTTCCTCGTTGAAAGAGATAAGGCACACAGCATTTTCGATACTTTGATTAAAACTACTATAATCGGCATAAAACGTTATCATATCATTTGCATATCTCTTTTCATAATCTGTATCATCCCAAATAATTAGATTCGAAACAATAGTCTCGTTTGTTGTTTCGTTATCATCATTTTCAGGTGGAATTGTTTCATTCGAAGGCGGTATAGTCTCATTCGAAGATCCATTTTCGAATATCGGAACATCAGAATTAGCAGTTCCTCCAGTCTCATTTTTTATATCATCCAGAGGCAAAACGCTCCAATCAATCATCGAACTATATTGTGTTTTGTTTGCATCTATTGCTTTGATAGTTGCAAAATATTCACCTGCCTTTGCATCACGAACAACCCACTTTGCCTGCCATAACTTATCATTAGTAGAATTGTCAGCTAACGACAAATCTATAGTTTCAATGCCGCCCATATCGGCAGTGACTGAGCGGACATTGTTGGAGGCGGGAATTGTTACATTTATGAATATTGTATCGCCATCGTGAACGCTTTGCGAAGAAAAAGAAATAGAAACACCTGAATTTTCATCATTACCATACAAGTATGGCAAGCTAGAAGGAATTACAACAAAGATCAAAATAAAGGACAATATTACTGCCAAAATCTTTCTTGAGGGCAACTTTTTTTTATATATTTTGAGAGAGTTCTTAGTTATTGCCTCTCTAAAAATTTCATCTGAGGATTTCTTTTTTTCAAATTTTGCATCTAATTTAGAACATTCATTCTTAGATATAGCATCATCAACTAGAATATTTATATCATCAACTAATTCAGCAAGTTTTTTTTGTTCTTTTTCTGTTAGAGTTTTATCTGAAAACACCAGTTACTCCCCATCTACGCCTTCTAGTAGTACAGTATACTAATAAATAATTAGTTTTTAAGGTTTACCAACAATATAAAATAAGAAAGATGACCAACATTCTAAAAACGATAACTTAATCAATACATTTCATGATTTTCCGCTCGGATTTCAATGTTTGAAGCTAAAGTAAAAATCGGACTTAAAAAAGGCGTTTCAGATCCTGAAGGAGCAAATACACTAAAGGCCTTACATCTGTTAGGTTTCAACACAGTAAAAGAAGCAAAGACCATCAGAACTATTGATCTTTTAATCGATGGTAAAAATGAGAACGAAGTGAAAAAGAAAGTAGAAGAGATGTGCCAAAGATTGCTAACAAACCCAGTTATCCATACATATGAAATAGAAGTGAAAGAAAAATAAGAAATACTGCTTGGGGAGTGTAAAAACTTGAATCTAGAAAGTCTATTTGAAAAAAAGAATGTACCTTTTAATCTGCATGACGTAGATCTTTTTTCTGCTACAGACGAGCAACTCAAAGAAATCAGCAACAAGATGGGACTGGCACTCGCCCTTGATGAAATGAAACGTATAAAAAAATACTTCCAGGACAAAAACCGTTTACCAACTGAAGTAGAGTTGCAGGCACTTGGTCAGGCATGGTCTGAACATTGCTGTTATAAATCCTCAAAAATTCCATTGAAAAAATATATCTATGGCGTTGCAGAGGACAAAATTGCCGCTCGTGAAGACGCAGGCGTTATAGAGTTTGATGATGATTATTATTACTGCGTAAAACTTGAATCACACAATCATCCTTCAGCAATTGAGCCATATGGTGGTGCTGCTACAGGCATTGGTGGAGTTGTTCGAGATGTAGTCTGCATGGGCTCTCAACCAATCGCTTTTTTAGATCCTTTATTTTTTGGTCCTTTAGATTATCCGGTAGAAAAATTACCGAGAGGAGTAAAGCATCCTCGTTTTTTATTCAAAGGTGTTGTTGATGGCATACGTGATTATGGAAATCGAATCGGAATTCCGACACTAGCTGGGTCCGTATATTTCCATGAAGGCTACTTGGGCAACTGTCTTGTTAACGTTGGCTGCATTGGAATACTTAAGAAAAGTGAACTTATCCACAGCAAAGCCAAAGCACCTGGAAACATCTATGTTTACGTTGGTGGGAAAACAGGCAGAGATGGAATTCATGGAGTAACCTTTGCATCAGCAGAGTTAACAGACGAGAGTGAGGAAAGCAGCAGATCGGCAGTACAAGTCGGAGATCCCATTACAAAAGAACCGGTCATTCATGCAACACTAGAATGCAACGGAAAAGGATTACTAGAGGGACTTAAGGATTTTGGTGGTGGCGGACTATCTTGTGTTTGCGGGGAACTAGCTTACGAAGCAGGTTTTGGAGCTGAAATAAATCTTGACGATGTACCATTAAAAGAAGAAGGGCTCTCACCATGGGAGATATGGGTGTCTGAAAGCCAAGAACGAATGATGCTCATGGTTGATCCGAAAAACGTTGAAAAAGTGCTTCACATCTGCAAACAATGGGATGTTGCCGCAGTACCAATTGGTAAAGTAATAAAAGAAAAAATAACGCGTGTTTTTTACAAAGGAAACAAAATTCTTGAGATGGATATGGACTTTTTAACTGGTGGTCCTGTCTACGATAGTTGCATTAGACCGGTTGTTCTACCAAAACCAGATGAAAAAGAAAAAGATTTTACAATGCCTGATCCAAACAGTATGTTAAAGAAGCTGCTTAGTTCACCAAACATTGCATCAAAAGAATGGGTGATACGTCAATATGATCATGAGGTACGAGGTAACACAGTAATTAAACCGCTTCAAGGTAAAATAAGCACTGAGACGCACGGTGACGCGGCTGTCGTAAAACCTCTTGAGGGCTCTTTCAAAGGAATTGCAGTCACCGCTGATGTTAACCCAAGTTTCATGGAAAAAGATCCGTACTGGGGTGCATGTGCTGCGGTTGATGAAGTTTGCCGAAACCTTGTCTCAGTCGGTGCTAGACCTGATTCACTTTTAGATTGTTTAAATTTTGGAAATCCTGAAAAACCTGAGCGAATGGGAGAGTTTTATGAAGCTTGTCGAGGACTAGGCGATATGGCAAAACCACTTCACATGCCGTTTGCATCTGGAAATGTGAGTTTTTATAACGAATCCCTTGCATCATCTGTTCCACCAACGCCTGAACTCATGGGAATTGGCATAGTGCCTGATATCAGAAAGTGTGTTACTGTTGATTTCAAAGAAAAAGGAAATCCGACATACTTGGTTGGAAAGGCAACCGAGAAAGAACTGGGTGGCTCTGAGTATTATAAAATGCAAGGAGTTGGCGGTGGAAAGGTTCCGCGCACAGATGTGAAACTATTGAAAAAATGTATAGATGGAATTCTATCTGCAATTGATAAGGCATACATTGCTTCATGCCATGATATAAGTGAAGGTGGATTAGCAGTCTGTCTTTCTGAAATGACAATCGGTGGAGATATTGGTGCAGAAATAGACATATCAAAAATAGGAGACAAGTTACGAACGGATTTCAAACTCTTTTCAGAATCAAACACAAGATGGATCGTGGAAGTTAAAAAAGAAAAACAAAAAGATTTTGAAAAAATCCTGGAAAAGAAAAATACACCGTTTATACAAATCGGTGAAACCAATGGAAAAAATCTAGTGATAAAAGACAACAAAAAAACAGTGGTTGATCTTGACGTAAAAGTTCTGCGAGACTGCTGGAAAAATCCAATCTGGAACATCATGGGTTAATTTTGAATATTCTGAAAGCAAAATATGAATTGGAAGATAAAAGCAAGGTAATTGATCTTATGGCACAACAATATGAAAAAGAAATTCCCGAGCCAGAACTTCGTCCAGAATATATTGAAAAGATGAAGAAGAGACAGAAAGAAAAAACTATAGAAATTGGCAGTACAAAAGATTTTAAAAAGAGATATGGAATAAAATAAGAACAAAAACATTAAATCAATGTAGAGAGATTGCTTCAACAAGTGATGACCGAACCCTTGCTGAGCCGAAAGGCCATGATGAAGATCTTGAGTGCTGAAAAACTATTTAACAGATATGCTTAGCAAGCATATCTGCAATTTTTTCTAAAAAAAGAGCGTCTTGTTTACTAAAAGCATTTGAAACATCAGAATCTATGTCGATTTCGCCAACAATTTTATTATTGCTCTTTATTGGTACAACTATTTCAGAATTTGTAGAAACAAAACACGCCAAATATCTGTTATCTTTATTTACATCTGGTATTAGCTCTGTTTTACCGCTTTGAGCCGCAGAACCACATATGCCTTTTCCAATTGTTATCTTCGTATGCTCTGTTGCATGATCTCCTCTCCACGGGCCAAGTATCAAATCATTTCCTTTTACAATATAGATTCCTACCCAACTGTATCTCTCAAAATTTTCATACAAATAATTTACAACTTTTTGCAAAAGATTAGAATTCTTACTATCTGCAATCATTTTTATAATTTCGCACTCTGCGACATCGTAATCCAAACATCATCACATCCTTAGTAATCAAGAAGACTTTTTTGAGTGTCTTTCGGCTGTAAGGTAATTTTGGTATCTATTCCATCTCCAGGAAGTTCTATAGTTCCGTACTGCCCACCACCGCCTGGTCTGATGATTACTTTTTTTTCACGGAAGGCTTGTATTGCTTCAGTAATTGCTGGTGCAGTAAACTTTGCTATTTCGGAAATTTCGGCATCAATTAGTACATTTATCTCACTGCCAAAAACTGATATCAATTCATTCCATCGCGTAGATACCGCCCGTGTAAACGGAGTATGTTGACCGATAGCTTTTGTAATAATTTCAGATAAAGGAATTAAATGCACATAAGGTGGTCTGTGATCTGGATGATGCGGTTCAAAAAAGTCGGCCATCTCATTGATTCGATCTTTTACGCCTTTTTTAATTTGTTTTCCGCAGCTACATCTCCATCTTCTCTTAATAGCCTCATCCAAAGTATAATGGGTGTAGCAGGAGAGGCATGCTGACTCGTGGTACTTGCCTTCTTGAGGTGGTAAACCAACATTAAGAACGGGCTTATTTCCACCAACTCTCAAAATTGCTTTTTTAATTTCATTAAATGTAGCATCTTTTAATTCAAAACGAGTAAATTCACGAGCGAGACGAACAGGGTGGGGGCTATGTGAGTCAGAGTTTGTTAAAAATGTGAGTCGATTTAACTCTTGTATCTTATCAGCAAAATCAGTATCAGCAGATAGTCCCAGTTCTACAAATGAAACATAGTCTGCCAGATCACCATAGCAATCTTTCAAAGAATCATGATACGCATATATCGCAGTCCATGGTGTGAAAGCGTGAGCTGGACCTATAAGAGCATCAACGTCTTTAGCAATGGATGCGAGTTCTTCACCGCCCATGTTCACATTGGGTCGTCCATCAGTCTCAATATTTTTTGATTTAGATTTTATCCTCTCTTTGAAAGTTTCAACTGCAGAAATGCTTGGGAAATAGAACAAGTGATGTACACGCATCTGGTCCTCAATTTCAGTACTTAAAATGAATCGTGTGCCGTTGAGCTCAAACGTTCCCTCATCGACAACAGCACAAGATTTTATCTCTTTCATCCATCCGCTGTGAAGACAGTCACCCGTAGCAACAATTTGAATCCCCTTTCGTGGAGACTCCACAGAAAGAGTATCAATACTCATCTTGTCGCTGGTAGCACCGGAGAATCTGGAATGAATATGAAGATCGGCATTCACCAGCATGGCATTCCTTTCTTACGTTGCTTACTCTTTTTTTTGTTCTTCTGCTGGCACTGGGGTTTTTGGTTTTTTATTCTTTTTTTGTTTCTCAAACTGCCTCTGTTCAAAGAACGTACTTCTAGCAACCAATTCCAGTACACCTGCGACAATAACGATAATACCGGCAAACAGGAGTAGGTAAAGTCCCAACCCAAATCCCCACTTGAGGTACACCTGGCCGCCAGCAACATCCTGGATTAACACAGTTTTTTCGCCACCGAAAGGAGCAGATGCCATAGCATTCACTGTGCTACTTAGCTCAAACTCCCCGGTAGAACCACTGGGGACCATCAAAGGAATGATACTAGCTAAAACCATAACCACGACAAATACGGCAATAAACGGGACAAGGAGACGCACGCCACGTCCAATGTACTTCCGACCAAGTTTTTTACTCTGTGCGATACCAACAGTAGCAAGAATAAGAAATACGAGACTGATTGCAATCAAGAGGGAAAATGGAAGCGAAAATGATCCCATGGGAGTGGGACCGCTACTTTCAGGAAGAGTTACTTGAACTCCTTGTAACCCATCAATCTTAAGTAAATCCGTTAGTCCTATTCTTGAAGAGGTTGAAGTTGTAACATTCACCGAAACAGCATACCATGGAAGTAACAATCCGACAACAGCAAGAATTAAACCAACAATACAAAGGATGTTGCCGATGCTTTTCGCGTTTACGCCATCGATGTAAAGCATGGAGACGATCCGAGGACCAAGACCGTACCGCTTATATCGACGATAGATTAAGAAGATGGTAACAAGAAGCGTTAATGTGGTAAGAATTACAAAAAGCATGATAAAGTTATACATCAACCACTCTACTAAAAAGAGGTTGTCATTGGCTTGAGGCAGTGCTTCACCCCATTGAAGTGGGGAGTTCCACATATTACCGCTCTCCCTAAACTGTGGGCCTTCAGGACCAGCTTCCCCCAGAATAGACGATTGCACTGCTTGTTCTGTGCCATCGCCAGCTTCGCCCCAACGTCCGCCAAAATTGAGCCACGCTTGTGATTCAAGAATTTCTAAATTATATTCCGCTGGTTTGAGAACGAGCCCATTATTACCAACATGGTCACTGGCAATTCCAAGCATTCCGGAGTAAGACCTAAGATAGTTTGCATGGCTGCCTCGTGCAACATACACTTTAAAGTTGTCCCCTTCTCGATCCGCCTGATTCCACGTCGCCCTTTGTCCAGAGTGGTGTTGACTGTACATAACTTCAACAGGTTGCCCGTTTGAGAGAAGGACCTGGACCATTTCCCAATCGCCTTCATGCTTGTTTAAATCTCCATCATTAAACGCATAAAAGAACCAGTATTGAATGACGCTGTTGGCGTTATCTACATGAGCATAAACTGTATACCCAAGCGCCCCCATCTTGCTTTGATAATCAGCTATGATGCTGTCATCTTTCACGGTTCCTATCTGGTTATCAAGGTAGTAATCAGCAGTCGCATACGCTGCAATAAACGATGCATCTGGAGATGTAGAAATCGGTACCTGGCCATCAACCTGATAAAGGTATGAATTATCAAGTGCATACGAGACATCAACTGGATAGCATTTCTCATTCTGTTCAAAATATAGTATTGGTGCATATTGCTGCGCAAGATCTGCATCAGCTGCACTTGCAACATTACCAAAACTTGTACAAACAAGCATTCCTACAAATAGCATTAAAATAAATGCGGCTGTCTTCTGCTTCATATATCTTTTTCGAGAACTAATTAATGATTTTACCATTATATTGCCTCCACCCCATACGATATTCCAATAGGTTATTTAACCCTTCTTAAAAAATCAGTGTTTTCTCCATATATAGTAACATTTATTAGGCGCTACTCCATATGAGTCTCCTGTAAAACTAGCCCAGGAGATGGGATAGGCAAAAACTCGAAAAAACCAATAGAATTTAGTGTACACTTTGACAATGAGGAAAATCTTATGAAGAACAAAAAAAAGAAGATAAAGTTGGCACCTAAAATCAAGAAAAAAAAGGTAAAAACCTTACAGAAAGTTAAAAAAGTAAAGTTGAAACCTGTTGCAACTAAGAAGAAGGTAAAGACCTTACAAAAAAACAAGAAAAAACAGCCAAAGCCATTAAAAGCTAAAAAAATAAAGTTAGAACCTTTGAAAATTGAAAAAACGAAAGTAAAGCTTTCATATATAACTGAAAAAGAAGAGTTGCCACTAACGTCTTCATCATACGATGCAAGTAAAATTCAAGTTCTAGAAGGGCTTGAATCGGTCCGAAAAAATCCAGGAATGTATATCGGAAGTACCGATGTAAGAGGATTGCATCATCTTGTTTATGAAGTAGTAGATAACGCAATTGACGAAGCTTTGGCGGGATACTGTACCCACGTCATTGTTTCACTAAACAAAAATGGGTCTGTAACTGTAATGGATAACGGCAGAGGCATTCCTGTTGATTTGCACCCAAAATACAATAAGCCCGCTGTAGAAGTTGTAATGACTGTTTTATATTCAGGAGGTAAATTTGATGGCAAGGCATACAAAGTATCCGGTGGATTACATGGAGTTGGTGTCTCTGCAGTTAACGCTTTATCGACCTGGCTTGAGGTAAGAGTAAGAAGAAACGACAAGGAATACTTACAGCGTTTTGAACGAGGAAAAACTGCCTGTCCTTTAAAAGTCATTGGTAAATCAAAAGAAAATGGTACAACAGTTACATTTCTACCTGACCCTCAGATTTTTGAGACTACAGAATTTAACTACGAAACAATAGTGACAAGATTACGCGAAATGGCTTTTCTTAATGCTGGTTTAGAGATTGAAATAAATGAGGAGATAAGTAAAAAACACGAAGTATTTCGATACGATGGTGGCGTCAGCGAATTTGTCAGATATATAAATAAGAACAAAAATCCGTTGCATCAAAATCCAATATATTTCCAAGGCGGAAAAGAAGGAGTTCAAGTAGAAGTCGCACTTCAATACACAGATGGTTACACAGAAAATATCTTCACGTTTGCAAATAACATTGAAACTCCTGAAGGAGGGACCCATCTTTTTGGTTTTAAAACAGCATTAACTAGAGTTCTTAATGATTACAGCAAAAGAAATAAAATGCTCGATGAGAGTATAAGTCTAAGCGGAGAAGACTGTAGAGAAGGAATAAGCGCAGTACTATCATGTAAAGTAACACATCCACAATTCGAAGGGCAAACCAAATCAAAGCTCGGAAACTCAGAGGCACGCGGCGTAGTTGAAAGCGTTACCTATGAAAAGCTATCTGAGTTTTTTGAGGAAAATCCACCCGTCGCTCATGTGATTATCGAAAAAGCAGTTCTGTCTAGCAAAGCACGTGAGGCTGCCAGAAAAGCACGAGAACTCACAAGACGAAAAGGGTTACTGGAATCATCCGCACTTCCTGGAAAACTGGCTGATTGTTCGAGTCGCGATCCAAGTCAATCAGAGATTTATCTTGTGGAAGGCGATAGCGCAGGCGGAAGTGCTAAGCAAGCTCGCGATAAAGAATTCCAGGCGATTCTACCACTCAGAGGAAAAATCCTCAATGTGGAGAAAGCCAGAATGGATAAAATTCTGAAAAGCGAAGAAATCCTGCATTTGATCACCGCGGTCGGAACCGGTATTGCTGAGGAGTTCAACATCGAGAACGCTCGGTATCATCGGATTATTCTGATGACCGATGCCGATGTTGACGGTGAACATATCCGAACCTTGTTACTCACTTTCTTCTTTAGGTATATGAAGCCGCTCATTGAGAAAGGGTATCTCTACATTGCACAACCACCACTATATAAAATGACGAAAGGAAAGACGGTGGAATACGCGTTTTCAGAGCAAGAAAGAGTACAGAAAGCTAAACAGCTTGGAGAAACAGGACTGGGCATCCAGCGGTACAAGGGTTTGGGGGAGATGAACCCTCAGCAGCTGTGGGAAACTACAATGGATCCTGAGAGCAGGGTAATGCTGCAGGTCACGATTGAAAATGCGGTGGAAGCAGATGAATTATTCACAATCCTCATGGGTGAAGCAGTTGAACCGAGAAGAGCATTTATCGAACAGCATGCGAAAGATGTTGTGAATCTGGATATCTGAGGTGATGAAAGATGGCTGAGATTAATAAGAAAAACGACCAACCACGCGATATTAACGAGGAAATGAAACGTGCTTTTATTGATTATTCCATGAGTGTGATTATGAGCCGGGCTCTTCCGGATATTCGTGATGGGTTAAAACCGGTTCATCGAAGAATTTTACATGCGATGAACGAAATGGGAATGGGCTATGAGAAATCATATAAGAAATCTGCTAGAGTAGTTGGAGAAGTGCTCGGTAAGTACCACCCGCATGGTGACCAAGCTGTGTATGATTCGCTAGTTCGAATGGCTCAGGATTTCTCCTTACGATATCCATTGATTGCTGGTCAAGGTAATTTTGGTTCGGTTGATGGGGATTCCGCTGCTGCCATGAGATATACAGAAACAAAAATGGCAAAGATCACAAAACTGATGCTGCAGGATATCGAAAAAGAGACAGTGGAATGGCGTGATAATTTTGATGGCACCTTAAAAGAACCTGAGGTTCTTCCAGCGAGCTTACCAAATCTTCTCGTAAATGGATCATCCGGTATCGCGGTTGGTATGGCCACTAACATGGCACCCCACAACATCTCCGAGGTTATTGATGGCATCATCCGAATGATCGATACCCCTGAGGTCTCAACAACAGAGTTAATGGATATCATCAAAGGCCCTGATTTTCCCACGGGTGGAATTATCTATGGTCGTGGTGGAATCCTTTCTGCATATTCCACGGGACGCGGCTCACTTGTTGTCCGTGCGAAAACTTCCATTGAGGAAGGCGAACAAAAAAATAAAATCATTGTTCATGAGCTGCCGTATCAGGTTAATAAATCTGTTCTTCTGCAAACAATCGCTGAGCTTGTCAAAGATAAGAAAATCGAGGGCATTTCTGATCTTCGTGATGAAAGTGATAGAAAAGGCATGCGTATTGTCATTGAGCTGAAACGAGACGCTATCGATGATGTTGTGTTGAATCAGTTGTTTGAACATACTGAGTTACAATCTTCATTTGGTGTGTTGAATCTTGCGATTGTCAAAGGCGAGCCAAAGGTTCTGATGCTCAAAGAAATCATTCAGCACTACATTGAGTATCGGATTGAAATTATCACCCGGCGAACAACATATGATCTGAAGAAAGCCAAAGAGAAAATGCATATCCTGGAAGGCCTTGTGATCGCCCTGAAGAATATCGATGAAGTCATTAAGATCATCCGGCAGAGCAAAGAAGTTGATGAAGCAAAAGATCGGTTGATGAAACGCTTTAAGCTATCTGAAATCCAAGCAAAAGCAATTCTTGACATGAGATTACAGAAATTGACTGGAATGGAGATAGAATCATTAGAAAAGGAGTACGAAGAGACAAAACAACTCATTGAACAATTGGAAATTTTACTTCATGACAAACAGAAAATATTGGCCGAAATTAAAAGAGAATTGCTAGAATTAAAAGAGAAGTTCGGTGACGCAAGGAGAACACAAATCGTAGAAGGAGAAGTAGGCATTGAAATAGAAGATCTTATACCAAAACAAGAAGTCGTCGTAACAATTACTGACAGTAGTTACATAAAACGTATTCCGGTCGAAACATACCGAACGCAACATCGTGGCGGAAAAGGACTCATGGGCATGGAAACGAAAGAAGAAGACATCGTTGTTGACTCATTCATCACTTCAACACACGACTACATCATGTTTTTCACAAATTACGGTAGAGTTTACTGGTTGAAAGGATACAAAATCCCTGAGGGGAGCAGACATGCCAAAGGTAAAGCAATAATAAACTTACTACCGCGACTGGAAGAGGGAGAATACGTCGAAACAGCCATACCAATCCACGAGTTTGACGATAAACACTACCTTGTTTTTGTAACCAAGAAAGGCATAATCAAAAAAACCACCCTTTCAGAGTATGGCAATATCCGAGTCAACGGAATCCGAGCGATTAATCTAGAGGAGGGCGACGAATTAATTAGTACCAAACTATCAAATGGAGACCAGATCATTATGATTGCAACTGCAAACGGCCAAGCATGCAGATTCAATGAAACAGAAGCACGATCCATGGGACGAGTGACACATGGAGTTATAGGAATAAGACTCAATAAAGGAGATAAAGTCGTCTCCATGGAAATTGTTGAAAAAGACGGAGGAGATTTGCTAACAATTACTGAAAACGGCTTTGGAAAACGATCTGCAATCCAAGACTATCGGATGACACATAGAGGCAGCAAAGGCGTAAAAACAATTGTCACAAATAAACGAAATGGACAAGTCATATTTGTACGAGAAGTCACTGATGCTGATGAAATTATGTTAACGAGCAAGAACGGCATGATGGTACGGGTTCCCGTTAAGGACATCAGGAAGCAGGGCAGAAACACCATGGGCGTAAGAATTATGAGGCTTAACGAAGGAGATAGAGTAGTTTCAGTTGCAAAAATAATAGAAACAGCAGACGATAATAAAAATGAGGAGAATATTGAAGGTTAGATAATTTATCAATGATTCGCTGAAGAATCATTTAATAGCTTTTATTATTTTTAACTTTATTTATCATGGTCACAATAAATAGAATGTTTACCAAAGACCATTACAATAAAGTTGATGCTCTTTGCTTTAAAAAAACAAGCGTTCTCATTAAAAGTTATGTTGGTAAATGTTAATTCAGTATTTTTTAAAGCCAATCCAACGTGGAGTTTTCTTCGTATAATTTTTGTATTTTTCGCCATATTTTTCAAGGCAAAATTTTTCTTCGTATTTAACAAATAAAACTATAATTATCATATAGACAAACGTTATTATTAGAAAAATCCAGGAGTTTGATATCAATCCTATTCCAATATACGCAAAGAAAAATGAGAGATACATCGGATTTCTTGAGTGTTTATACATACCTGTCGTCACAAGTTCATCTGCCGGTGTTTTTATCCAGCTTATACAAGCACTGCTAACAATAATTATTCCGATAGCCCATAAAACAATTCCTAAATAGAAAAAAATCGAATCAAAAACTATTGGTAAGAAAAAACTTAAAATAATTGCAAGTATAAAAAAAATTGAGGAAAGGTCATATATAAATCTAAAAAAACCATCTCTTTTAATTTTTTTTTTGGATGAATCTTCTGGCCTATTCTTTTTTTTATAAACAAAAGGAAGAATTGTTATTATAAGATAAACTATGAGCAAGATATATGCGTTTATTAAACCTAATTCAAAGTTATTATATATCAATTTTTAACCTTGCTTTATTTTTTATATATTTTGTTTTCCCCAGCATATACTAACGTTAATTATAAATAATTACCCTTTCAGCATCTCCTAAAATTATTTCTGTTTCATTTTTTATAAAATCCTTTGTAAAAAATTTACAGTTTTTATAAAATACAACTTTATCTGATTCATATACTGGTTTTTCATATCGAATTTTTTAGTTTAATCATTAACGGGTATTCTTCCAATTTATTTAGAACAACCTGCAATAAACCCTTTTGTTTTTTGTCTTTATTGAAAAAAGGAGTGAAAATAAAAAAAAGTAAGATTATTTTTGATACGGTTAAATAAAGAAATAAATTAGAGTTGTTTTTTATTTTCAACCAGTTGGTTAGCAATTACCCAACTGGACACTCTGGAACATGTAGAGATCCGTATGTTATTTCCTTATTTACAGATTTCATTTTTGGTTTCGTGTATTTCATTTTTTATCAACCTTATTAATTTTATATGTTTTTCTTTATATAAATAGTTTTCCTTACATTTATTACCACATTTATAGACGATTTAGAAAATTATTCAGATAAACTTTCTATAACTTAGATCTTTTAAAAACATTATTATTTGTATAATGAGAAATACGGTAGGTATTATCGACATTGTTAGAAATGATAAAGAAGAATATACGAAAAATGGCCACAACATCGTTGAAATTGGAAGGAAAAAATTTATGTTTTTTTGTCTTAAATCAAAATCTTTTATTTTCTCATGTCTTAACCATAAAATCATAAGAACTGGAAACACCACTAGAAAGGAAAAAGTAATAATATCTAAATAAAAATTATAAACACATAAAACTAATAACAAAATCCATAAGATAATAGCTACATGAATTGTCCAGTTATAGCCAAGTATCACATTAGTGGGTTTTATTCCAAATTCCTCATCTGTTTTAATATCCCGCCAACTGATAATTAAAGTATAAGAAATGACGGGGATGCCCATTATCAATCCAAGAGCGAAAATATCCATACTTAGCTTCGCTCCAGTAGTCAACCATCCTAAAACAAAAGGTAAAGAACCGAAAATTAACATGTTTGAAATCATGTCTATCAGTGGTTTGGTTTTAAATCTAACAGGAGGTGCAGAATACGAAAATGTGATAATAACAAGAATCAAACCCACAATAAAAAGTGTAAAATCAAAATAATACCATAGAAAATATAAACCAATAAAAGAACAAATAATTGATGATATAAACATTTCTTTATCTGAAATATATTTGAATACCCACACATTATGTTTTCTTGCAAATATATCAAGTTTTTTATCAAATAAAAAATTAGTAAAGCCACTAATAAATTCAGCCAATATTAGAAAAAATATCATTATCAAAGTAGGATAAAACAAAAAATCTTTTATTGCCCACCATTCTCCCAGCAACAAAAATGAAATAGTAATAGGAACTGTTGGAATGCGGGAGGCAATAAGATAAGCAAGAAATTTTCTTTTTAAATAGTTTAAGCGTGGATTTTTGATATTTTTATCGTCGAATTTTTTTCCCCAATAAAATTCTTCGAAATTTTTAACCATATGAATCAGCCGTTTTTTTTTCTTTCATGCAATACTTTTTAAGCTTTTTATACTTACTAAAATATTGAACAGATATTATGAATAATAGTGCCACAGCAGATTCGTATAGTAATGACATAAACATTGACGGTTTTAAAATAAGAATAGATGATTTTATAGAAGAAAGAATACTTCCGGATTATTTCAATTCACCCTTTATTGGACAATGGGAAATTACAAGAGAATGCAACCTTAGATGCATATTTTGTTATAACAATTCCGGAGAAAAACTACCTAATGAATTAACACACAAACAAAAAATAAACGTTGCAAAACAGATTGTGGGGGAAAAAATATATCGAATGTGTATAAGCGGAGGAGAACCAATTCTTTGCGAGTCTTTTTGGGATATCGCTAAAATTTTAAAACAAGGAAAAATCTTCTGCAATACCATAACTAATGGATGGTATGTCAGCGAAGAAAATGCATCTTTATATGCCAAATATTTTAAAAATATTCAGATCAGTTTAGATGGCAGAAAAAAAGAGACGCACGATAAACTACGGGGTAAAAAAGGTAGTTGGGAAAAAGCCGTTAATGCCTGTAAACTAATCAAAGATAATGGAGGAAAAATATCAATTGCAACAGTTGTAACTCCAATTAATCTACATGAGATTGAAGAATTAATTGATTTTTCATATAGCATGGGTGCAATGGATATAAAACTTGAGGAAGTGATATTTACAGGTAGGGCATCAAACATAACTTATGATATTTCTTTATCTGAAAAACAATCATCTGAACTAGCAAAAATAATAAAACATAAAAAAAATGAATACAATGAAAAATTGTTTAATGTCGATATCGTACCTAAGACTCAATATAATTATGTTAGGGGTTTTACAAAAATCCCGCCAGTCTCAATATATATTTCGCCAACTGGCACATGCGCAATCGACCCGGTTCTTCCTTTCTCGGGTGGTTCTTTAAAAGAAAAAAATCTAAAGGAAATTTGGAGCAACCTTAAAAAAATTCATAAAAATAAAGATTTCATAAATTATTCACTGAAAGTAAAAACAGGAAAAGATTTTAAAAATATTGATAATATCCCTTACTTCAATGGTGAATTACATGATTGATAAAAATCTTAAACCAAAACTTGCAAAAGACATAGTATACAAAGAAGAAGGAAAAAAAGGGGAAACTATAAGCATGGCGAGTTACATAGGTGGCCCAATTAGACTTTTAAACCCTATTGCTAGTAAAACCGTTAAACTCTTAGATGGAAAACATACAATTCAAGAGATTATAACAGAAATATATGAATCATTTGAGGATACTGATTTAAAAACAGTAGAAAACGATATAATAGAATTTTTATTAGACCTTGAAAAAAAGAAAATCATAGAACCATTAAAAAATTAAAAACAATTACCCTTTAACATATTTTGTAAAGATAATAATGTCATAAATTATAAAAAATATCCAAATCATTAAAAAGAAAATTGGGAAAATATTTTTTGAAAAAAAACTTAACAAAATTAAGATAGCGCCTGCAAAAAATAAAGTGCTTAAACCCCCGACTATATTTACCAACAATTTACGATTATTTCTATAAACAAAAGCAAGGATTATAAGAGGAATATAAGCCAAAAGAGAAATTGTCAATAAATCCGTAATTTCAAAAAAATAGATCGCTATAAATAAATCGAGTATGTATATGACACTCCCCACTATGAGAGAATTTTTTAAACCTATAATATTGCAAGAAGTTCTTATGCCCAATTCCTTATCCATCTCTATATCAGTTGTTGTATAGAAAAAGAAAATATGTGAAATAATTAAAAAAAGAATTAAAAAATAAAAAATAGACTCAAAGGTTAAAGAATTTAGTGTTATCATCCATCCCATAAAAAAAGGAATCGACCCGCCTAGTGCATTCATTAAACAATCAAATGGTGGTTTTGTTTTAAGTCTAATTGGGGGAGTAGAATAAAATATACCTATTACAACTATTAAAAATCCCAACAAAAAAACCTCAATGTTTATAAAAAAATATAGCAATAACAGAGGAATAAATGATAAAAAAACGGACATAACCAGCATTTCTTTTGTAGAAATATATTGAAATACTTTAACAATAGGTTTTCTTGCGAATATATCAATTTTTTTATCAAAGACGATATTTATCATAGAGCCTGCCGAAAAAATTCCTAAAAGCGCCAATAATACAATCACACTTTCAACAACTGGGAATTTTTGTATAGAATACCATTCACCTAAAAGAAAAAAAACTGATACAATAAACCAACAAGATAACCTAAACGAATTAATGTAAGAAATAAATTTATTTTTTAAAAAACGGGATTTTGAGTTTTGCTTTTTCTCAACCATCTGCATCAAGTCCATTAGTTTTTTACTTAAATAACTTATCTTAAGTTCGAAATTTTGTATAATTCAAAAAGTGTATAAACTTTAATAGTAAGATAGAATATTATATCGCTAGAGATGAATAAAGACAAAGACGACGAAAAAAATTTATTAAACAAATCTTCTAAAGAAGGACATATAATTGATAATGTACCATTTGTGGGCCAAGAAAACAGTATTTTTTGTTCATATGCTTGTCAAACAATGATTATAAAATATTATAATCGAAATGTTAACTTAGACGATTTTGTTTTTAACTCAGGAGTAAGTTATTCGTTAGGCTATGCTAAAGATTATTTTAATTACTTTCCAACTTGTGGTACTTTTTTATCACAATGGCCACTCGACAGAAATTTTGTCGCTAATCTTTATGGTTTAGAATTCGAAACCTGGTTTCCAACTGATTTAAGCAATTCAACATCTGAAATCTGGAATACGTATTGGGAAAAAATAAAATCATATCTCAAAAATGATATTCCTGTATCTACATCAGTAGATTTAGTATCTCTACCTGCCTTTAGAGAACTCATCAACAATCAGTTGTGGATAAATGCAAAAAAAATCCCAAATTTCTCATGGAGCTTAGTTTCAACTGCCCATGAAATAGTAATTGTTGGATTCGATGAAGGAAAAAAATTGATTTACTACAATGATCCTGTTTCATTAAATCTTGGCAATGTTGATAATGGAATATATGCATCTGCTCCTTTGGATGTTTTTGCAAGATCAGTAGCTAATGCAAAAGTTGGTAATTTTTTTCCCAACTTCATCATCAACACATATAAGGAAAAAAAACCTGCTTCATCTGATGAGATTATTTTTAGAAAATCACACGATAGAAATATCCAAAAACTTAGAGGAAATCCTTTATTTTATGATGAGAAGTGGCGAAAATATCCTCTTGGCATAAATGCATTAAATGAAATAATTAAAAATTTTGAAAATATGAATAAAGAGAAAAATAAAGAATTAATATCAACATACAAATTAGATAGTGTTAAAAAAGCTTTTATGAAAAAGATTTCCTCAATTTTTACTAAAAAATCAGGTTCTCAATACCTAATTGATTCATTTATAAATATTTATGATATTTTTTCTACTGAAAAAAAACATGCTTATGACTATTTAAAAAATAAATCTATAAATTCAAAAGAGTTACAAAATGAAATAGATCTATTTGGTAAAGAAATGGAGAAATGGCAAGAAATTTCAAAATTTTATTCACGTTTTTACAAAGAATTAGTGCTTCCAACAAAAAACAATAAAATTCAAAAATTTAATGAAAAATTAGTTTCAAATATTTCAGATATAATAGATATCGAAAAAAGAATAGCAGATATTTATTAAAAAATAGTTAACTAGATCAGTAGGAATAAACATGGATAATATAAAAATTGATATAAACGGGGTGTCGGAGACGCTTTTTTTTATCTTATATGCAAGAGCTATAGAAAGTCAATCAAAAGACCCAATTATACAGGACCAAAAATCTGCTGAAATCGTTAAAATCCTTGATAAATTTCTTTCAGAATCAAATTCAAAAACACTTAAAAAACTTTATAACCGTAGGCTTTCAAAATATTATGTAATTTTAAAAGCCTTAAGAACAAAAAAATTTGATGATTATGTTAAAGACTTTTTATCAAAAAATCCAAATGGAATCATTGTAAACATGGGATGTGGATTGGACACAAGATTTTATCGTATTGACAACGGAAAAGTAGAATGGTATGATATAGATTTACCACAAGTAATAGAGTTAAAAAAATATTTCCTAAAAGAAAATGAAAGGTACCATTTCATAAGTTCTTCATTACATGATTTTAATTGGATGGATGTTTTATCAAAACATAAAGACCAATCTTTTATGTTTCTTGCTGAAGGAGTCTTTCAATACTTTTATGAAAATGAAGTAAAATCACTAATAGTTGAATTGCAAAAAAAATTTCCGGGATGTGAAGTTGCATTTGATGTGACAAGCATGTGTATGAAAAGAAAACAAAATAACAGATTATTTAATGCCTATTTTAAATTCATGACAGGTTTAAATCAAGATGTAAATATTAACTTTGGGATTAAAAAAAGTCAAGAGATTTCATCTTGGAATGATGGCATTGAATTATTAGATGAATGGAGTTTTTTTGATAGGGAAATAGAAAAATTAAAATTTTTTAAGTTATACAAATTTTTAGAATCTGTAAGAAGAACAGATTGGATTGTTCGCTATAAATTGATTTAGTTTTTTAATATCGTTGGTTGTTTTGTCGAAAGATTTTTTATTATTTTATTAAAAAAATTATCTTTTCATTTTAAAAAACATAGATTTGATGTTTTAAAAACGTTAATAAATATATTACACATTATAAAGGCGGAGGCAAATAAGTATGAAAAAAATTTTATCGATTGTTTTAGTAGGAATATTAATTTTGAGTGGAATTCAAGTTGTTGCTATCACAAGCAATACAAATACCGATGTAAAAGCCGATGCTAAATCTGAGATGATCATAAAGGCATTTTCAACACCAACAATAAAAGACAGTGACAATAGCTACATCGAAGTTAATCTTAAAGATGCATCATCTTATTTGATGAGCCCTGGTCAGCCCAAGCTGCCAAAGGTTGTTGAATCTTTTGAATTACCTTTTGGTGCTAAAAATATTAAAGTGGAAGTGGCACCAGGTACTATTGTTGAACAGAAAATTACAAAAGAAATATGTCCTGCGCCTGCTATGCTTCCATTGATAGCTGATGAAAATACAGTTAGTTTTACCCAAGAAAAGGATTTAAAAACATACAGCAGCGATGATCCTTATCCCTCCAATTGGTACAGCTATAATGTTAGGTGTGGTTTAAACAAGGACAACGAAAGAGTAATTAATGTTATAGTTGACATTTATCCAGTAAGATATGTTCCATCCAAAGGAATTATTTACACTACGGAAAGTAGCGACATAAAGATAACTTATGAGGAAACCGACAGACAAATTTTCAATGGAGTTACAGAATATGATCTTGTAATTATTGCACCCTCTAAGTTTAAAAATCAACTTAAAAGGTTAGTGGATCATAAAAATAGCGTAGGAATAAGTACCTTTATTAAAACAACCGAAGAAATTTACAAAGAATACTCTGGCCGTGACAAACCAGAGAAAATAAAATATTTTATAAAAGATGCAATTGAGAAAAACAATATCATATATGTTCTCCTTGTTGGTGGTTTGAAATCACAGATTTACGCTAAACCAAGAGATGACGCAAATCAGGGTACAAGAGGATGGTACGTACCGGTACGTTACACCAATCTTTATGACAATCCAAAATTCCCACTCGCCGAAAAATACTATGATCCAGGCATAATAAGCGATTTGTACTATGCTGATATATATGATGGAAATGGAAATTTCAGCAGCTGGGATACAAACAATGACGATATATTTGCTGCATGGGGCAAACCAGGTGTGAAAAACGACACAGGAATAGATTTACAACCTGATGTGTGCCTAGGTAGACTTGCATGCACAAGTAGAAGAGAAGTAAAAACAGTTGTTGATAAAATAATAAAATACGAAACTAGTTCTGTTAGCACAACTGATTGGTTTAATAAAATGACAGTTGTGTCAGGCGATGGATTTATTGATCAACAGGATCTAAATATTAAATGGGACACAACAGGTTTAATAAACGGATATTACACAATATATGCACAGAGTATAAACGATGAAAATTTGGAAGGCCCTGTTGATACAATATCAATAAGGATAGATAGAAGACTTGAAACTAAAATTACTTTTAATCATGATGACAACCTAAATCCTGCACTTAAAAATGGTTATCCTGCACCCCCTATAGCTGAATTGGTTTCCATATCACCTGACGACATACTAGGCTACAGTGACTATACATATACTCCTAATGAAGGAGAAGCATATGGTAATGATTTCAATCACTGGGCAAACATTAGCTACATAGATGGTATCCTAACAATAAGGGGTAAATCATATGATCCGCAGCCCTATGGAAATCTTACAAATATTCATGTGTGGATTAAAAACCAAGATGGCATAGTTATTTTTTCGGAGTGGAGAAACAACACTGAGATGTATTATGAGGGAGAATGGACAACCGGTGAAAAAGAGTTATCAGGAAGAGGTGGAGCCCTTTACTACATACCCAGTAGCTTTGAAAGAAACATACTTTGGACTTCAAATGGCAGATTGACAGGACAAAAAGATGTTCTTAAAGCTATAAATGAAGGTTGTGGTTTTCTTTTCATGTCAGGTCATGGTAGCCCAAATGTTTGGGCTGATCACTACCCGGGTGTTCCTGGAAACCGCAAATATGGAAGCGTCACTGGTCTGCAGGTTTCAACCGTCAAACCATGGCGTCCTTTTTATTCAAGACCAGCTTTCCCGATTGATACTCTTTCAAACGATGAAAAACTGCCGATCGCAGTGATTGGTGGTTGTCACAACAGCCAGTTTAATGTCTCTTTAATTCCTGCATTATACGATATTCTTCCAACCTATCTTAAGTTCCTACCAAAAATATCTATGTGGACATATGGTAGCGCTGTTCCAGAATGTTTCAGCTGGCGTCTGATAAGCAACCCACATGGTGGCGCAATAGCGACAATAGGCAATACTGGTCTTGGTTATGGTATGCCAGGCAAGGACTTAACCATAGGCGGTGGTGACGGATGGATCACTATAGAGTTCTTCAAACAATACGGAACGGAAAATCAGACAATACTTGGAAAAGCACACACTCAGACAATTATAAGTTATATACATAACTTTGATATGAATGATCTTGAAGCAGGTCATCCTAAAACAGTGCAACAATGGGTTTTACTGGGAGATCCCACTTTAAAGATAGGCGGGTACAGCTAAAACTTTTTTTTCTTCATATAATTTTTTTACAAAAACAATTAATAGGTTAACACATGTTTTACAATTAAATATTGATCAAAGTGAAAAGAGGCGATTGTTTCGGCAATAGAACAAATTAAAGTTGGTCCAGATAATTTCAGTTACATCATCTACTGTCCAATTAGTAAGAAAGCTGCAGTTGTTGATCCTGGTCTTGATGCATCTAGCGCACTTAAATTCATATCATCTAAAAACTTGAAGTTAGAATACATCATTATTACCCATTATCATAGTGATCATTCCTCCGAAAGCCAAAGAATCAAGAATTTGATTCCCTCATCAAAAATTGCTGCTTCTGAACAGGATGGAAAAATGTTGGATGCGAAACCCGAGATAATTGTTTCAGATGGGAGTCGATTGAAACTTGGAAACATTGATATTGACTTTATATTAACACCTGGACATACTCCCGGCAGCATATGTATAATTGTTGATAACAAAGCATTGCTAACTGGCGATACGCTCTTCATTGGAAATTGTGGAAGAACTGATTTGCCCGGTGGCAATCTAGCTCAGATGTATGAGAGTCTGCATGAAAAGATCATGTCCCTTCCAAATCATTTGATTATTTATCCTGGACACGACTATGGTGACAAACCATTTGATACGCTTCGAAACCAGAAGATGAAAAATATAACTTTGCTGGCCAAAAATCTGGATGAATTTTCAAAAATACCTTAACTTTTTTTATAGTGATAAATTTAGTTAAAAAAGAAAAAGAAGGAGGAGAAAATTGTGTTACTTACCACCTTCATTTAATGGATCATATGGATTGAGTGCTGGATCTCCAAATAACATATACTCCTGATATGATGTATATTTGTTCTTCATCATATATGGATCTTCCAAGGCCGCGCTCTCCATTAAATTCGAATAAGTATTTCTTATCTGAACATCTTCTGCTAAATCTCCCGTATTTACTAGCGGTGGAGACCACCATAGTTCCCAGTCTGCATCCTGCGGAATGTACTTATTTTTAGCATCCCTTAAGGCCTTTCCGAAAGTAGCATCATCGTTTGTTATTGAATCAAGCATATCTGAATATATAAGGAAGCCAAAGTGATCGTCCGGATAAATGCCGTTCTTGGCGTTACGTTTTGCTTTTATGTATGACGCCAAAACTGAGAGATGAGTATCGACCTGTCTTTTCTTAGGCTCAAGATAACCTCCAGCAATATTTGATCCTGTTGGAGATGCAATAAGAGTCGCTACACCTGCATGCAAGAATGATTGGCCAAGGCTACCTTTGGGATACATTCCATCTATTTTTCCACAGATACAACTCTCAAGCCATACGAAAGATGGACCTAATTTCATGGTCTCTACTTGTCGAGTATTGTATTGACAATGGGCCGCAAGAGAGGAACCAGGTCCTGTGCTAGGAGATACAACTTCCAATACCTTTTTCATCATAAACTTTGCTATGGGGCCTCCTATACCTGAGGATATTAAGTCAATACCATCCATGGCAAGAATGGCCATATTACCATGTCCATTTAAAAACGCAAAGTTAGCATCTTCTATCATCTTCCCGCCCGTTACAGCTCCTTCTCCGACGAGTTTTCTAATCATTGGCTTGAAGAATAACAATTTATTATAAGCTGCTGATTCATATTTAATCTTATTAAGAGCTTCATCGCTAAATCCTTGTAAACCTGCTTGCTCTTTATAGGCTTGGTATACAGTTGTAAATCCCCATGTTTCTTTTGCATCTACAACCATTTTTTCCAACATTATTTCGCCATAACCTGTCTCTAGTTTCATTGGCTCACCAGCATGGCCTGCGCCAAGTAACTTAGCTATTGGATACTTAATTGGAGGTTGCTGGAAATCTTGACCTTCACCAACTAATACTGTAAAGGTGTCTTTCCAATCACCTAACTTCTCAATGATATCAGAGTAAAAGATGTTCCTAGCAATTAAAGCGCTGGCGTCTTGAGCATCCCAGCCAGTTATACGCCCTACAATATTTTCTTGATATGGATACTTTGTAAAAACATCGTTTGCGAGGTTAGACCAATCATAGAGCGTTGGATCAATATTACCATAAACTACATCGCTGGGGGTACCAACGCCCCAACCATACTGTCCATTCCAGTAATCAACGGGTTCAAGATAATTCTGATAAATAAAGTTAGGCAGAACTGTGCCATCACCTACTAGTGCAATATAAACGGGAAATGCATCATAATGATCACGTAAAGTTTTGATATCTCTATCATCTACAAGTTCAATATCTGCAATTTTGGCTAATACATCATTTAATGGTTTGTGAATTACATCAAAAAAATGCGTGTTTGCTTTATCTGTTATCCTAGGATTCCTTCGAGGCATATAGAAACCTGGACTGGTAGTTCCTTCATCGGTTAATACATCATCATCAGCAGTGAAAGCAAACTCAGGTTTAGCAAATACAATTCCATGATGATAAGCTGTTAAATATGGTGCTAACGATGAAAGACCCTTCATCATTGGATAAACTGGATTTTCAAGTTTTTCCACAACAACATTTGCCGTAACTCTGCCTTGCTTCAAAGTTAGCCATTGCCCTTTGCATCTAACTGTGTACTCTACGCCTCCACGACCATACAACACTGTTTCACCATATATCATATCTGTGATTAAATTGCCATTTGCATCTCTTTCTGCTATGCCGCCTGTTGCAGTTGAGCCTGAAAAGCCTTCATTAGTTTGAAGAGGTGAAGGTATATCAGGAAGATTTGCACCAACAGTGAAAGTTACAGAATCGCCGAGTTCATCTACATTCTCACAATCAAGATTTATTCCTTCAAATTTTATGAGAGCATATTTGTAATCATTCGGTATTTTAAAAGTGCCTAAAGTATATGCTCCTCCCTTAAGTAGAGCCTGGCCGATTCTTGTGCTAGAACCAGACGGGATCGTCATTGGTCCAAAAGAAAATGAAACAGCATCTAAAACCTTTGGTGGCCACGCATCTCTTGGATTTGCAAGAGTAATATAATCGATGTCACCAAATTTCTCTTGGACTAATTCAATGGATGCATCAACAATTTCATCAACATCATCAAATTTTATGTAATCTCCATAACCATCTACATCACCGCAAACAAGCGAGTATTTAACACCTAGATCTTGGAGAACTTTATTTACATCTTGGTCGAGTTCATCAGTAACTATGATGGGCATGGTAAGATACGAAGCCAATGGAGCAGCTACAACACCCAGATCATAACCAGTTTCATTATTCTCTATTATGAGAACTCCATCGCTGTGATCCCAATATTCCTTTGCAATTTGAAGAGAACATTCCTTTGCGGAAGTACCTTCTTTCGCGGGAATTTGTATTTTACCTGATTGCATATCTAACTGATCATATAATTTAGTAACAGCTGATGATGGATCATCTAAATTTACTACTAAAAAAGGTTTTGTATGCTGTACGCCCTCGGTGTCATAGTGGACAGCCAATGGTGTCGCAATAAGAGCATAAAATGGACTACAATCCAAAACGGATATTGCATCTGGCGCATTAGAAGATAAAACGCCGGAAACACTGAATACTTCTTCTAGATTTGCCTCTACTTTTTTTGTTTCTTGAGGAGCCCAGTAATAGACTCCAATTGAAGCCATTACTAATATTAATACTCCAAATAAAACTATTAACTTATCATTCTTTTTCATTTTTTATCCCCCAAATCATATAATTCTATAATAACTGAGTATATTTACATCTTTCTATATAATATTTTCCATTATATTTATTTGTTTTATACTATATATATTTATCTGCTCATTTAGATAAATATGCCAATTTAATTGCGCACCTGCCACATGGTTCAAGTTTTCTTTACACAACATGCAATACCTTTAATAAGCAAATATCTTATTACCAAAAAATCCGGAGTGTTATATTATGACTGAGGAAGACTTATCTCCACAATTACGAGATCAAATAAACAGATTACAACAACTGAGAGCACAGCTTCAAATGATAATGCAACAGCGTCAACAAGTTGAAATAAGAATGCGAGAAGTTGACGAAGCATTGGAAGAACTAGATAAAACAGAAGACAAAACACCCGTCTACAAGAGCATAGGCGCAATACTTATAAAAACGAAAGGAAAGGGCGAAGTTACAAAAGAATTGAAATCTGATAAAGAATCGTTGGATTTAAGAAAGGCCACTCTCGACAAACAAGAGGGAAGAGTTAAAGAAAAACTAAATGAGATGCAGAGTAAAGTTCAGAATGCTCTTAACATGCCGGGCGGCGAAAAGGAAAATTGATCTTGTTCCAATCTAAACGTGGACATCATGGCGATATTAAAAGAAAAATATCATTCTGCTTATGATGATTTCAGAACAGGATTTTTCTGTAAGCTTTCTTTGTTTTTAGGATTTGCCCTATTGATTGTTTATATTTTTTTAAGAGTTAGTTCTTTACTTATAAATCAAAATGATACTAGTTTTCTTCGATTGATTTATGATGTATCTAAGTCAGGTTATGTCGACTCTTTAATGGCCTTTTCCATCTTGCTCATTGGAGTTGGATTTATTTTGTATTTTTTACATTGTCAATTTGCAAAACTGGGCAAAGTAGCAGATGAAATTGAGAGCGAGATAAAAAACGAAGAACTCGATCAAAACTAAGTTTTTATTTCCCAAATCTTCTCTGTCTTTGTTGATATGTTTGTATTGCCTTTAAAAAATCTCTTTTTTGTAATGCTGGCCAATACACATCTGAAAAGTATAATTCAGAGTATGCCAATTGCCATAACAAGAAGTTCGATATTCTTTCTTCCCCGGAAGTTCTGAGTATCAGATCTGGATCAGGCAATCCATTTGTATATAGATTTGAGGAGACAGTTGGTTCTTTTATGTCCTCTATTTTTAGGTTGCCTTTTTTGACTTCTTTTGCTATATTTTGTATCGCACGTATTATTTCTTCTCGGCCACCATATGCAAGCGCTATGTTGAGTGAGTGGTTGTCGTAATTTTTTGTTTTATCCATGATATATTTGGCAGAGTCTCTTATGTCCTTTGGGAGGGAATCTAGGTGCCCAAGTACCCTTACTTTTACTTTGTTTTTGTGTATGCGGGAGTCTTTTGCAGCCTTGTCCAATTCTTCTTTGCATAGGTTCATGAGTGTTTCTACTTCCTCGTTGCTTCTTTCAAAGTTCTCTGTGGAAAAAGCATAAAGTGTTAGATTTTTTATTCCGAGTTCAAAACACCATTCCAGCACTTCCCTTATTTTATCCCTTCCAAAAAGATGGCCTGCACTAGGACTTAGACCTAAATTTGTTGCAAAACGTCGGTTTCCATCCATTATTATTGCAACGTGTTGTGGTCGAGGGTACTTCTTTACTTCATCATATAGTTTGTAGTCCCGAAACTCATTCACCTTTTTAGAGACATGGCCGTAGAAATCTGAGTTGAATACCATTGCAGCTAGTTTTCTTGCAACGCTACTGCGTATTGCATATTCTTCAAACTCATTGAGTTTTTTCCCCGCAAGTGCTTTTAATGGTGATTTTTTAGTAGTTATGTACCTCGCCCCATTTTTGCCGTTATATGTTTTTTATGCTTTATATATGTTAAGATTCGTAATTTTTATTGTTTTAAACTCGATAGATATCCTTTTATAACAAAAAGATATTGCACCTTTTCACGATTTAAAGGTGATAGCCTGGGAAACATAAGACAAACATTCATAAAAAACATTGCAATTCAACTGATAAAGTCGTATCCAGAGCAATTTGTTGCCAATGATTTTCAGCACAATAAAGAAAAGGTTGATGAATTAACCGACGTTAGCACTAAATTGATGAGAAATCGCATAGCTGGATACGTAACTAGGCACCTCTCATCCCAGAGGAAAGGAAAAGCATCTTAACCCATTTTTAGGTAACAACCCAATATTTATTTTATGAGAGGCAAATTTCTGTATGGGTGAATCCATAGAAAAAATAGATAGCGCTCTGCTTGATCTGCGCAATGGTAAATTCATTTTAGTTTACGACAATGAGAGCCGGGAAGGGGAAACGGACATAGTTATTGCTTCAGAATTCGCCGCTCCAGAGTCCGTAAGAACTATGAGAAAGGATGGAGGCGGACTTATTTTCCTTATGATCTCCAGTGAGATTGCAAATAAGCTAAAACTTCCGTTTCTGGCAGATTTGTTCTCAGACATAGATGCTAGATATCCTGTTTTAAAAGAACTAATTCCAAATGATATTCCATACGATACAAAATCTTCGTTTTCGCTCTACATTAATCATAGGGATACATTCACGGGCATAACTGACATAGATAGAAGTTTAACGATGAGAAAGTTTGCCGAACTTACAAAAAAAATAGATGCAATTGATGATGGACTTGCAACCAAAATGTTTGGAAAAGAGTTTAGATCTCCGGGCCACATTCCCATATGTATAGCTGCAAAGAAACTTTTGTCAGAGCGATCTGGACACACAGAGTTGATTGTTTCTCTTTTGAAAATGGGTGGCCTTACTCCAATTGGAAGCGGCTGTGAGATGATGGGTGATGACGGCAAAGCTTTGTCAAAAAGTAAGGCCAAACAATACGCAAATGACAATGGACTAGTTTTTTTAGAGGGAAAAGATATAGTGAGGGCGTGGAAACAATGGTCAAAGTAATGGCAACCGGAACATTTGATCTGTTACATATGGGACACATATACTATTTGAAAGAAGCAAAGAAGCTGGGGGACAGACTAGTTGTGGTAGTAGCACGAGATTCCACAGTAAGAAAGCTGAAACATGAACCTATAACGCCTGAGGAAATGAGACTCGACCTCATCAAAGAGTTGAAGATTGTAGATGAAGCAGTACTAGGTCACAAAGACGACATGTACGCGACAGTTAAAGAGATTAAACCGGACATAATCGCACTTGGATATGATCAGGTTCATGATGAAAAAAAAATTGAACAAGAATTGAAAAGTAGAAAAATGGTAGCAAGAGTAGTCAGATTGCCCAAATACAGTGATATGGAAGATCTGGATGGCACACGTAGGATTATTGGCAAGATTATATCTGCCTATGAATTTCAAAAGATTATGGAGGAGATTGAAGGAAAATGAAAAAGATAGGTATTGCAGACACAACGTTTGCAAGATATGATATGGCAAAGGCATCTATTGATGAGTTAAAATCCAATGACACAGGTTTCCAGATAATAAGATACACGGTACCTGGAATAAAGGATCTGCCTGTTGCTTGTAAAAAATTGTTTGAAGAGCAAGAGTGCGACCTTGTCATAGCACTAGGGATGCCGGGACCAAAACCAATAGACAAGCAATGCGCCCATGAAGCAACCATGGGACTTATACAGACGCAACTGATGTGCAGCAAACACATCCTAGAAGTTTTTGTTCATGAAGATGAAGCGGAAGGCGAAAAAGAACTTGGTTGGCTTGCAGACAGACGCGCACGTGAGCATGCATTAAATGCTTTGGATTTATTGTTTGATCCTGAAAATCTTACAAAAAACGCAGGCAAGGGTCTGCGAGAAGGATTTGAAGATGCAGGACCATTAAGAAGTTAAGGGAGGCAAAAGAATGGAAAAAGAAGGAAAAGTTAGATTGGGTGCTGTTGTTTCTGAGTTCAACTACGAAATAACAATGATGATGCTCGAGCGAGCAAAGGAGCATGCACAGTTTCTTGGAGCAGAAATAACCCAGATTGTAAAAGTACCCGGTGTATTTGATATGGGTCTACCCATAAAGATGATGCTCAAGCGAAAGGACATCGACGGTGTTGTGGCCCTTGGAGCAGTAATTGAAGGCGAAACAGAGCACGACGACATAGTAATACAGCATGCGGCAAGAAAGATAGCAGATCTATCAATAGAGTACGATAAACCCGTTGGCCTTGGTATTACTGGTCCGGGTATGTCAAGACTACAAGCCCAAGATCGAATCGATCGGGCAAAAGCAGCAGTGGAAGCTGTAGTAAAACTACATAGAAGATTAAATCTTTAAAAAATGAGTTTTACTACTTCTTTATTTTTTTATCTTTATCCAGCATTTTGAAAACAGATGGTAAGTGAATATTATAGGATCCGTCTTTCTGTATGATAATTGGTTCTTCTTCAAGTAGACCTTTAAGATTGATATTGTATCTTCCAGATTGTTCTACATCTATTGTCCCGGGACTGTCTGATTCTTCAGATTCTAATTTTTCTAAGAGCTCTTTACGTTTTTCGTCTGCTGTAGCATCTGTTTCTTTCTTCTTAATGGTTGTTTTTTCTTTTTCAGATAGATGAAGGTCAATTGCTTTGCGAATATCCTTTGCTTTTATAGTTACCCATTTGTCGGATTTACTGACAATTTTCCCGTTTTCCGCTCCAATTACTTCTATTATTGTAGAGTTTAAGTCTTTAACTACTTCGTTGGCTATGATATTTCTTTCCTCTTCAGTTAATGGTTTTTTGGTGAAAAAAAATCTATTTCCTCCACAATCTGAGCAGCCTTTCAAAAGCTCAGGGGATCCTTTATCAAATGTTTGTCCGCATTTAAGACACTGATGAGGCATTATTTTGCTCCTTTACCGGCTATTATCATGGTTTGAATTATGTGACTATCTTTGCTTATTGTTTTTAACAGGTCAGCAGGACCAATCACGGTCATGCGAGGTTTTTTCATAATACCTAAAAATTTCTGAATAAACGAGGGTTTGTCTTCTCCATATCCATCCATCTCAATGCCGATAAAGGTGTCTTGTTCGATTTCTTTCATTGTTTGTTCTATAAGTGTTGCTTGCTCAATTGAAGTAAGGCCCTGTTCCAATATCAGTATTTTTCCATTTCGAACCTCATCAAGTATGAATCTTAGCCGCTCAGGAGATGAAAGCTGTTCTAGTTTTTGACGGGATACAAGGTTAACTGCGATTCCGCTGTCTCTTTTAATCATCTGAACTACCTCCTCTTTTTCCTTCTTTTACTGAAATGAGTTACCATTGTACTGTACAAGTTTTCTGCGTTATAACCGGTTAGTGCACTGATTGGCACAACAGGATGTTGAGGAAAAGCGGATTTAAGCGTAGCTGGGCTTGCGTCCTCTGCATCTATCTTGTTTGCAGCTATTAAAACAGGCAGATTGCGTGCCTCAAGATTTCCAAGAATGGTTACGTTTACCTGTGTGAATGGATCCTGTGTTGCATCCATCACAAGAACGACGCCGTCAATATCTTCAAGCCATCTTATGGACTCTATAACACCCTCGGTGGCCTCTTTTGCCCTTTGCTTTGCTTCGTCCTTGTTCAAACCAAATGTGTTCATGAATTCCTTATAATCAACTTTAGTAGCAATACCGGGAGTATCAACAATATCCATCATAAGAGACGAGTGCCCGTTTTCCACTTTCACATTTCTTTTCCATTTGGCTCGTCGTGTTTCATGAGGAATTTCTGAGACACTTCCCATGATATCTCCAGTCCAATCACGCAAGATACGATTCGCAAGCGTGGTCTTTCCAACATTTGGTGGACCGTAAATACCTATCCTTGCATGTTTTTTACCAAAAATCCTCTGTATAATGGACGCAAAACTGCCTTTGCCAAACAATCCCATCCCTTTCTTCCCTCCTAGTAATTAGGTTTTTTAATTGAGAATAGTATAACTTTAGTAGTTTATTAGTTTAATGGTAATATTTTAGTTCAAGAAAAATAATGGCAATTTGAGGATTATAAAATAGAAAATAAATCTAAATTTGATAAATAAAATGGCAATCCTTAAATATCAACTAATTCATTCTTGTACCTTGAATTCATTTAATTTGGGAGGCATAATAATTATGGTAAGAGAGGATATGAAAAGCGGAGAAACTGAGCATATAAGTTCCATTAAAGAAAGATTACGCCATGTAGCAGATGAAATTGATACCATTAAAGATTCTTTTTCTAAAAACACACAAGACTTGGCAAGAATCCAGAGTATGCTTGACATAGGAAATCTGGAAGAAATCAGTGGTGTAATCGAAAATTTTGAAAGTCGTATTTCAGAGGTGGAACGCAAGAGGGAAGAAGCAGTTGAGGGAGCAAGAAGATACAGCGAAGAGCTTGAAAAAGAAAAAGAGCGACTCATCAAACTATGGGACGCCTATAAGAACCAAGAAGAAGAGCTTTCAAACACCGAGAAGAGAATTTCCGAGTTTGAAAATAAAGTAAGAGAAACTGAAGCTTCAAAAAGAGAGTTAGAAAGTGATCTTACATCTCGGATAAACACACTTACCATGAAACTTGAGGAAAACGAGAACAATGCAAGAAAGTTTGACGAGTACAAATATAAATGCGAAGAATTCGACAGCGTACGTGATCAATTAGAAAAAGAGATTTGCAGCTTAAAAAATGAACTGGACACAAAAGATGATACGGTGATGTCTCTACAGAAGCAGGTTGATGAGTTGGAAGGATACAAAGAGTACGCAGGGTACAAAGGCAAACTGGAGGATGTATCTGTACAGTATGAGAAAGAAAAAGAGAGACTCACAAAGTTGTATCACCTCTACGAAGAGACCGAAGCTGAGTGCAAAACTCTAAAGCAAGAGGTTAAAAACTGGGAGAACTGGTTTGACTCCAACAGAGAAATATTTGACCGCCTGTTTTCAATGAGCCCACCTGGTGCCGCAAAGGAAATATCTACGGTTCCTCCAATGGCAGATGAAATGCCGGAGACAAAAACAAAAAGGAAATTACGATTTAGAAGATAAATAAATTTCCTTTTTTTATTCTATTTTTACTACACTAGTTCCATCTTCATTTTCACTTACATTTATCACATTTTCAACATAGTTTTTCACATCATCAATATGAGTAATGAGGAAAATCTGTCTGAATTTTGATGACAAACCATTCAATGCCTTCATGATATTCTGTCTTCTAATCATATCCTGAGATCCAAATATCTCATCAAGTATTATGAAATTGAATATGCCGCCTGCACGCTCGGTTATAACCTCTGAAATAGCCAATCGCAGACATAGATTGGCTAAATCTTCTTCACCCCCTGAAAAACGTTGTATGCTGTAAGAGTTGCCGCCATCATAAATCATTATATTGTAGTTTTCATCGAGTTCCATCTGTTGGTATTTCCCATCTGTGAGCCGTTCAAAATAATCGGATGCATAGGACGACAACGTGGGTTGTATTCTAGATATCAAATGAGACCTAAAAGACGACATAACTTCACTGAGCGTACCAAGTTGCTGCGCATCTTTCTTTTCATCTTTTATTTTCTTTTTGAATTCTTCCAGTTCAGTTATCTTTTCTTGCAGATTTTTAATCCTTTGAGCAATAAGGTTTTTTTCGCCATCTTTTTTTTCTAGTTCCAACTTTGAATCTCCGAGTGCTTCCTTTTTATAGGTTAACAATTCCAAAGAAGACTGATATTTTTTATAAAATTCGTTAACCTGATTTTTAACAGATTCGTATTCTGCAATAGCAAAGTCCATTGTTCCTATATTCTTTGATTGTTTCTCTTTGTTTTCTAGATCTGTTTTTTCTCTTTTTATTTCCGCCAAAATGTTATCAATTGTTGCATCTATTCTTTCTTTTTCTCTCAATTGGGCTTGCAGGTAATTTCTTTTCTTTTCAAAAGCCTGTTTCTCACGAGAAAACTTATCTTTTACTTCCAAAGCCGTCTTAATATTTTTCAGAATAGATTCTACCTTGCCTGCTTTTTCTTGTTTTTCTTTGTCAAAATTTTTCAAAAGTTTATTGTGTTGTTCACCCAAAAGTCTGTCACAAGTAGGGCATTTTGCGCTAGGCCCTAACTTCAAAATATTTTTTTTCTTGATTTCTATATCAGATATATTTTCGTTGAGGTTTTCCGCAAGTGTTTTTTCCTGCTCGATTTTTTTAACTAATTTTTCTATTTCTTCATCTGTTAATCTAAGTTTTTTTTCAACTTCTTTTACATCTGCATCCAGTTTTTCAAAACCTTTTGTTTTTTTACGTTGCGCTTCTATGATTTTTTGTCTTTCGGTTAGCTTTGATTGCAAATTTTTAATTTCCAAATCTAGCTTTTTTTTGCTTTCGAAAAGGGTTTTTTTCTCAGCTAATTTTTCTTTTAAAAGGTTTATTTTTTCGTACTCTTTTTTGTTGGATGTGCAATTTTTTTCAAGGGTTTCTACTTCTTTTTTTAAAGATTGGATTTTTTCTTTATTCTCTTTTATTAACTCATCCAAGTCTTCTTTTTTCTTGATTAAGCTTTTTATTTCATCATCATAACTTTCTATTTTGCTTTTCCCAGTTTTTTCATCTGTAATATCTTGGCTGAGTTTTTCAATAAGTGTATCTTTGTTTTTTTTGTCGGCTCTTATCTCTTTTACAACCTCATCCAATTCATCTATGCCAAGCATTTTCAATATCAGGGGTCGTCTTTCGCTAGCATTCATCGCCGATAAAACGTTCAACTCTTTTTGTTTGGCAAATATCGACGTGAAAAACGATTTGAAATCCATTCCTAGCCGTTTCTGTATGTATTTGCTTGCTATTTCTGCACCACTGGCCGCAAGCTTATCATTTATCATGACAGATGCTGAAGCAGACAGATTTTTACCAGACATCTCACGAACTATTCTGTATTTGTCGTCTTCAAAAATAAAGTCTAGCTCCACTCTACAAGGATCTGAATCTACAGCATCTTCCCGTTTTATCTGATCTGCTGAAGTCCTTGCGGCAACGGGGCCGTATAGCACCCAGGCAATGGCCTCAAAGATGGTTGATTTTCCAACACCGTTGAGTCCTATAACACCAATTATGCCGTCAGGAAACTCTACAACGGAATTTTTGAATTTTCTATAATTTACTAGCGTAAGGGTCTTGAGAATCATTTTTTCTCTTCTCTAGATTCTATTTTTTGGATATATCCCAAACCAAGTTTCAGCAAGGTTTCTTTTTCCTCGATGCTTTGCGCTCTGAGAAATACTTCAAATTCGTTTGCAAGTGCATCTATCTTTGATGTTTCGCTTGCCTTTGAGCCTCCTTCTTTGATTACATTTGCTTTTATTTCATAGTGAACTGCTTCACTACTTTGCGCTCTTATTGTGCTAAAATCAATTCCTCGATAAATATGGGAAGGTATGCTATCCAGTACTATTCGGAAAACTTTGCCCGATGGTTCTATTTCTTTAATTGTCTTTTTTATACATTTCATTACTTCATCCAAAGACAGGTTTGAACAATTTATGGGACCCGGATCTACCATAGGTCTGTTTTTTAAAGCAACGAAATTGTGTTTGATTTTTCCATCTTTTAATTCAAGCTCTATGAATCCCTTTTGTTCTCCTGCATCTGAAAAAGTAAAACATTCTGTTGCTCCAGAATAAAAAGCGTTTTCGGAGACTTTTACGTATTTGTGATAATGTCCTAAAGCCACATAATCAAAATTTGATTTAAGATATTGCGTTGGTATGATAAGTTCATTGAATTCATTCATGCTGAATTCTTTTATGCCTTTCACGCCACCATGCACAAGAAGTATGTTGTAATCGGCATTTGTTTCAGGTTTGAGTTTCTTTAAATTGTCATTGAATTCTTGTTTTGTAGTTGTCTGAGGAATTGCATGAATTGTTATTTTATTGCCATCTATTTCAAAAGGAATTGTTTCGTAATTGGCGTTGTATATTGGATAAACATTTTCTATGTGATCTAGTATGCTAAAAATGTGCCCTGTTTCTTTGAGTTTTGGGTGTTCGTGGTTTCCAGCTATTATCACAAAAGGTATTTCTTGTTTTGAGAGACGCAGTATCTGATGTATGGCAAAGGTTATTGCTCTATTTGTTGGTCGTACTGAGTCAAATAAATCCCCTGCATGGACAACAAGGTCTGGTTTTGATTTAAGCGCGCAGTCGATAAACTGCTTAAAAGCATCATAAACATCCATCTCGCGTTGATTTACTCCATCCTCAGTTACACGACGGTAGGCAGAATAGCCAAGATGTGTGTCAGCAACATGTAAAATCTTCATCCTATCATTTTCTACGTGCTAGTTTTAAAGAAACAACATCACAAGCAAGTGTGACTGCATCAAGCGTTGGTGCAATAGGCGGAGCATAAGCAGTTTCAAGTTTTCTAAAAGTTTCGGCATCCATTTCATTTAAAATGGCACATGCAAACGTATTGATTCGCTGTGCTGCATTGAAGCCAACTGCTTGAGCTGCTAGTATTTTGCCTGTTTCTTGATGTGCAATAACCTTTACAGAAATTGGTTTACCGCCTGGGAAATACTCTGGCAAAGATGAGCCATTAAATTTTCCCGAAACGGTGGATATATTTTGCATACGGCTTGTAGTTGGTCCGACTGCCGCAATTTCCAATCCAAAAAACTCAGAAGTACATGTTTGTAAAACGCCCTGCGGTAATTTGTAGTTTCCACCCGCTGCGTTTGTACCAGCAGCGACACCTTGCCTTACACCAATGCTGCCCAGTCCTATCAGAACCGGTTGTTTTGTCACAAAATCCTTGTATTCTGTACAGTCGCCAACTGCATAGATATTTTTTACACTAGTCTCAGATTTATCATTTACAACTATACCACCGGTTTTACCTATTTCACAACCTACACTTTTAGCCAAAGTAACATCAGGTTTACAACCTGTGGCAATAATCAAAAGATCTGTATCTATTTTCTTTTCTTCACGGGTCTGGTTATTCTTTATGACGATCGTAGTTATGTTATTGTTTTTACTTTCAATTTTTGTCGCAAGAGAATTCAAATGTAATGCGATATTCTTGATTATTTCCCCAAAGATAATCTCTTTCATATCTTCGTCAAGTGTATTTGGTAAAACGCCTGGAAGAGCTTCTACAATTGTAACGCCCATTCCTTTTTTATGCAAAGAGTCTGCCATCTCAAGTCCGATCAATCCTGCTCCAATAATTGTTGCTTTCTTTCCGCTCTTTACAAAAGAGGAAATCTGCTGTGCGTCATCGATGGTTCTGAGGATGTGAACACCGCCGACTAATTTTTCATTCTCTCGAATATTTTGTATTGGAGGAATAAAAGGTTTTGCACCTGTTGCCATTATCAATGAATCGTATGATTGTTCAAGTGTCTCCTTTCCTTTTTTTGCAATGACAACTTGTTTTTTAGTATCGATTTTCTCAATCGTTGTATCCAAGTGAAGAGCAATACCTGCTTTCTTGAACCATTCCTCTGAAAATTCAACTAAGCCGTCAAAACTGGGTATATCTCCAGATATAACATAGGGCAAACCGCATTTAGAGTATTGAGGATATTTTCCTTTTTCAAAAACCGTGATTATAGCTTTTCTATCGGTCTTACGTGCGAACTGAGCAGCTGTCCCTCCGCTTGCACCACAACCAATTATCACTATATTTCTGTCCAGACTCAAATAAAACCCCATTAAGTCAAAGCAATGCTTTTTAAAAACGTTTTTGATTAATTCTAGAAATAGCCAAATTGGTCAAAAAGAAGATTAAAAAAATATGAAAGCGGGTTGTTTATTTTTCTGATTTTTTTGTTTTCTTTGCTACCGCTTTTTTTGGTTTTGTTTTTGGTTTTGCTTCTTTCTTCTCTGTCTTTTTAGCTGGTTTTTTTGCTTTGGCTTTTTTCTCTGTTTTAACTTTGGGTGCCTCAGCAGGTTTTTCCTCTGAAGCTTCTTCTTTTATCTCTGGTTCTCCCTCGGGAGCCAATTCTTTTTCTGCTTTCTTTGTTTTCTTTTTTTCTTTTGTCTCTGGCTCAGCAATTTCTTGTGGTTCTTCCTTGATCTCTGGTTTTTTATCCTCCATAATAATTGTCGGAGGGGAAACGAGTTCTGACTTGTATATCTCAATTCTCTTAACAGGATAGAAACCTTTACAATTTTTATATATGTCGCTGCCTGTTTTTCCATCAAGAATGGCCTTTATAAATTCGGATAATGTGCTAGTAGTTCCTTGATCAAAAAGTGTTTTTTTCATGGCTTCGCGAACTACTTTCTTTTGTGAGTTCTGTATACGTTTGTCTGTTGTGGCAAATGGTTTTACTCGAAGAACTGCCCCATCTCGTGTGGTAATGTCGTACACACCATCAACCTTTGATTTTCGTCTTCGTATCATTCTTCTCAAGTAATCTGATGTAAGCGTATGACCAACGAACTGTGTGTAAGCATTTGTTTCTTCCACTTTGTTTACTCTAAAAAATAATTTTATGTGCGATTTTCTAAAATCATTTGTCAAATCTTGAAGTGATATCTCTGCTATCCGACCCATCACGCTGCTGGGGCCATCTGCTAGAGTATCAGCTATTTGAACACTATCAAACGTTGGTGGTGCAAGTACTGCGTACCAACCTTTTGATTTCCATTTATCTTTGATTTTTTTAACCGATGTTCTTGTTCTTGCCTTGGCCATAATTATCACATTAATTCTTATCTGTAGAATTACAGAGTTGATTTTTTGGTAATGAAGTTCTCATACTTAAATTATACTGAGTACGGGAGTAGGCCAGAAAGTAGATGCCGACAAACGAAAAATGAGCGAAAAATTCAGTATTTTACTCCTTAAAAAGCATCTACAATTTTCATATTTTTGGCTTTACCTATCTTAAATAGCTCATTTCTGAGTGCCTCATAATATTCCTTATTTTCGATTACGTTTTTCAAAAAAAGGTCATAAATTGCAGGGTCGCAAGATGTACTTCCTTTGATATTTTCCAAAATTCCTGGTTTTAGGTTAAATCCATCAGATATTATTTCTTCCGCACCGTTTTCGACAAAAGTATTAATTATTTTTTCTAAATCTTCAATTTTGTTCGTTGGATAAACTGGTCCGAAAAATACTGTTGTTTTGATGCCTAAATCGTTGCATTTTTTCATTGTATTTAATCTTTCGCCGATAGGTGATGAAAAAGGCTCCAAAAGTTTTCGTTCAGTATCATTCAATGTTGCAATACTAAAGATCACTTCTGCATGTTTAAATTTTGAGATTAAATCGATGTCTCTTATTATAAGATCAGATTTTGTTTGAATGCAGACGGGAAAATCGTGCTTGAGAAGTTGCTCTAAACAATATCTTGTCAGTTTGTATTTTCTTTCAATAGGTTGATATGGATCCGTTACAGTTGAAATACCAACAACACCAGATTTTTTCTTTTTTAGTTCCTTTGACAAAATGAGAGGCATGTTTTTCCTAACTTCCACAAAATTTCCCCATTTAATCCTAGGTATTCTTAGCACATTTGGCACATAACAATAGGCACAGTTGTGTTGGCATCCTCGATAAGGATTCAATGAATAATCCAGACCAGGTAATGAGGATGATGACAATGCCGATTTACATTCTACTTCAGTTATCTTCATAGTATCTATCTAAAAATCCTCCAGTTTTTTCTGATAAAGCTGATTTTTTAAGACAGCACTATTCTTAATCCATCTTTGCAAAGGTATGTCCATTTTCTCAGAAATATGCACCAATGATTCATGTAAAGTATTGAATTTTTGGAAAGGTTGTTTGAGCGCTTTCCTAACGCTCTCACGAACATTCCACACTCCTATCGGCATAATGTATCCAGGATGTGCCTCACGCATAATCACGACTCCAGCCTGCCGCCTTTCCTGGTTCAACAACTCATTTACAGCCAGACGCGCCGCATAATAGCAACCACCGATTTCTGCATAGGTTGTTCGCCCTTCATAGAATTCATAGCTGTTGAATATTGATATTGACGATCCGTAAGGATTCCATGTCGTATTTGGATACCACGCTTCGATAAGTTCGTATTGCCATTCGCTAGGGGTCATCAGAACTATCCATCGATTGTCAAACTGATTATGCCGATAAATTCTGAACTCGTTGATCCAAGGATAGGTCTTTGTATTTTCCATTAAGTTTTCACCAATGGAAGAATCGACGGCAGTAATGCTCCAACGAGTAGGAACAAAGCGCCTATATTTGTTGATGCCAAATGCACCTACGCTAAAGGCTTTTTGAATCTTGGATATCTCTACGCCGCCTTTGTATAAATCTAAAACGGCATTTCTTGCCTTTAAATCTGTGTCATAAAACGCCTTTTCTATGTGTTGCTCGTATTTTGGGTTACTTATATCAAAAAATTTCAATGGCGCAGATGGGCCATGTGGTTGCACTTCGTCATAATATGCTATTTTTCCATAAGGTTTTTTTTCAAAGACCGCCTCAGCAAAAACACTGTTTTTTGAGAGTGCAAGCTCTCTTGTGAAATTTACAATCTTGCTTGAATTTTCGACATCGTTTACGTCAACAGTATATTTTCCTCTTATGAGCATCGAACGGAAATCGACGATATCATCGAGGCTTTTATCTAGCCACAACTCGGGCGTATCGATAAGGGAAGTATCACCCATAACTGGGGGAATCATCGGTCCAATTGAAACCTTGGGATAACCGAATCTACCGATAAAGACACTAGGCGGCGAGGAACCGGCCAATTTCACACCATCGATTAGAGGCGTTACTTTATCGCGTGAATGGAATTTTACAAGAACAGGACATCTAGTTTTACCGCAGAGCATCTTTGTACCGCGGCATAAACCGCATACGCTAGGCGACTCTTTTTTCGTACTTGGTAAAATTTTCTTTTGATTTTTCAGATTAAATTTATTGCTATGCACCATAATCTCATTATCTTTTTTATTTTAAATACCTGCCCCTCAGATGACTGAAAGTATGTGTTTTATTTATTGGTTTCTACTCAAAATACTTATCTATTAGATATTGCATTTCAGCGCTCGTTAATTATGACGCCAGAAAAAGTCGAAAGTGAAAGAAGAAGATCCAGACCTGTAGAAAAACCAAAAAAGGTAGCTGTAATTAAAAGAAACAAGACAAGAGTTGGTATTGTTTTAGTAATCATTGCAATTGTGATAATTGCTGCTTTGGCTGTAATTTATATTCATCCTGCAAAAAACCGGATCGCAGTTATAGATACAACAATGGGCACAATAAGGGTCGAACTCTATGAAGATAAAATGCCGATAACCACAGCGAATTTCATTAAACTTGCAAACGATGGGTTTTACAATGGTGTGATTTTTCATAGAATTGGTGAAGGTTTCATGATACAAACAGGAGGATATCTCCCAGATGGAACACAGAAATCTAGTCCTTATGAAAACATAGAGTTTGAGACAAGCGACGTCACACATGTCGATGGAGCAATTTCAATGGCAAGCACTGGAGCAAAAGTAGGAGGTAGTGCTGAATTTTTTATTTGCGATGGCACACAATCTTTTCTTGATGGCAATTATGCTGCTTTTGGAGTAACTATCCAAGGGCTTGATGTTGTAAAAGATATCGCTACTCAACCTCACCCAGATGGCGGTGATGGAACTGGGAGGCCAATCACCGATATCATCATCAATAGTATCACGATAGTCAATCAATAAACACAGGGTTGATAAAATATGACAAATAGAAAAGCAATTTTTAATACAAATAAAGGCAGTTTTAAAATTGAACTTTTTGAAGACAAAGCACCGATTACGACAGCAAATTTCATTAAGCTAGTTGGTCAGGGATTCTACAACGGTCTTATTTTTCACAGGGTTATAGATGAATTTATGATTCAAAGTGGATGCCCACATGGAACGGGGACCGGCGGACCTGGATACGCAATCAGAGATGAATTCCACAGAGATTTAAAACATGATTCGGCAGGAATACTTTCAATGGCAAACGCGGGACCAAACACAGGAGGTTCACAGTTTTTCATAACAGTAGCACCAACACCCTGGCTTGACAGACATCACTCAGTCTTTGGTAAAGTGATTGAAGGTATAGACGTTGTGCATGCCATATCCAAAGTTCAAAAAGATGGAAGCGATAAACCGCTGAAAGATGTTGTTATAAATAGTATTACAGTTGAATCAAGATAGCAAGTGGTTTTATGACTATTCTATCAGATAATGATATTAAGAATTCGATGAAACACAAAGAGCTTGACATAGAGCCTTTTAATGAAAAAAATCTAACACCAAACGGATACGACCTGTCAATCGATGAAGTTTACTTGCGTAAAACAGATCAACATATTAAAGAAGGCCAGGCAAAGATTCCGCCTCTTACTTGGTTTGCGATTAGCACAAAAGAATTTGTAAAGATGGGGTCACAGATTACCAGCCAGCTTTGGATAAGATCAAGTTACGCAAGAAAAGGGATCATGGCAAGTTTTGGAAAGGTTGATGCTGGGTTCCATGGAACATTGACAATAAGTTGTTTCAATTCAAATGATACAGAGCTAGAGATACCAATTGGAGACAGATTTTGCCAGATTGTATTCGAACGAATGGAGTCGATGCCATCAGAGCTTTATGACAAAAAATCTGGGAATTACCAAAATCAGCGTGGAATAAAACTATAAGACTTTACGGGCAAACGTAAGATATCCTGTGTGACCAAGCATATCAAAACTAGGTCTCGTACCATAAGTTGAAACCACCATTTCCCGCTGTATGTTTTCAAATGTTTTCATCTCGATAAACTTCTGTTTCTCAAGCTCGCTCACCGTTTTTTCAACCTGAGATATTAAGGGGGAATAAGAACAAAAATATCCGCCGATCTTCAGCGCCTTCCATGCGTGTTTCACGACATTCCAAGGATTTGGTATATCTAGAATGACTGCATCTAAATCTTTTTCATCGATTTTTTTTGTAACATCCTTTAGTTTTGCTGTCACGTATTGCTCGAGTTCTGCTTTTTTGATATTTTTCATCGCATGTTCGATGAAATCTTCGCGGATGTCATAGGAAATTACTTTACCGTTTGGGGCAACAGCAGTAGCAAGTGCTATTGTTAGTGAGCCGGAGCCTATCCCTGCCTCCAGAACAGTTTGCCCGGATTCAATCGAGCAATTCATAAGGATGTGTGCAGCATCCCTCGGTAAAATGATTTGTGCAAGACGATTCAAACCCTGCAGTTTATCCTGTAGTGAAGGAGTCAAAATCCAAAATTTTTTATTTCCTATCTCTAGTTGTTTTCCGTATTCTTTTTTGATGAGACTGGCTGGGTCTAGTACTCCGACGCCTTTGATTCTGTCTATTTTAGTTGCTGTATCTACAATAATTTTCTTTAAATTTGAATCGATTAGGACAACAACATCATTTTTTTTGACGTATTTTTTCATCGGGTCCTCTCCGAAAAATCAACAATCGAACCAAAGCTTAAATCTTCGATGTCTAGTTGATCAAGCCATCTCTGTTTGCATGTACAATCAAGACCTTCAAAAACTTTTACATCTTGCTGCAAGGAAAACTTTGAGATTGCATCAAGGATTTTATGATCGCATGCTGGACAGTTGTGCGCTCCGCGCCTGCTTCCACCGCCCGATATATCACATTTAATCAGGGCATCTGTTAGTTTTTTACTTTGTTTAAGTATTTCTACGGCACTCCATAACCACGGAGGACGATATTGATTTCTTTTCCAGAGGTAGTCTACAACGGTATGGCGCTGTATGTTTGTCGGGTTAAATGATACGATATCAGTATAGGATTGGATGTCTTTAACAGTACAAATACTATCTTCGATAGATGCTTTTTCTGTGATAAACGGTGGTTTTACAAGCACATATGTTTTCAGTTTGAATTTATGTTTTTTTAAAAGTTTGGCGGCTTTTTTGTAGTCGTCAAACGTGAATCCTTTGTTAATTGAATGCTCTCGTAAAAAATCATTTGAGGTTTCAAGACCTATGCCTACCTCAAAAGTTTTTGATCGAACAAAATCTTTTATCTCTGATAATTTTTCATCTTTCACGTATTCCGGTCTTGATTCTACAGATATTTTATCTGCTCTTTCAGAAAGAGTGCAAAGGATTTTTTCCCTTATTTTTGGCGTAACTTCACTGTCATCCAAAAAACTGCCAGAGTTAAATATTTTGACGATTTTTTCTCCGGAATACCTCTTCATGACGGCCTCAAATTGTTTTAGCAAGTCGGCCTCAGATACTTTTTCCCACATGCTGTCGTTGAAATATCCGCACATTGTGCATCCGGATTTGAGAGCCCATGAACAACCTCTTGTCCTGAAAATAATAACATAGGCATCAACAGTTTTGCCATCTAAAACATCTTTTTCAGACCAAGAGTGAACTGGTTTTGTTGGATCGCGTATCTTTGGCGTAAAATCTTTTTTGAGACTTTTACAAAATTGTATTAGTTCATTCATGTCTTTTTGTCTTTATTTTTGCGTTTGAAAATTAAAACGACTGCGATTAGCGAAATTATGAAGATTATTGCTTCAAAACCCGGTACTGAAACATATTTTATCGTTGGCGATACTGCCACCGGTGGCGTTTCGGTTCCAACACCTGTTTCACCTGCGACTTCGAAGTAATACAACTGATTATCCTCAATTATATTGCTGAATGTATTAGCCTCTACTTTAGCTTGAAACTTTTGCAAGGCATCTTTACTCATTTGGCCAGGGTTTGTGTCAGTTACAATATCAAAAGTATAGTTCTTTTCAGCAAATACTCGCATAGTTACATTTTTATCTTTTGGCCATCCTTCATATTTAGGATAGGTAACATAGTATTCTCCTTCTTTGTCGGTTACATCAATAGAAGTGCCGTTATCAAGCGTATAATAAAGTCTTGTTATGTCGGCATTTACTTTAAACTTAATCGAGGTTGCAGAGCCAACTCTTGGGCGTTTGATAGAATTATTAGCATCAAGAGGTTCTGGAACAATAATTGCATTATCACTGAAAGTAAAAGTACCTTGATGCTCAGTTTTATGGTTACTGCCGTCTTTAGCGGACAGCGTAAAACTTAATGTCGTTTCATTTTTTATGCTGTCGTTTTCATATGTGTATCTAAAAATATTATCTGTAAATTCGTAACCATCAGGACTTATTGTTTCACCATTTATAGATAAAGTTATATCAGATTTTTGCACACCAAAATTGTCAGTTATTTTAGCAACTATTTTAACAGAGTTACCAAACTCTTGCATATCGGGTAGCACTACTAAGCTGACTTTGGGTTTTTCATCGTCATAAAATGGAGTATTACAGAGCACCATTAGCACAATGAGCCATGTGAGAAAATAAATTCCATAGGTAGAAAACCACCCTTTCTTACCAAAATCGGCAAGATCAATATTGAGTCTGAGGAATATGTATTTTATCCATGCTGCATTGAACACGCCAACCAGCAAAACCAAAAGCCATCTATAAGATTCTCCACTTAAAAGCGCCCAGAAACCAAATGATACAACGGCCAGTAGCATACCGAATAAAAACGCGATAAATGTTGTTTTGATGTTTCTTCGTTCTCTACGCAGGAAACTTTCTTCATCAAACTTTGGAATTTTAAAGTCGATTTCTTCATCCACCGTTGTTTCTTTTCGCCTTTTCGCCATCGGAGTGGGATATAGTTCTTATTTAAAGGTTTTTCCCATGTTGTATTCTTTTGTATGGAGATTTTACGCAGTTTACAGGAACTCGATTCCCTCTGGTAATTTGTCCAAATATTTTCTAAAAGCTTTAGGCCAATGCTCTGGATCGAGCCCTTTTTGTGCTAAAAATGCAGTAGTCCATCGTTCGAGACCAATTCCTGAGCATCCGCTCCATAGTTCGCTTTTTTGCGTCTTGATATTGAATGCAGAGATGTATTTGTCTCCCAAAATACTTAAGTTTTGGAACTCAAGCCACTCTGAATCTTTTCTGTTGCCACGGTACGGCATATACGCCTCAAAATCAATAGTTCCCGTATCCTGTTCACTTATTTCTCCAATTTTTCCCGCTTGCTGCATATACCAGGGAGTTACCCAGGCCATGCGCCATTCTAAATCGAAAATATCGTTAAACACGTGTTTGTATCTTTCTAAAAGTTTCTCACGAAGAGCAAGCAATTGTTCTCGTGTCCCAATATAAACTGGTTCAATACGGTGAAACTCATCAACACGTTCGATTCCATGACGTCCGCCAGATTCATACCTGCAACTGATGGCGGTTTTATCATACACTAACACAGGAAGTGACTTCTCCGCAATAGTTTTGCCTTTAAACGACCAGTAAATCATCGGGCACTGGGCGTAACAAATACCAGCAGTTGGTGTGCTCAGGTTTTTTACCAGCTCTTCAACAGGTATTTCTTTTGTGATTTTCGTGAGATCAATAAACCGCTCCCAATCTTTTGCATCACGTGTTTTTGGCTCCGCGACATAATAAAACTCGTAGGGCATTCCTTCCATATGGCCTGTTTTTATCCAGATATCAAACGGCTTGATGTGTGATTCAATGACTTCCTGAAAGCCGAGTGGTTTTAACACTTCTTCAATTGCAATTTCTTCCATGACTTTGAGAATTGCGGCAGCCTGCGGACGATAGAACCATTTGCCTTTTGTTGGGCCCTGCTTCAGCCAATCAAGCTTTTCCATTTCTTCCGTTGGATCTTTTGACCATACCGACTTTTTCTCGTCAGATTTCCAAATCAGTTTCCAAAACTCTGCTTTCCCTTCATAGTATTGATTCTGAACTTTCTCTTTCACAAGATTAATCATGCGGTCGATGTAGTTTCTCCGCAAAAATTCTTCTGACACATCTTTTAACAGGATTGTTGCTTGTTTTCCTACAATTTTTACATCAGCAAATGGAATTGTCACATCTTTAAGCGGTTCTTTCTCAAGCTCAAAGGTGATTGTGTATTTTTCAATAGTAATTTCTCGTACGCCGAGATGGTGTTTTTTGCCTAGTTCTTTGCTGAGCGCATTTTTTATCTGGAGAAGTGCGTTATGAGGCCGAAATGCTCCTTCTGAAACAATAGTCAGGACGAGTTTTTTGCCATCAACCTTAAAATGTTCAATTGTTGCAAGTTTTTCCGGACCTTTTTTCAGAATGGTTTCATTTGTTGTATCAATAAAATTCTCGATTTCTTTTGAAATTTTTGAGATATCATCGCTCAGAGTAAACGTTCCTTTTAAATCGAATTTCATATTAAAAATCCCTATAAATTATTGATTATTAATGTTTATCCACAACTTCTTTGGCAACGGAGACACAAGCCAGATAATCATCCAGAGTATGAATAAGTGAAGAAACGGACTTGCTTTCAATGTGTGCTTCAAGTCGTTTTCCTTTTGCTTGTGATTTAATAAAATCAAAATTGTCAATTTCTACCGATTTTAGAACTTTTTTTGCTTTTTCAGCATCATCAAATTCTATAACTACATTGCATGAGGCTTTCATGGTTTTCCACCTTTCATCTGCTGAGTAATAATTTTATCAACTGTAACTAAAAATTCTTCTTCTTTTTTCAAGGCAATAGTTGCACCTGCTGCAATTTTATGACCGCCACCATGACCGTTTAGTGGAGCTGCTGCTTCTTTCATTGCTGAACCTAGATCAAGCCCATTATTTACCAGATATTGATTTCCTCTGCTGGAAACGTGTATCTCATCATTTTTTCGTGCCAAAGAAATCAGAGGTTTTTCTTTATCAAAGATAAAATTCATTGCAATACCTCCTACTACACCACCCAATGAAGAATCATTGCTATGGAAAAAACGTATGCTTTTTTTCTCTTTAGCACCGTCTTTTTCTAGCCGTAACAATTCGTCAAGAATCTTTTGCTTATACTCTTTTTCAAGTTTTATCGCTTCATCAAGGGCTTTTTTGTCATTGAGGCATATCGCCAGTCCAAGGCCTCGGTTTCCTCCCTTTCCGCACGCATCAAGCAAGTCTGCAAAACGCTCTAGTTAACATTGCAAAAGATCAGACCAATATCGTTCTCTTATAACTGTGTCGATGATGTTTTTTTCGCAACCATTTTTTATCAATTTAAAAAGAAGAATCGACTGAAGTTGCTTTTTCTTATTATCATCAAGCTCCTCGATTTTTGTGTTTTTTTCAAGGTGCAACTTTTCCAATAATTTTGATATGCCTTCGTTGTCTCCTGATAAACCAGTATAATACGGATCAATGGAATAATACAAACCATCTGCCAGTGATTTGCCATTAAGTTTGATTCCGACACTTTGCTTTAGATAACCATTTTTTAGTGCTTCGTCAAGAATTGTTTTATTGTACCCTTTCACCCCACCGATATATTGCTTATCGCCAATTGCACCGGCTATTGCCAATGGTGCTAAGTCAGCATTTCCGAAATCTAGGGTTTTTGCAACGGAAAAACTAAGCGTAGCGCCGCATGCCTCGTAATTGCCATCGATACCACATAAATTCGCATTAATCTGAAGAACATCATTGCTGTCCGGTTTTGATTTAAGATACTGGTGATGATCAATAATTATTACTTTGCAACCAAATTTTTCCATGGTTTCTATCTGGCCGCTACCCATATCAGAAAAAATAATCATCTCGTTTTGTTCTTGTTTAACTCGTTCTAACCCTTGTGTAAAAGGATTTCTCATGAGTGTTGCATGAAAATCATAACCCGCCCGATGCAGTGCAGTGCACATTATGCCAGCAGATGTGATTCCATCAGCATCATAGTGAGAAACAACTCTAATTCTAGTTGCTTTTGGCATCGATAAAATCATTTCTGATGCTTTTTTGCTAAGTTCTAAAATATCATCTGCCATAGTCAATGCTAATAGTATAATGCGTTTATCATCTAAAAATATAGATGCTTATTCAAACATCAGTTTTGCTTGCTCAGGAGTGTATTTCCAGTCTTTCGGAAGTCTGCCTTGTGTATGATAATATTTTGTAAGACGTCTTATTTTTGATTCTATGAGCGAAAGGTTTCTTTGATTCTTCAGATCTTTTTTATGATCCTCGATGTGTTTTTTTAATTGTAAGGTTCTGCTAATAAGATTTCTTAAATCCTCAGGAATTTCTGGTTTTATGTTATTTTCTTCAAGGATCTTGGCCACTTTTTTTCCTGTTGCAACCTTTATGTCTGGCACAGCGTATTGATCTCTTAGAATAAGGCCAATTTCGCTGGTGGATTTTCCATTATTTGAAAGTTCTAATACAAGGGATTCTATTTCTCTGGGGTTTAACGAACTCCAATCAGGGTGTTTTTTTCGAAGTAGACGGGTGGATCCCGCTATCCCTTTTCTTCTTGCGTGAATTCTTGCCATTGTCTTTTACTCCATAAAGTAAGAGTTCTGAATAAGCTAGTAATATATAAAATTAAAGGTTGAAAAAGGGCATAGAACCAAAATTTATTCATTTTCGTAGAATTTTTTCATATCATCAAGAGACATGGGTTCGTAATCAAACGCGTGACCTGCGCTGCCAAATTTTATATAACGCTCCATTACAATCTTTTTCATTGCATCTCTTGACGGTCCCAAATATTTTCTCGGGTCAAATTGCTCAGGATGTTCTTTCAGGAACTTTCTGATAGTGGCAGTTACTGCAAGTCTTAGATCGGTATCAACATTTACCTTTCTCACCCCTGCTTTAATTCCTTCCTGAATTGCCCATAAAGGAACTCCATATGTTTCTGGGATTGCACCGCCATATTTATTTATCTGAGCGATCAATTCTTGTGGTACTGATGATGAACCGTGCATTACCATATGCAAGTCTGGGCAAAGCTCGTGGATTTTTCTAATAATGTCCATTGCAAGTAGGTTTTTATCTGGAGATGGTTTGATTTTGAATTTGTACGCACCATGACTTGTTCCTATTGCAACAGCTAGCGCATCAACATTTGTTTTTTCTACAAACTCTTTTACTTGGCCAGGGTCTGTTAATTTTTCTCGTCCAGAACCTATTCCGTCTTCAATTCCACCCAGACAACCGAGTTCCCCTTCAACTGTTATTCCGAGAGGATGAGCAATGTTTACTACCTTTCTTGTGATTTCGATGTTGCTATCAAAATCTCTTGGTGTTTTTCCATCTTTTTGTAAGGATCCATCCATCATAACAGATGAAAAACCTAGATCAATTGCTGTTTGACATATTTCTACACTTGTTCCGTGATCAAGATGAAGTGCTATAGGAATTTTTGGATATTTTTCAATACAAGCATTCATAATGTTTCTCAAAAATATCAGATCAGAATACTCTAGCGCTCCTTTTGATGCGGCCATAATGACAGGAGATTTTACTTCTTCAGCACCGCTCATAATAGCTTGCGATTGTTCCATGTTGTTTACATTAAAATGTGGCACTCCGTAGCCTTTTTTTGCTGCTTCATCCAGTATTTGCCTCATTGGAACTAGTGGCATATTTTTTCACCTCATACTTCATAAAATATTTTTGCTTCATCAAGTCTTTCTTTTGGAACTGTCTTTAATTTTCCAACAGCTGCTTCGAGGGGTACTGAAACTATTTCAATTCCTTGGAGGGCTACCATTTTTCCGAACTCGCCGTTTTCTATCATGTCTGCTGCACGGATTCCAAGACGTGTTGCTAAATTGATATCAAATGCTGTTGGTGTCC
>JBFYMG010000058.1:0-3423 GCA_041305025.1 Thermoplasmatales archaeon
TATCTACACGTAGGGCACATGCGTGGTTTTACCTATTGTGACATCATAGCGCGATACAGACGGATGACTGGCTATGACGTTTTATTCCCTGCTGGATTTCATGCTTCAGGGATTCCATCAATTGGTTTTGCTAAAAAAGTGGAAAGAAATGATCCAATAACCATAAAATCACTTAAAGAAAATCATCTCACAGACGATTTTATCAAAAAACTAACTGATCCAGTAAAGGTTGTAGATTATTTTGGCAAGGTGTATGTGGAAGACTACTGGAAAAAATTTGGCTTCTTGATAGATTACTCAAGACTTATGAGTACTATTTCCAAAGGATACAACAAATTTATCCAATGGCAGTTCTACAAGCTCAAAGAAAAAAATCTATTGACCCAGAAGCCCCATTTTGCCCCATTTTGCCCAAACTGTGGACCGGTTGCAGTGGATAAATCGGAAACAGACATATCTAAAGGCGGCTCGGCTGAGATTTTAGAATTTACAACTATCAAATTCCAAATGAAAGATGGAACAATATTACCAGCAGCAACACTCAGACCAGAAACCATCTTTGGCGTAACCAATATGTGGGTAAATCCAAATGTTGAATACCAGAAAGCAAAGATAAACGGAGAAACCTGGATATGCTCAAAGGAGTGCATACAGAAACTTTCACACCAACTAGAAAAGGTTGAGGCACTTGATGAAAAAATATCTGGAAAAAGCTTAATCGGTAAAACCTGCAACATACCTCTTGTAAATCGTGAAGTACCAATTCTATCTGGGCCATTTGCAGACCCAAATGTAGCAACAGGCATTGTAATGTCAGTTCCAGCCCATGCACCATACGATTGGATTGCTTTGGTTGAATCTGGTGAAAAAATAGACCCCATAACAATCATTGAAGCGAAAGGTTTTGGTACAAACCCTGCTAAAGAAGCTTGTGATGGGCTAGGAATAAAAAGTCAGAAGGAAACAGAAAAACTCAACATTGCAACTGAGCTTGTTTACAAGAGAGAGTTCCACACAGGTTATCTCAATGAGGGCTGCGGGGCATACGCTGGAATAAAGATATCCGACATAAAAGATGAAGTTAAAAACGAGCTTATATCTAAAAATTTCGCAGTTGTCATGCGTGAATTTTCAGAAGAAGTGGTGTGCAGATGCGGGGAAGGAGTTGTTATAAAACAGATACCTGACCAATGGTTCATTAAATACAGCGATCAAGACCTAACTGAAAAATCCAAAGAGCATGAACGCACCATGAAAATCTATCCTGAAGAATACAAGGAGGAGATGCCCAAGGTTCTGGATTGGTTTGATGATCGTGCGTGCATAAGAAAAGGCTCATGGCTTGGAACGGAGTTTCCATTTAAAAAAGACTGGATAATAGAGCCCATATCAGATTCAACGCTTTACCCTGCGTACTACCTCATTTCAAAATACGTGAATGAAAAAAAGATAAAACCTGAGGAAATGACCAACGAATTTTTTGACTACGTATTTCTTGGAAAAGGAAAATCGCAAAGTAATTTATGGGACGCAATAAAATCTGATGTCGATTACTGGTACCCGGTTGATATTAATCTGGGTGGAAAGGAGCATAAAACCGTACACTTCCCAGTCTTTCTGATGAATCATGTGGCAGTTATGCCTGCGGATAAATGGCCAAGAGGCATCTTTGTCCACTGGTGGGTAACACAAAAAGGAAAGGAAAAAATCAGCAAGTCAAAAGGTGGCGCAGAACATATCAGCGAGGCCGCTACAACCTATGGCGTTGATGCCATGCGTTTGTACTATGCGCACGTAGGGTCTCCTTTTGTAGATGTCGAATGGGACCCAGAAATTGTCATAAAATACAAAAATAGAGTCGCAAATGTATGGAAACTGATAACCCAGATAGGTAAACTTAAGGATAAATCTGATGAAAATCTCGACAACTGGTTGAAAAGCACGCTTCATAGAACAATAAAGAGAACTACTGACGCCTTTGAAATCTATGATCTGCGTGTTGCAACAAACGAAATATTTTTTGAATTTCAAAATCAGATCCAGTGGTATCTAAAAAGAGATGGTAGCAATAAAAAACTACTAAAGACGGTTGTATCGGATTGGATTAAGCTTATGTCTCCTGTAACTCCACATCTGGCTGAAGAATTATGGAATTTACATGGTGAAAAGGAATTTGTCTCTGTAGACTCTTATCCAAAGTATGACGCAAAGGTGATATCTGATAAGGTGGAGGTTGGAGAACGACTTCTATCAGATATTGTAGAAGATACAAACGAAATATTGAAGGTTACACAAATAAAACCAAAGAAGCTTTACTTATACATATCAGCGCAGTGGAAACAACAAATACTCAGGAAAGTACTCGAATTGGCAAAAGAGCATAAGCTTGAAATGAACGTTATAATGAAAACAGCAATGGCCGACCCTGAGCTGCGCAAGCAAGGAAAAGAAGTTTCATCTTTCATTGGTAAATTGGTAGGAGATATCAAAAAGTTAAACGAGAGCGACAGGAAACGATTTGAAACACATATCGATGAAAAATTATATCTGGAAAAGGCATCCGGATTTCTCAAAAAAGAGTTCTCTGCAGACGTTTGTATTTTTTGTGCTGACGATAAAAACATCCATGACCCAGCAAATAAATCCAGATATGCCGTGCCGTTAAGACCTGCCATATACGTAGAATAAAACCTTTTTAGAGATGGAGTAAAATGTTAGATGAGCGCGATAGCAAATCTGAGGAAACATGGGACTCTATTGCAGAAAGTTTTGATTTAACGCGACGTAAAGCGTGGACGCAGTGCACTGATTTTATAGATGCTCTATCTAAAACGGATACGGTTGTTGACTTGGGCTGCGGCAATGGGCGGCATCTTTTGCCATGTGCAGAGCACTGTAAGCAAGTTATAGGATTAGATATCTCAAAAGAGCTTCTTGGCATTACTGGAAAGAAACTCAAAGGAAAAAATCTGGACAATACCACTCTTTTACATGCAGATATGACAAATATACCGCTTAAAAACGATACCGTAGATTCCATATTATTTATCGCAGCATTACACAACCTAAAAGGCAAAGACAAGCGTATTCAATCACTTAAAGAAGTAAAAAGAGTACTAAAAAAAGACGGTACTGCACTTATCAGCGTATGGTCACGATGGCAAGACAAATACAGAAAACAATTTTTTAAAAGATGGTTTGCCCAAATGGGCAAATCGGAGTTTGGAGACATCGATATTTATTGGAGACAAAATGGTCTTAACATACCGCGTTTCTACCATCTTTACAGCAAAAAAGAGTTCATAGAAGATATAAAAAAAGCAGAGTTAAAAATAGAAAGAATAGAAGACGTCAAAATCGCCTCCCAAAAATATCCAGATAATTATTTTGCAGTAGTTACTAAATGTTAGTTAAAAAGTGCAG
>JBFYMG010000059.1:0-5311 GCA_041305025.1 Thermoplasmatales archaeon
TGTAATCAAAAACATTGTATTGAGATGCCTTTACAGACTCTTCATCTATTTTCACTTTGAAATAAACTTGAGCATCAACCTGTGCATTGAGTTTGTCTTTTGTAATTATGGTTTGTGGTTCTGCGTTCACCATCATTTCAGTGATGTTAACTTTTATCAATCTTTCTACGACGGGTATTATCCAAGCAAAACCAGGATGTCGAAAACGATTGTACTTGCCTAAGCGCTCAACAAGAGCTCTTTGCGTTGGTCTTACTACTCGTATACCCATCGAAAAAAACCATATCAATACTAACGCTAGAAAAAACCAGCCTGCATATCCTATCAATTCCATTTTTTATCCTCCTCAATTTATTTTCTTTGCGAAATGGAATCATCAGCTAGAACTTATATTTTTGGGAAAATTTTTACACATTTGAGCCAGGGTTTATAAAAAGCCAAATGTTACGAACCTGTAGTTTTCGGTGTAACATGCCCGACGAAAGAACATCAAAATGGATTGCTCTTGCGTTTGTATTGTTAATTATCGTAGCCATCATATTGATTTTTATTGATAGAACAAACGTAGGGTGGCAGAATGCCCAAGGGCTTGTAGCAACTCTGATAATTATTGTAGTGCTTTTTGTTGTTGCATATTTTGTTAGTAGGCGTTTGTTGAGCTCTTCTCTTTCTTCATCAGATGATAGTTCGGCTCGTAATATGGAGGAAAACAGTTACGAATATTCATCTGGTGCTGAAGTTCCAGAACAACCGAGTTCTGCATCCAACGTCGAATATGATTTTGACACAATTCTAGGATCAATTGAGCAAGGGTTTAATCCCAATATGGTTAAAAATGAGGACGAAGCTGAAAATCAGTTAATTCAATTTCTTAACACGAGATTTCCGAATAAATCATTAACTGGAGGACACACATCAACAGGGAAAAAAGTGGACATTGTTATTGATGGTACATATTGCATTGAACTTGCGGTTGTTGATAACGAAGGCAGATTAATCTCGTTAATGGAACAAATTCTGAAATATAAAAGAGATTTTGGTGAAGTATTAGCTATAATCTTGTTTGATAGCGTGTCGACTTATATAATCGAAAAATACGTTGATTCATATAGAAAAGTTGAAGCCAAAGTTATTATTAAAAAGTGTCATATTGACAATGGTAGTCAAGAAAAATAAATATTAACTTTCCCGTATTTACAAAATGGCGATTATGAACAAAACAATACCGATTGTAGCTGTAATAGGATTTGTTTTACTTGCTGTTTGGATGAGTGGATGCTTGGGTGAAGATCACAGCACTGCATCCATTGTCGATATATCTAGAAATCCAAGTAAATACATAAACACCACCGTCACCATAAAAGGTTTCTATGCTGGGTCCGAAGATTCTTTTTGGGGCACGCTCTATAGAATAAGAGATAGTAGCGGCAACAGTATAATTTCTGAGCTTTCAGAAGGATTAAGCGATTCTATTCTTGTTGCCGATGGCGAGTATTATTGGATTGGAACGGTTGTCCAAGATGAAGAAGTTATAAAGTTGATACTTTCAGACATTCAACCGGTATAGATATTATGGATTGCACTTCCGATATCGTTCCCATACCTTGTCTGTGTAGTCCTCTATAGCTTTTATTTTCTTTTCGTCTCGCTCAGGCTTAAATAGATGTCTGAAACGTCCCTGGTGCTTTATCCACTCTTCCACTGGTTTACGCTCTATTTTTTTATCTAAAATAAGTTTGCTTTTACCATTAAACGTCATTACATCATTTTCACATTCGTAAAGCGCCCATGCACCAGTCTCTATTGCAAGTGTCCCCATCTCAATGGTTCTGTCCATGCCAAATCTCCAACCAGGTGGACAAGGGGCAAGAATCTCTATGTATTTTGGTCCTTTGATACCTTTTGCTTTTTTTACTTTGTTGTATAAATCTTCAGGGTAACTCACGCATGCCTGAGCCGCGTATGGTATGTGGTGTGCTCTGATTATGTCGCCCATCTCTTTTCTAAATTCGTTCTTTCCGCCAACTGTCGTAGTAGTCCATGCCGCATATGGCGTAGCACCACTTCGTTGAATGCCCGTATTTGAGTAAATCTGATTGTTATAGCAAATGTATATGAAATTAGTTCCTCTTTCAAGTGCACCGGAAAGAGCTTGGATTCCTATATCGTAGGTACCACCATCTCCGGCCCATGCAACTACTGTGGTATCTCCTTTTCCTTGCATTCTTAATGCCGCTTCAACTCCTGATGCACCAGCTGCAGCTGCTTCAAAAGCAATGTTCATCACTGGAATATCAAATGAGGTATTTGGGTACAAACTTTCAATAACCGCTGTGCAACAAGCTGGAATTACCATAATTGTATTTTTACCAAGTGCCTTTAAGACCATACGTAAACCCAGTGTTGCAGGACAACCGGGGCACGCTGCACTTCCAGCAAGGACGCATTCTTCCATTGGTAAATCTTTAACTGCCATGCTTTACGCCCCCTCAAATCCATACCATTCAAAATCCTTTGCCTTTCCGCTGACAACTTTTTTACAAATGCTTTCAATGTCTTTGTAAGTCACGTCTTTTCCGCCTAGACCTGCGATAAAACCATATGCTTTAGCATCTGATTTGCCATAAAGTGCCGCCTTCATCTCGTTGAACAAAGCACCTTCAGAGCCAATGCTAATATTTCTGTCGATAACAATCAGGTCTGCCTGTTTTCCTAGCTTTAGCATCTCTTCTTTTGGAAATGGTCTAAACGTACGAACACGAGCAAGGCCAATCTTCATTCCATTTTCTTGTAGCTCATCAATGGCAACTTTACTTTCCGCGCCTATTGCGCCCATGGCCAATAAAATGTAATCCGCATTATCGCACTTGTATCTCTCTATTAGATCTCCATGATAGGTGCCGAATTTTTTCTTCCAGTCTTTTGCAATTTCAGGAATAAGGCCCTTGGCATTTTCTTGGGCATCTTGCATTGCTTTTCTTATTTTTTCATAATATTGAGGTCCTATGATATTTCCAAATGTTATGGGATTATCGACATCCAGCATCCACCCGGGTTTATATTTCTGCAGATAATTGTCTATTTCTTTCTGCTCCGGCACATCTACAGGCATAGACGTATGCGACAACACAAATGCGTCGTAATTTATCATCACAGGCAACAATACTTTTTTGTGTTCGCCTAATTTGAAGGATTGGATAACAGTATCAAAAATTTCTTGGTTGCTTGAGCAATAAAACTGAATCCATCCTGTGTCTCGCTGGGATATTGAATCGTTTTGATCAGCCCAAATGTTCCAACCTGGTCCAACAACTCGGTTAACATTACACATAATAACTGGCAGTCGCGCAAGTGCCGCCCAATGCAACATCTCATGCATCAAAAGTAAACCATGTGATGAAGTTGCGGTAAAAGTTCTTGAGCCAGCGGCGCTTGCCCCAATGCACGCGCTCATAACAGAGTGTTCACTTTCAACACAAATGTATTCGCCTTTGAATTCACCAGTGTCTACATAATTTGCAATTCCTTCTACAATTGTGGTTTGCGGGGTAATGGGATATGCTGCGACTACGTCAGGTTTTGCCATCACTGCAGCTTTTGCCGCAATATAATTTCCTGTGTTGATTATCACCGTCATTTCTTTTCAGCCTCCCTTTCCATCGTTATTGCTTTAACTTTGCAAACATTTGCACAAATGCCACAACCCTTGCAATATTCGTAATCAATGCTAATTGTATCGTCTTTATTTCTTATGATGGTGGCTTCAGGGCAAAACATCCAACATTGCAGACATTTCACACATTTAGATTTATCAAGCACTGGCCTGAAAACCCGCCAGTTTCCAGTTTTTCCCTGAGCGCCTTTTTTAGGATATGAAATTGTAGTGACAACATCGTATTTCTTCAAAAGCTCACCTCTGTAAGATCATATGCATCTTGAGTTGCTTCTACGTTTTTATCACTAAGCTCTCCTTTCCATTTGCCTTTAACAACCGCTTGAATAGATTTCAAAGTCACTTTATCTAAAACCCTTGGTACGGCACCAAGAATTGGGGTATTTACTACGGGAATTCCACCCACTTTAATGTCATGCTTTATTGCTATGCCTGTGGCATCAACTGTAGCAACATTGTATTTTTTTGAGAAAGCAAAATCATTTGGTTTTTTAGTTGTATTAATTAAAATCTTACCGCCATCTTTCAAACCTTTTAGGACATCTACTACATCCATGATGCTTTCATCAAGAACTATGACTATATCGGGATTGTAGATTTCACTTCGCAGATTTACTTCCTCTTCAGATATTCTGGCAAACGCTCGTACAGGTGCACCACGCCTCTCAGCACCAAAAAAGGGAAACGCCTGCAAACCTTTATTTCCGTCTTTTAATGCAGCTGCAACAAGAAGGTTTGCCGCTGTGACAGCACCCTGCCCGCCCCTACCATGAAAACATATTTCTACTAAGGATTTCGACGACACGATAATACCTTCCCCAATTTCGAAATGAAGATGATGCATATAACTGTTTTGAATATTTAAAAAAATAAAATTCATAAAACTGACTTTAGTTTAGATTCTATTGTAACATTTTTATCTCTTCTATCATCGATCTTCAATTCCGTAATAACTCGCTTTGCACCAGATTTTATCACAGCCTTGTGTGCCTCTTCAACTACATTAAACAATGTGTCTAGGTCTTTTGTTTCAATTACTGTCCCCATGGCATTAGTCTCAAATTTTATATTATTATTTCTTAAAATATCTATGACGATTTTTACGTACTTGCCAAGGCTTGTATCTTTTCCAACAGGAGCTATACTCAATTGCGATATAATCATATTCAACCCATTTATTCCCAACAGATTTTTACTTAACTATCTTTCTGAGATTTAAGGCAATACTGAGAAACTATATATAGTTAACACGTGTTAATTTATATATAATATCTTTTTTCTAAAAATTCTGAAAAAAAGAAGATATTAAAAGATGAAACTATTGCCGTATAGGCTAAAGTGGGGATTTATCGATGACAAATAAATCAAAAGACAAACCAAGTTCAACAGATAAAAAACTAAAAATTGCTTTTTACTGGGCAGCTAGCTGCGGTGGCTGCGAGATAGCTGTTCTTGATATTAACGAGAAAATCCTTGATGTGGTTGCTGCTGCTGATATACTTTTTTGGCCTGTTGCAATTGATACAAAATACAAAGATGTCGAAGCCATGGATGATAAAAACATCGATGTATGTTTTTTTAATGGTGCTATAAGAACATCTGAAAACGAGCACATAGCAAAACTACTCCGTAAAAAAT
>JBFYMG010000060.1:0-50436 GCA_041305025.1 Thermoplasmatales archaeon
TTTGGCACCTCATACATCTGCAGGTGCCTTGGCAAGAATAATAGGTTTTACCGATTCCCAGGTCTGTTTTGCGCATCCGTTTTATCATGCATCGAAAAGAAGAAACGCGGACGGTGACGAAGATGGTCTCATGCTTTTAATGGATGCATTACTGAATTTCTCCCATGCATATATTCCAGATAAACGCGGTGGTAGGATGGATTTACCTTTAATTCTCACAACACGTATAGATCCTTCGGAAGTAGACAAAGAAGCACATAATATTGATACACTTTTTAGGTACCCGCTAGAATTTTATGAGGCCACATTGAAACACGAAAATCCCAAGGAACTCGAATCCGTTATGGGCTTGGTTGCCTCAAGGTTGGGAACTGAACTCCAATATGAGCAGTTTGGTTTCACTCACGATACAGATAATATATCCTCTGGCCCCAAAGCATCTGCCTACAAAACTTTGAAGACCATGATGGATAAGATGAATGCACAGCTCAATCTTGCTGCAAAGATACGGGCGGTAGACACACAAGATGTTGCTTATAAGGTCATAGAGCGACACTTTTTACCAGATATACTTGGTAATTTGAGGGCTTTTAGTAAACAGTCGATTCGTTGTCCGCAGTGCAATACAATATACCGCAGAATTCCGTTGCAGGGCGTTTGTATAACCTGCAAAGGAAAACTTACTTTAACGGTTCATGAAAAATCTGTCAAAAAATATCTAGAAATTTCAAAGGAGATTGCAGAGAGATACGATCTTCCGCTCTACGCACGCCAACGGATAAAACTGGTTGAGAAATCTATAGATTCTTTGTTCATGAGCGATAGGATTAAAACTACTAAATTAAGCGATTTTCTCTAATAAGGCTGCAGGCATAACGTTCATATATCCATTCTACAATTGCGTTACTAGTTGAGAGGAGTTGCTATCATGATGGAAAATATAGCTCAATCGTTAAGCAAAAAAACCTGGTATAGGTGGTCATTTTACGTAAATATAATCCTATTCTTCATAATCGCGTTGTTTACCTGCTTGGTTATACTTGATGCGTACAATGCAGGTCAAGTCGCTGCCCAATCTACATCTTCATCTGAAGATGTGTCACAAGCATGGCTCTATGTTCTTCGTGATATTGCTTTCTTATCGGTTTCACTTGCTTTGGTGTTCTTCCAATTCTTTAGAGATCTCCTGATAATCATACGCAGGTCATTGTAGAATCAAAATAATTGGCGAAAGGTGTAGAATAGACCGGGGAGGTAGGCGTTCCCTGTAACCAGAAATCGCCGACATGCTGGGGTCGAAGCCAAGAAGCGATGTAACGGGCGTCTGTTGATCCATTTGTTGACGATGAAACCTTGTCCTCTGGGATCGGAGGTGATGACCACATATGACTGGAAGGTCATATGTACGTCTTAGTTGCGGGTACTGGGCGAGGCACGGAAGTGAGCAACCTTACCGCAAACTGCTGGTGCTCAAAGGGTTATCGGGGTTAAGGATGCATATGGGCAGTCAATAGATGAAACGTGCAGCCATTCGCGGTGCTTCTACGCCCGCTAAAATTTATTAAGGACAGCGCGTATTTCGCGTTCTAAAATAATGGGGGAATAAAGTACGGTACGACTGTTAAAGGATGAGAGTTTAGTAGCGACATGGACGAACTTTTTTGATGAAAACAGTAGACCTGATATTGAAACTATTGCGTTGTCTTATCCTGAAAAACGCAGTCTGTTTGTGAACTACTGGGATATTGACAAGCATGACCCAAAACTGTCGGATTTAATTATAAATCAGCCCTACAAGGCCATATTTAACGCTGAAGAGGCCCTTAAAAGTATTGGTGTTGCTGCTGAAAACAAACTGCAACTCCATTTCAGGGTACAAGATATACCTGAAAACAATAAAATATTCATTAGAAAAATCCGTGCAAATCATCTTGGAAAATATGCTGCAGTGGAAGGGTTGGTAAAGAAGGTAACTGAGGTTCGTCCCAAACTTCAGGTTGCTGCTTTTCAATGCCAAAAATGTGGTGCAGTTTTAAAAATCGAGCAGGAAGAAGACATATTAAAAGAGCCTTCCGAATGCTACGAAGATCAAGGCGGATGCGGCAGGATGTCCTCTTTTAAACTTATGACTAATCTTTCAAGTTTTATAGATTCTCAAAAAATAGAGGTTCAAGAAAACCCTGAAGGACTGCGTGGAGGTGCTCAACCAGAGCGTATCAGTGCTTACCTTGAAGATGATCTCGTTGGGCTGATCGCACCAGGTGACAGAATAATTGTAAATGGCATTTTACACTCTTCTGCACGAAGACGAGGTACTTATCGTCTTACATCTTTTGATAAAATCATGGATGCATATAGTATAGAACAACAAGAGCTGGCCTTTGAAGAAGTAGAGGTTACCGAAGAGGATGAAAAAGAAATAATTAAGATAAGCAAAGATCCTGGAATATATGATAAAATGAAACAGAGCATGGCTCCGACCATATTTGGAATGGGAGTGGAAAAAGAGGCGTTGGTTCTACAGTTGTTTGGCGGTCTGGCCAAAAAAATGCCAGATGGAACCTACATAAGAGGAGACATACATGCGCTACTCGTGGGTGATCCAGGTACCGCAAAGTCACAGTTACTTAACTACATGTCTAAGTTGGCTCCCAGAAGTATTTATGCCTCAGGTAAGGCATCGTCTGCAGCCGGTCTTACTGCTGCAGCCGTAAGAGATGAATTTGGGGAAGGCCAATGGACACTTGAGGCAGGTGCTCTTGTTCTTGCAGATATGGGCCTTGCTTGTATAGATGAAATTGATAAAATGGAAGAAGGCGACAGAAGTTCAATGCACCAGGCAATGGAACAGCAGGAAATATCTGTTGCTAAAGCAGGTATTAATGCAACACTTAAGGCTAGATGTGCAATACTTGCGGCAGCAAATCCAAAGCTTGGTCGTTTTGATGAATTCATTCCTATGCATGAGCAAATTAATATGCCCCCTGCACTGCTTTCTCGTTTCGATCTGATTTTTTCCATTGTCGACAAACCAAATAGAAAAATCGATACAGATCTTGCAACGCATATTCTGCGTACTCATAAAGCAGGTGAGGTCAGCGAGAATATATCAAAATCTAAAAAGACAAAGCACACTAAAAAAGAGCAAGATGGCTTGATGGAAAACATTATGCCGATATTTGCACCTGAATTTATCCGTAAATATGTGGCATATGCCAAGAGAAATATTTTCCCGGTGCTAAATGACGATGCGTTGGAAATATTGAAAAATTACTATGTAGATCTTAGAAGTTCATCCGAGGATTCCGTCCCATTTACCCCTAGACAATTAGAAGCTTTCGTGAGACTTTCAGAAGCAAGTGCAAGAGTTAGACTGAGTGAAGAAGCAAATGTCAGCGATGCAAAAAGAGCAATTTCAATTATTGATCAATACCTGCGCAGGGTAGGCCTAGACAGAGAAACAGGTAAATTTGACATCGACATCATTGCAACCGGTATATCTCACAGCCAGCATGAGCGAATGCGTCTGCTTATAGATGTAATACAGAAACTGTGTAATGAGGCAAAAGATGGTAACGCTGCAAGAGGAGACATTATTAGAGAGGCAGAAATCGAAGGAATTGAATCTGGTAAAGTGGAAGAGGCGTTGGACAGGCTAAAACGTAATGGGCAAATCTATGAGCCGGTTCATGGCAAATACAAGGTTACAGAATACTAAACTGCAATATATTGAAAAAATCAGCCTGCTGCTTCCGTCTTATTTTTATATTTTAGGCGATGCCAGTTTGCCAATGGCTTTTTTTACGCCACTTTTGTGTTCCCCACCTATTTCTCCAATTATACAGTCCCTGAAACTATCCTTTATATCGGGCCAATTAAGTGTTGTAACGCCAAAATAAAGTTTTCTTCTTACATCTGATGCCCTATGAACATGCGGTGCCCATCTTCCTTCGTTTGTGTCACAGTTATCCATATGCAGAACGTAATTTTTTCCAAGACTTTTCTTTTCTATGAGATATATTTCGAATTTTCTGTTAAAATACTTATAACTTGCATCTCTTTCGTAATACCTGTATTCAAGTTCATACTGTTTGTCTATCTCTATGATTCCTCTAATCATGGCATCCTCTAGGCGTGTAATATGGTTTTTCTATATAACTATTTATGATTTTTTCGATATAGAAAATTAAAAAGCTTAACCCATATAGTAATCAGCTGGATACGGCTCTGGTTTCAAACCTTTTCGCTCTCTTATCTGTTTGACAACTGAGGCCTGTAGATTTTTGGGTAAAGGTTCAAATCCCATGTTTTCCGTGTTCCAAAGCACTCTTCCACCAGTTGCTGAGCGTATCGCTGATGCAAAACCAAACAAGTCTGCAACAGGTGCCTTTGCATCGATGTTTACCATGTCCCCTTCAGTCGTCATATCTCTCACAACTGCCCTTCGCGAGTTCAATTCTCGAGATGCATCTCCCATAAGCTCTTGTGGGGTATTTATGAATACTTTCTGCATGGGTTCTAGTAGTATCGGGTCAGAAATCGTTATAGCACCGTAAATTGCGTTTCTAACTGCAGGTATAACCTGAGCAGGACCTCGGTGAATGGCATCTTCATGCAACTTTGCATCAACAAGTCTTATGAGTAGTCCCTGGCATGGCTCTGATGCAGTGGGTCCGCTTTTCATGACCTCATCAAACGCCTCGCTAATAAGTTCTCGTGTTTCTAATAGGTACTGAATTCCCTTTGTCACATCGGCGATTAGGTTCAAACCATGTATTGCAAAGATGCCTTTTGCAACGTCTTTATCCATTCCCAACTCCTGGAAAGCTTTAGCAGATTCTTTCTTGTATTTTTTAACATTTTGAGGAATATCGCCGTTATAGATTGCCTTAATAATGTTTTCTGGCAATGGCTCCACCTCGATGTAGAACCTGTTGTGTTTGTTTGGTGATTTTCCCTCGAATTTATGCGGGCTCTTCTTTCCTACGCATTCTCTATATACCACAATGGGCTCCGAACAGACTATGTCGACCCCATGCTCTTTTCTTATCCTGTACTCTGTAATCTCAAGATGCAATTCACCCATACCGGACATCAAGTTCTCACCGGTCTCTTGGTTGATTTCAACTTGTATACTTGGATCAGCTTTAGAAATTGAACGAAGTACTTCTATCAACTTTGGTAAATCTTTCGTGCTTTTTGCTTCTACAGCAACAGTTACGACGGGCTCCGAAATATGTACAATACGCTCGAAAGGCTCTGCTTCTGGGTCAGATGTGACAGTACTACCTGCTATTGCATCCTTTATTCCAGTTGCGGCAACAATATTGCCGGCACTTACAAAATCGACAGGGATTCTGTCGGGTCCAACCATGACATTTACTTGCTGCACACGGTTAACCTTGGGCATTCCTGCCACATAAACTTCAGTTCCACGCTCAATTTTTCCACTGTACATCCGCCCCACAGCAACTTCTCCGGCATGTGGATCGATAATAATTTTAGTAATCATCAGAGCAAGTGGGCCGTTTTCTTTACATTCAACCATGTTTTTTCCGATTTCACTATTGAGATCGCCTTTCCATATGTGCGGTATCCTGTATCTTTGTGCCACTGCTGGTGAAGGAAGATGTCTAACGACCATGTTGAGTACGACTTCATGAATTGGTGATTTTTTTGCCAGTGTTTTCTGGTCATTATTTTTGCAATACTCGTAAATATCTTTAAAGGTAAGTCCAGATTTTTTCATGTGCGGTGTCGATATTGCCCAGTTATAAAAAGCAGAACCAAACGCAACAGTACCATCTTCTACCTTTACATTCCATTTTCCTCTAAATTCTTCAGGCACCGTTTTTTCGATAAGCTCATTGAACCTGGCAATTATCTTAACGAAACGCTGTTGCATTTCTTCTGGAGTCAATCGCAATTCGTTTATAAGCCGGTCAACTTTATTTATGAATAAAACGGGCTTAACTTTCTCACGAAGCGCTTGCCTTACAACTGTTTCAGTCTGAGGCATAGCCCCTTCAACAGCACAAACCAAAACGATACAGCCATCAACTGCACGCATGGCACGGGTAACGTCACCGCCAAAATCAACGTGACCTGGAGTATCAATTAGGTTAACGAGATATTCTTTGTCTTCAAATGTATGAACCATTGATGCAGACGCAGCGTTAATGGTAATTCCACGAGCTTGCTCCTGTTCATCGTAGTCTAAAACTAACTGTTTGCCAGCTAGTTCCTCACTCATCATACCGCAACCAGCAAGTAAGTTATCAGAAAACGTTGTTTTCCCGTGATCGATGTGGGCAGCTATATCGATATTACGAACCTGATCTAGTTTGTTCATCAAGTCCTTTGCTCTTTTGATGTTCTCTTCTCGTCTTCCCATAAAATATCCCCTATAACATGTTTTTATAAATCCTATGTTTATCTTGCTGATTTAGCAATACGTTCTGCATCATTTTTCTTAGCAATCGAAAAAGAGGAAACATCATTTTTAGATGCTTTTATTAGTTCCTCTGCAAGGCAAACCTCGATGCGCTTCTTGTTTTTATGACTGGCATTGAGTGATCCCTGACAGATATTTCGAAGAGCTACATCTAAACGTCTCTGTGGCGCTACATCAACTGCTTTGGGAACCGATATACCACCAAATTGCAGTCTGGTCGTTTCTTCTTTTGGTGCAGCATTCTGAAGGGCATCTACAAGAACCTGTACTGGGTTTGTTTTAGTTCTCTTATCAATAATTTCAAAAGCAGATTTTACAACCCTATATGACTTTGTTTTCTTGCCATTGTACGTTTCAGTTCTCATCAAATTGTTTATCAGACGTTCAACAATCGACATCTTGGATTTGCCAAACATTTTATTTGCAAAAATACCGCCAAGGAAAATGTTTTCAGCATTTGCGTTTATGTATCTTGCAAGTCCTCTGTCTTCTACTTTAACAGCACTCATATCGTATTTAGACAAAAAAGGGAAAAAATTATTTTCTGCGATATCTTTCTTTTTCTCAGTCATATCTACCGTCTCATTGCCTTCTCAACTTTTCCTCTTAGCATTTCATTTAAGGATATATCGTTGACTTTTACAACTTTGAATCGTACGCCAGGAAGATCTCCGTAACTTCTTCCCATTCTCCCGCCAATTCCTTCTACAATTACTTCATCATGCTCATCGATAAAACTAATGGCGTTGTTACCAGGGGCAAACGCGGTGATTTGTCGTCCGTTTTTTATAAGTTGAACCTTTACGCATTTTCTAATGGCAGAATTGGGCTGTTTTGCTTCAATTCCTACTTTCTCGATAACGATACCTCTAGCTTGAGGTGCACCCTCAAGAGGATCTGCTTTTTCTTTCAAATGGAGGACTCGTCTCTTGTAATATCTATCACTCCATCGACGCTTTTTCTTGCCTTTTTTGATTGTTCTTGCTGCGTTTAATCCTTTGCCCATGTTTCACCCTACTGGTAAAGAGTAAGCCAGTATACACTTTTAATATTTAAATGCTTACCATCAAATAAACCCACATCTAAGGATAATTATTCTTCTATAAAATCATTAAAAAATAGGTTATTTATATGCCCTAATGCCACTTTCATCTACACTAAGCCCTTTTGATTCCAGGACGATATAGTTATAAATTTCTACGAAAGCCGTCATATCAACCTTCATTCCTGCATCGTAACGTACTCCTGTTCCAGACATAGACGCACCCATGGATTCGTTACTTCCATCGTCTTTAAATAATCTTAAATGACCAACACTCTCAACGCCAAAATTCTGGTTAACCTGGACGGCCATATCTTTAGATGAACAGGCGCATTCTACAGGAATCCATCCGTTATCACCAATATTGTCACCTACAAATACTTCAACCCACGCATGAGAAACTGCACTAACAACTCCGTCGGTTTCTTCTACAAGATATCCTCTTATAAATCGTGCAGGTATGCCCAGTGAACGACACAAGGATATGTATAGAAACGAAAGGTCATCGCAGTCCCCCGTCCCACGTTGCATAGTTTTACTGGCAGGTTGAACATCATTGTTTATTGTATGTATCTTGTAATCTGTATTTTGCTTAAGCCAAATAAAAAGCTCTCTTGCTAAAATAAAAGAATTATTGTTATCTGTTTGATCTGACACGTCCTGAGCGGTTGATTTTATATCAACGTTATTTGGGTCAATATAAACTGTGCCATTTACTGATTGTTCATGACAATATTGATTAAAAATGCTTGGATGGTTTGTTTTAATTTCCTGCAGTGTTGATGCTCCATCACCATTTAGATCGGCTATGAGAAAACTTTCAACCGTAACGTTAGCATCTATTCCAAGTTTGTAGTTGTTATTGTTTGCTCCACTTATATTCCAATTTATAACTGCATTGTTTGCCAGTGTTTTGTGTTTGTAGTCAGTACTGTATAGTAATTCCGATGATGTCTCTCCGATTAAGACCTCTGGCTCGTCACAATCGTAATCTATTAAATATTCCCTGGTTCCACTCAAGTTTACACAATATCCATATCTTATATTATACTGAATTCTTATGGGGTGTGATTCGTAGATTATGTTGCTATCACTGATATTGAAATATTCCATACATCCAGATGTGCTCAATATAAGCAAAATGATAAGAAAACTTGCAATAATGGCGCTATTTTTGTTCATACAAACCTTATATTTCATCCTTATTTTTTACCGTTGGTGAGGTGATATTTGCAACCCTGATTCATTGGGCATTGTTTGCAATCCGGTTTATTATCTTTACAAAAACTTTTTCCAAGTCTAGCTAGAGAATCTAGATATTTGTAGACATTTTCTTTCATTTTCTCGGCTTCCAAAGTCAATGACTTAATCGTTGCATCAGGATTTTTTGTAGATACCCAGCCAAGTCTATTTGCAACCCTATGAAGATTATCTGCCTTTTCAGTAAAACTATCGTTATTTTGATTTTGTTTAGAAGAGTGTTTTGGAATTGCAGGCATCTTTGGTATCTTGGGGACGTAATCTGAAGAAATATCGCCTTTGAATATGGTTACTGATTTACCACCATGGCTGGTTTCCCTTGTGCGTATTTCGGCCATTATGGGAATTTGAATTGATGCTCCAGAAATCAACGCGACTCCGATGGGAAGTCTTTGTATCTCATCATAGGTCGCACTTGTTAACCCTTCAACAGATTGAATAATGGCTTTTAGGTCGTTAGGATTAGTTACCTTTAGTATGATATTTGTATTGCATTGTGAAATGATATTTTTATCAACTTTTGCGGGACGCTGACTTATTACGCACAGCCCCATGCCAAATTTTCTTCCTTCAGATGCCACTGTTCTTAGTATATGTAAAGAAACGGCATTTCCAAATCCATGCTCGGGGCAGTAGTTGTGAGCTTCCTCCACAATTAGAAGGAATGGAGCAATTTTTCCTGCCTTGCGATCATTGAATAACTCCTCGGTCAAACGAGCTACTACAACATCCTGTATGTCTGGAGGAACGCCTTTCATGTTGACTAAAGAGCATTTCCCTTTGTTTACAAGTTCATCGGTTGAAGTACCCTTTTCTGAAAATACCCCTATGGAATCAAGCGACTCAAGTGAGGCAGTAACATTCCATCTTGCGTTACTTTTACTTCGACCCACTGCTTCTATTATATCTCTGAGATTATAGACTTGTTTGTACTCTTTTACCTCTTTGACAGCTTGGTATAGAACTCCTATTTGCGGGCCAGAGAGTTTTGCTGATAGCAGATCAATGATTTCTCGAGCTTCTAGATTCATTCCGTTTAAAGTGAGGTGTTTGGTAGTTTCCTTTGCTGCATTTTTTATTGGAGAATATTCAACTATTTGACTGGAATATTCATGAGGACTCACATGGTACTTTTCCATGTTTTTCAGATCTTTTTTATCTTTATTTGGGGTCGTAAGCGATGTGTATTCACCATGTGTATCAATTATAACCATCGGAATTTTTTTCTTCAGTAGTTCTTCAACAAGAACACCACATGCATAGCTTTTCCCGCCGCCCGTCTTTGCTAGTACACAAACATGTTTCTGAACCAATGAATCAATGTTTAGATATACTGGTAAATCATGGCCTTTTAACAAGCCAACGTATGCGCCACTTTCCTTACCGGCATTTAGTCCAAGTATGTGCCTTATAAGGCCCTCATCGGCACGTATTATCTTGCTACCTGCTTCAAAAGGAGTACGAGGAACTAGAAGAGTGCCTTGTTTGTCTCTATATCCGATCACACCGGCATATGCCGAAGCATCACTTTTTATGTAGGGTGTATCTTCGCTGGTTTTTATAGATGTGTTAAGAGACGTAGCATCTGCAAATTTAAGATCAGAGTGTCCCTTGATATCCATTACTTGAGCTAAAATATAGCCCTCTTTATGGGGGGCGGCAACATAGTCAAACTTCCTGACATCCTTACCATTAACCGCAAAATTAAATTCTGTCGAACCGACATCTCCGTATATAACGCCAATAAATTCGTCCTTATCGTGCATCCAAGCACCTTATTATTATAACTGGTAATTATAGTTTTTGTATTTTTTTACCCAATTTCAACTCCACGGGCAAGCCTGCAAGTTTAACAAGAGCTTCAACCTCCATAAAATGTAGATTTCCAGTAATAACTAGTGTATGAAGAGGCGGACCAAAGTCTTTATCCTTTAGAACGTCAATCGTATTGGCCATCACTGTTGGATTTGATGAACCTGCACGGGCCACCACACAAACTATGCTGTCTTCAGTAAAAACATTTTCACCTAGTTTTTTCTCCATCTCAAGTAACAAGTCAATACCTTGGTTGGCAGTCATGTATCGCTCTTTATCTGCCTGAATATCAAGAAGAACAAGGGTATGCAAACCCATTAATTTATTACCCTTTATGATTTGGTAAGGGCTTGTTGGAAAATAATTCTTTTCAGGAAACGCCAATGTGGTTGTCCTGCCAAACTTGTAATTCTGTAGGCCAAGTAAGCCTGGGACAGCAGCAACGATGCTACTGCCATGTATAATTCTCGTTTCAATTCCTTTATCTTTTGCTCTGAGTCTAAGATCTACATGTGTAGTAGCAGTCATTGGATCGCCGCATGTCAAAAACACAACGTTTTTTTCCATTGCAGACGCAAGAATTTTATCTCCTTTTTCAGTTTCTTCTCTAGAAAGTACTTCTATTGTCTTTCCAATCTTTTTTCCAATTTTTTTAATATCTGTTCCTGTAAGTTTTGCTGTATAAAATTCAGCGTAAACCTTATCGCATTTTTTGCTTTCTTCCAAGCCTTTCAATGAAACATCTTTTTCATCATAAAGGCCCATTCCTACGAAAGTTAGTTTTCCTTTGGACATAAAATCTTAAATATCTTAATAGAAAATCCTAGAAAAAGCTTTGTAATTTATCCCGAAAAACTATATTTTAATCCTGAATTGCCATTTTGTCAAATAAGAACAATTACACGATATGTTTAAATAGTGCAGATTAGAAAGTATAACTATGGTTGAAAGAGCTAAAAGGTGGTAAAAATGGACAAGAAATTATTTGTATCGGCTTTGGTCATTATGATGCTAATGATTACCTTGGGTGCAAGTATAACTGCTAATGCAGGTTTGCCTGCATTAAAAGTAGTAGCAGCTCCCACAATTGGATTACTTGTTGTAAAAGTTTTTAACAACAGTCAGCCAGTATCAAATGCACTAGTAGTTGCATTTAAAAAGAACAGTAACATAAGCTATGTTATACCATTTAACAGTGTGACACAAGATTATAGACGAAGTATACCTAGTGGCTGTTATGGAGTGGGAGCTTTTTATGATCATCACCTAAAGGCAGACTACGCAAATATAAGTATTGGGCAGACCACGACACTATACTTCTTCTTCCCTTAAATCTATTTTTTTCTAATTTTCTTACTTTCTTTTTTTAGGAGTTTAAAATCAAACTCTATAAATAGACAAAAACTATTCTTGAGGGCCAATGAGTGAGAATAAAAAAATACAGTTCAACGATATTTTTCCCGTTGTACTGATGGGCGGTTTATTTGTTGTTATTCAAGGACTGGCTTTGCTTTTGGTAAAACCATTTTTTAAGGAGGGTATGCAGGCATTTCCAGATGTAAACGACCCATTAAATTTGGCATATATTTTTGTTATAATGCTGAGTGTAACGTTAGTAATATTGCTGATTGCTAAATACTGGAAGAAAAAAGCGATTCAAATTATTCTATTGGGGGCAATAGGTTATACTGTATTTTTTGCATTTTTTTTACCTTTGTTTGGCATTTTTCTACCTGATGTGTCGTTATGGCTTTCTTTGATGCTCGCAGCAATCTCAACAGCAATTCTAATAGTAGCATTAATCAAATATCCTGAATGGTATGTAATTGACATATGTGGTGTTATAGTCGGTGCAAGTGCCATTGCCATATTTGGTATTTCATTAGGAATTTTTTTGGTCATTATTCTATTGATTGGTTTGGCCATTTACGATGCAATTTCTGTTTACAAAACCAAACACATGATAGATCTTGCAGATACTGTAATGGATCTTAAACTGCCTGTTTTGCTCGTTGTACCAAAGATCAGGCATTATTCTTTAATCAAAGAGACAAAGAGTTTGAAAGAAAAACTCAAAGATGGTGAAGAGCGAGATGCTTTTTTTATGGGGCTTGGCGATGTAGTAATGCCAGGAATTCTTGTTGCAGCTGCCTACCACTTCATAGAAATGGACGGTCTTCTTGTCGCATTGTCGGTTATGATTGGCACACTCGCTGGTTTTGTGTTACTCATGTCGTTTGTTATAAAAGGTAAACCACAAGCAGGATTGCCATGCCTTGGTGGCGGTGCTATACTGGGCTATGTAATCTCAAGCTATATTTTATTTGGAACACTGGCTGGTATTACTTTTTTTACATAAAAATGCTCAGTAATCAGTTTTAAAGTCGCAGCCTTCGCACCAAATTTTTCCTTCAAAACTATTCAAAGGTTTTTTACATTTAGGGCATTTTGCCTTTTCTAGAAAATGTTCAAGCCAGATTTCTCTTACCTGTGGTACTGTCTCGCTTTCTATGCGTTTTAGCATTTCTTTTTGTTCTTTCGTTTCCGTCAATTCTTCTAGATTGACAAAGTTAAATTTTTTTGATTTTTGTTTAATGTTAGAATTATACTGCATTGTCCCTTGGGGATTTTCTTTGTCTGCTCTAGTTTTAATAATTAATGCAGCCAAAATCGCTCCGCTAACAAGACCTCCAAGATGTGCAAAATGAGCAGTGTTATCCATAACGCCTCCAAGTGATTCTCCCCAGACAATTAAAGTTTCCATCGCTGCAAAAATAATCGTTGCATAAATGACTTTAATGCGCATGATAAACATAATGCCAATGGGGACGGGCATGACAACTTCGTCTCGTGGGTAAGAATAAGCAAATGCTCCCATAATACCAAATATTGCACCAGAGGCGCCAACGAGTACTGTGTATGATCCGATATTGAGCAAGGAATGAGTCAATGCACCGCAAACTCCCGTTATGAGAAAAATAATTAAAAATTTCTTTGCCCCTATCCGTTGTTCAAAGGCCATTCCCATAAAGAAAAATACAAACATATTACCAAAAATATGAAAAAAACCACTGTGAACAAACATGGATGTGAACAATGTATAGATGTTTGGGAAATACTGTGCCGAAAGATAGGCCGGTCTGAAACCTAAATCTCCAATGATTTCTTTTTCAAAAATAAAACTAAGAAAAAAAATAATTAGATTTGCAATGATGATTGCATAAGTGATCATCAACTTTTTAACATATGCAATTACTATTGCCACGACCATTATGCAAATGGCCACTAGCGAGATCAAATGTATGGGCAGTATCACTATGTCCATTGTCTTTTTCTCCAATCACGTGCAATAAGTGCAAAAGTCAATGTAAATACAACCGCTATATAAATAGTGTTTTTATAGCTCACCGATGACACTGCTTCCTGTTTTTGTGATTGAAGAGAACTAAGATTCCAATCGTAGAAAAAAACATCAGCGTAATAACGCGCCACATCTTCGTTATTTATTATAATCCCTGCTTCACGATTGAGCGTAACTGAGTCTTCATTCCAATTTATACTCGAAATTAGAACAGATTTGTTATCAACAATCATTCCTTTATTGTGTACGTTGGTAAAGTATGACCAATTTGTAAATACAAATTTAACTTCTATTCCATAACTTTCTAGGTATCTTTTTGTCTGATTGCATTTTTCGTTTGTAGCTCCATAGTATGGATTGTAATTCAATATTACTTTGACATCTAAACCTTGCTCTGATTTATTGATCAAGCGTTCAACAAAAGGACTTATTGTTTTGCTCCAATTCTTGTAGATGTACATCTGCTCGATGTAGATGCTCTCGTTTGCCGACTCAATCATGCCGCAAATCGCTTCTTCGCTTGTGTCTGGAGAGAAAACTGGTGTTGCAGAAAAATTTCCACTAAATGTTTTCGATTCAAATTGCGGCTCATAGGATCCTTTAAAGATAGATTCATCCATGTAAAGATCAGGTGGAACTGAAAAATCCATTTCATCAAAACTATAGCTATCGCATCTTTGAGGATTATAATCATCTAAGAAAACTTCTAAGTATTGTTTTGCAACATCACTATCTCTGACTATGATTCCCCACTCCCTATTTCCAAATGTTGGGTCTGGTGGTATCCCTGTTTTTGCCCAGTTGCAGCTTTCTACAATTACAGTTTTGTTATCTATCAATAGATATTTTGCATGATCAAATATATAACGCGCATAGACATCGTTTTCATTGTCATTTACAATTAATCTAATGTTGCCCCCATGACTTGAAATTCTATTTAGTATGAACTTTTCTCTGTCATCCATACCACCAATCGGTGAAGCTTCCACAAAAATGTTTACTGAAACATTTCTTCTTAGTGCTGCAACAAGCTCATTACATAAAAACGGGTTTGTGAATTCGTAGATGTTAAAATAAATAGATTCATTTGCCTTCCGAATTTCGTCAACTATTGCTTTAAAACTGCAATCCGGTGACACAAAAGTTTTCACCTCTCCACTAAATGTTATATTAACTAATGAAAAATCAGATTGCCCGATGCCGTATCTGCGCGGGTGAATCCAATCGCTTGAAGTATTGGTATCAACTGGTAGACCCTGTTCAAAATTCCTTTTTAAGATTACGCCAACTTTTGAACTGGGAATTGGCGATCCATTCCATTCTATGCAGCTCCAATCTGATTCACCATAAGCAATTATATCGATTGTATGATTGAATCTGTCTTTCAATGCAACTGTGCAACCTTTGTTGCTGAGAGTAAACTGTTTAGGTGCAGTCATCTGCAGCACATCATCTTTCGAGTCAACATCATACTCAAAATCAGGTTTTTTTCCAGTTTCCCAAAGATAAGCACTTGCATTTTGTGTGATATACAAACTAGTTTTAGAGGGTATTGCTGTATTTTCCGGAAAAGTAATCTTTGTTTGTTTTTCTCTGCTTTTTTGTGGTTGATTCGTTATGTACAAACCAGAGATATTTGCCGTATTGTTTCCAGAATTATATATTGCAATAAACTCGTTGTTAATCCTTGAATGTGCGTAATAATAAATCTCGGTAATCAGAATATTTTTACTTTCTATGGATTCATAGGTTTTGTGTAATCTTATTTTAGCAACTAATTCATTATTCGATTCGTCCAATTCATCAATTTTATCGTTTTCATCTACGACTACAAAAATAGTATGATTCCCTGGCGGTACATCTACGGTATCCCACTTAACAGATGGGTATTTCTGATATTTTCCAATGGAATCGTAGTGGTCACTACCAATGAAATGCTCGTCGTCTTTGTAATCGTAGTAAAACATCACATCGAAATTGGTTGCATTTTCGTTTCCAAGATTTTTTAAGAATGCTTTTATTCTTACTATATCTCCTTCACCGAACTCGTTGTTTTCCGTATCATTCTCATCATAAATTTTTATTGTTGTTATCGCTAGATCTGGTGCAAGTATGTCAATCTGCAATTTTATTTCATCAGATTCTCCTGCATCTTTTTCAGAAAACACTGAGATGGTGACCGAACAACTTCTGCTGCATTGTTGACAAGGAATTACATGTAAATTAACATCACACGTTTTTCCGGAGTCTAGAAATAATTTTTCTTGTTCTAAAGTTGCAGACCAGCCCCAAGTAACATCAATTACATCTAAGTCTATGATATCGTAGAAATCACCGGTATTTTTCACAGTTAAAGGAATATTGAGGGTTTCACTTCTTCTTACTAAATAGATAGTTTTTTGTGATGAAATGTCAACCCCAAAATCACCTTGTTCGATAGTCACATTTTGTATAGTATGTGTTAAGCTACCATTTTTTTCATAAAATTTTATAGTGTTTCCAGTACCAACTGGAGATGCCAATTTATAGTACCCGGGTTTAGAAACTAGTTCGTCTTCTATTTCATTATTTTCTGTAACATAAATACTTGTAATCGTGCTCGTGTAGTTTTCAACAATTATGATTTTGTTTTCCAAAAATGTATTGTTTCTTTCTGCCCTTCCTATGACGAATCCGCCTTCTGTGCCATTTGATGTAGAATCATCCATGTCAAGAAGACATATTTTCTTAGAAATCTCATCTGAGGACTCATTTCTTTTCAGTTTTAGTCTCAAATGTGCTGTTCCATTTCGTTCAATATTTTTCTGGTATTCCTGATAATCTTTGTTAAATCTTAGATAAATCCAATCCGACCAGTTTCCATGCTCGTCGGTAGTTATGTCAAATGTGTAATAATTTGAATACTGCCAGTTTGTTCCATTCCACGTCTGTGTTGCAGGCCATGCACTAGATTCATTTCCAACAACATACGCTTTTAATTGATAGGTTTGGTTAGGATTGTAATTGCTTGCGTTTATCTTTATTGCAAAAGGAATACTATAACCAAAATCATCTTGTATTTTTGGTACGTAAAAAGGATATAATTCTATATTTAAATTTGAGTCTGATATGACTTCGTTCTCCCAACCTGGAGTGGAAATCATACAGTCATAAAAATCATTGCTGGAATTGTTAGTATCTATGTCTGGGTGCCGAGCTAAAGTGTTTCCTTCATCTACCAAATCTGCAGGCGAGCCAATTACATCCGCATAATCGTATCCCCATTCTAAAGAGTCTATTTCATCGTCTGTGCTATTTTTCAATATTAATTTGTCTTGCTCATTTCCTAAACCATTTCCTATGCCAGAATCATCAACATATAAGCGTATTGCATTATTGGAAATGGAAAAGTTTTCATAGATTTTTGTTCCATAATCAGCTATTATTGCATATCCATTTGGAGGTATGATTGTTGTGCCATTTCCATTGTCTAAATCCCCTTCTAAAAAATCTTCTGCAAAATTATCTGTTATACTCCAGCCAGAAACATTTATTGATTGGTTTGTCGGGTTGTACAATTCTATCCATTCGTTGTAGTTTTCATCTTGAGTTGGATCATACATGACTTCATTTATTACAACTGTTGAAAGAGCGCCTGATGCACTTATTTGATTTATTAATAAAAATATAAAAAATAAAATAAAAATGAAGTGCGAGGCTTTAGGATATCGATCCTTTTTCGTCACGAAAATTCCTCCCTTTTATAGAGGGCGGAGTGGGATTTGAACCCACGTATGCGGATCTGCAGTCCGCCACATAGCCGCTTTGTTACCCGCCCAAAATGTACCCTATACATTCTATTTTTAGATATAATTCTTTTGGTAAAACAACTGATACGTGTATCAAAATAATTAAAAATCCTTAAATATTATTCGTCGCTACTACTTTTGCCGGGGAGCTTATGAGTGGATTATTCGGTGTAGTGAGCAATAATAATTGCATATCAAGCCTATATTATGGAACCGATTACCATACTCATTTGGGAACTGAATATGGTGGTATAGCATTCATCGACAAAAATGGAAAACCTGTAAAAAAAATCCACGATGTCAAAAATTCACAGTTTAAATCCAAGTTTTACGAAGGCTCCGATAAAATCAAAAGTCACATGGGCATCGGAGTGATTTCCGATAAAGATCCTCAACCATTAAATTTTGAAAGTAGATTTGGCGCATTTGCGATATGTTGCGCAGGTCTAGTTGCTAACAAAGATGCCTTGGCAAGTGAACTAATCCGGAAAGGCACCTCTTTTAGCGAAATAGATTGCGGCGAAATCAATACAACCGAACTTGTTGCTAATTTGATAAATCAAGGGGAAAGCATTGTTAATGGTATCGAAAGAATGTATGACAAAATCGAAGGGTCGGTATCGTTGCTGCTCCTGACTAAAAAAGGGATTTATTGTGCTAGGGATCGCAATGGTGTTACCGCATTGGCCATTGGGCAGAAGGATGGCGAGGTCGCAGTCGCAAGTGAAACTTGTGCATTTCCAAACCTAGGTTTTAGTGTTAAGAAATATATTTTGCCGGGGGAAATTGTTTTTATCAGTAAGAAAGGCATCGAAGAAAAAAAGAAGGGGCGACAGTCAAGTAAAATTTGTGCATTTTTGTGGATATATACCGGTTTTCCTGCGTCATCTTATGAGGGTATCAATGTTGAGAAAGTTCGTGAAAATTGCGGGAGTTTTTTAGCGAAGCGGGATAATGTAAAAGCAGATTTAGTCTCCGGTGTTCCTGATTCAGGGGTTGCTCATGCAGTTGGATATGCCATGGAATCAGGAATTCCTTATAGGCGGGCTCTGATTAAATATACGCCAGGCTACGGACGAAGCTACACTCCACTAACTCAGGAGATAAGGGATCGTGTTGCTTTGATGAAATTAATTGCTAATGATGCTATTGCAAAGGGTAATAGAATTGTCATATGTGAGGATTCTATTGTGAGAGGAACTCAGCTGAAAAATTATACAATTACAAAGTTGATGCAGGCGGGTGCCAAGGAAGTCCATGTGAGACCTGCATGTCCTCCGTTGATGTTCCCATGTGTTTTTAATTTGTCAACTAGAAGCATTCAAGAGCTAGTCGCTCGCAGGGCAATCCGGGCACTGGAGGGAAAAGATATTGAGGACGTATCCGAATATTTGAATTCAAAGTCTGAAAAATATAAGAAGATGATAGATTGGATTGCAAAAGACATCGGGGCGACTTCGCTAAAATATCAGTTGCTGGATGATATGGTAAAAGCGATTGGGTTGCCTAAAGAAAAGTTATGTCTTTATTGCTGGATGGGAAAAGGAGTTCAGAAAAGTTTGCAATGCTACCAAAGGCTTAATTGAACTTTTTGACAAGATATCTCGTAACAATTATTTACTCCATTGTGCAATACACTGAACTGAAAAGATATGAAAAAAAACCCTGTCTTTGTTATCGAGCACTGCGAACCCGAGTTGTCCGAATGGCTAATGCTTGAATACAAACATTCAGCAAAAATTTGTGATAACAAGATTTTATTTACAAATGCCGGTGACAAGAAAACTGCAAAAGCGCTCAGATCACTTGGCATGGTTGAAAAAAAGAAAGCAAAAGAAGTTTTTCGCAATAAAAACTGTATAGTGCTCGATCCGCAGTCAAAAAAACCGCTTACGGCCAAAGACTTTGCGCGCCTTGATGCAATTATCGTAGGCGGAATACTTGGTTACGAAAAACCTCAAGGCCGTACAAAGAAATTACTCAGCGATAAATCCGGTTTTGAAACAAGGCACATAGGCAAGATTCAACTTACCATTGATGGTGCGGTGTTTGTTACAAAAGCAATCTCGCTTGGCATGAAACTTAGCGATATTGAAATCACATACGAAATAGAGATTGTCCACGATTCTGTTCATTCTACGGTACTGCCGTTTGGTTATCCCATTATTGATAACAAGCCTGTAATAACTCCAGGACTCATAGAATATCTTGCCAAGAAATGAACATTTTTTTAGGGCTTATATGTAATTTTTTTTCTATTCTTTAATTAGTAACCTCTTGAATTGGATTATAAATTAGTGAGACTCCACCAAATATGGGTCCTTCCTTTTCACCTAACTGAAAGACGAACGTTTGATCATCAATTATTAGGAAATCAAACATAACAGTTTGAAATCCTTCTGCTTCGATAGTTAATCTATAGTTATAACTAGTAGTTTATTCATGCGAAAAGAGTTCTAACAATATGATAAAAATCAAAAAATAAAAAAAGAGAAAAAGAAGAAAAGAAATTTTTTACTTCTTTTTCAAATATGGTAAGCTGGTTCTTTTGTTAACACCAACAACATACCCATTTGGTAAGTCGCAGGGTGTTCCACTTTTTGGTGATCTTTTGCTGAAGAAATAGATCGTTTGATTTCTTCCGCCTTTAAGCTTCACATTTCTTGTATATAAGGTCCATCCTTCGTGTTTGTATGACATAATTTTACCTCCAGATAGGGAATACATATCTTATAATTTAAATCTTTCCTTATTTTCCACTATAAAATAAGGAGTGCATCTAAAATTTATTTAAATAAAATAACTAAACATTAATTAAATTCCCATTATTTATTAAGATATTTTTTTACAATCTCGATGGCGCAGAGCTCTCCGCACATTGAGCACGCTTCCGCATGTTCCATTGGTAATCTTTTTTCTCTGTATTCCTTTGCTTTTTTCGGATCGATACAGAGATCAAACATTTTTTTCCAGTCAAGTTTTTCACGCGCTTTGCTGAAGTTAAGATCAATCTCTCTATCAATTCCACGTGCCAGATCTGCAGCGTGTGCTGCAATTCTTGTTGCAATAACTCCATCCCTCACATCGTTTTTGTCCGGAAGTGAAAGATGTTCTGCCGGAGTTACGTAGCAGAGAAAATCAGCACCAGCAAAGCCGGCAAGTGCTCCCCCCATTCCACCGACAAAATGATCGTAACCTGGTGCGATGTCAGTAACTAAAGGACCAAGCACAAAATACGGTGCCTCTTTTGTTACTGTTTTCATCACTTGAATATTTGCCGGTATATCATTCAATGGCATATGTCCTGGCCCTTCAACCATTGTCTGTACCCCGAACTTCCGTGCTTTTTCAACAAGTTCGCCAATGATGAGCAACTCTTGGAATTTCGCCCGGTCGTTTGAATCATTTAATGCCCCAGATCTCATACCATCTCCAAGTGAAAGAGTGATATCATATTTTTTTGCAATTTCTAAAAGATAATCAAAATTTTCATACAGCGGATTTTCCTTGTTGTTATGTAATATCCATGCCATGTGAAAAGCACCGCCTCGTGAAACCATTGGAATGAGCCGTTTTTGTTTACAAAGTCTTTTTACGCTTTCCTTTGTTACACCCACATGAACAACGGCAAAATCTACTCCTTGTTTTGCTTGATGTTCAAAAGAGTTAAACATGTCATCTTGGGTCATATCAACAATTGCGCCATGTTTTTTTATTGCCTCAATCCCTGCTTGATAAATGGGCACAGTCCCAAATGGTATATTGACAGTTTTAAGAAGACTCTTACGGATTTTATCTAGGTCCCCGCCTGTGGACAGATCCATGAGTGCATGGGCACCTGCCCCTACGGCTATTTTTGCCTTCTCAATTTCTTCCTTTAGATTGCAATGTTCTCTAGAAGTTCCAATGTTGGCATTGACCTTAACCCTTAATCCCTTCCCGATACCTAGTGAACGTGGTGAATGAATGGGATTGTATGGAATGGCAATTTTTCCTGAAGCAACGCGTCGTCTTATAGTTTCAATATCGATATGTTCTGCTTTAGAAACTTCTTTTATTTGCTTGGTAATCTTTCCTCTTTTTGCCTCAGAAATCTGCGTCATACTTGCCCCCAATCAATCTGATACTATAATAATTTAAACCATGACTAGATATTAACGCTTATAGATAACTTTATAATAAGAATTATTATTCGCCGTGAGGATAGGGTGAAAGCATGATAAGTGCGTACATATTAATAACAATGCATCCAGGAAACGTCGATAAAGCAATTAAAGAAATGAGAAAAGTAGAGAATGTAGCAAAAATATCAGTTGTTGCTGGCGAGTACGATATTGTTGTTAGAGTTCAAGTCAAAAGTCTGGAAGAACTTTTAGAAGTGACAGATAAAATCCAGATGATTGAAGGCGTGAAAAAGACAACAACCCAAGTAATAGAGAAAGAGCTCGCTCTATGATAATTAGGAAAAAATACCTATTTTACGCTTTAGCGTTTACCTCTGCACTTATCGCTGCGTTAACTACATCTATCGACAGTATCATTAGTGCAAATTACATAAAAGATCCATGGGCCTTTTCTTTTTCCCTTTTTTTAGTAGGTGCCGTCGTCACTTTTTTAATTTCACTTTTTCTTTCTATACGCTCCAAAGGTAAAAGCCTTGGATCAAAAATTATAGATCCTTCTTTTAAACGGTTGAGAATGGTTCAGAAAAGTGAACTCAAGTACCACATGGCTGCAGGAGTTACGAATGCAGTTAATACCATTGCATATTGTGCCCTAATTTCGATAATATTTGAACCTTCGGTTTTGCTTTCTTTTTCCCAGATAGTCATATTATATCTATTAATGATTGAGTCAATAACAGAGAAAAATGTCCCTACACTTGCAGAAATACAATCTGCAGTCATCGTCACCTTTGGAGCCATTCTTGCTTCAATTAGTTTAAAGGGAGAGATTGAACCAATGTCTTTGGCTCTCGTCTTTCTTGTAATAAATCCAACATGGGCTCTCTTTTCAATCTATCAAAGAAAATTAAAGATGATGAAAATTAATCACAAACCAAATGATTCAATCAATATCCGATTCTGGAATGTTGCATTTTCTTGTTTGTTCACAGGGATAATACTATTTGCCTATGATTCAATAATGGGATACAATCATCTCATTACGGGAGTTAGTTTATCCATCAAATACTTCCCATTGGTCGGCCTAACTATGTTCGTCACGTTTTTCGCCTATGTTTTTTACATTCGGGCTCTTGGGCTTGGCAAGGCAAGTATCAACAATGCAATTCGCGCATCAACCATTATCTTTGCAGTCCCGTTCTCAATTATTCTAACTTTATATTTCGGTATTCCGTCGTTTTCAACAGATCCAGTCATGTTGATAATTAAGCTGATCGGTATGACTCTAATTGTTCTCGGAATTATTTCCTTTGCACTGACGGTTGTGAAAGCATATATTTTTATCACAGTCAAGCCAGGGTACCCTCGCAAAGAAATAATGAAAAAATTGTGGAACATTTCTGGTGTTACTCACGTCACGGCAACTGCCGGTACATATGATTTCATTGTGAAAGTATCTACCCGAACGCTTGTGAAAGGTTATGAAAAGATCATCAGAAAAATCGATGATATTGACGAAGTGCAATACTACAAATGGGAATCTGTACTAAAAGACTGGGAGAACATTTAAAATCCGTCAGGAAAACTATTTCATCATTCTAGGCATTCCTTTTCCGGAGATAAATTATGATTGATAAACGATTAGAAAAACTTGCCCATATTTTGGTGAATCACTCCCTGGGAATTAGAAAAAAAGACCTGTTTATAATAGGTGGTAGTCATCTTACGGCCCCATTGATAAAAGAGGTATACCGGCAGGCTCTGGAGTGTGGGGCAAATCCATATGTAAGAATCGGTATAGATGGAATTGGTGAGATATTTTACAAATATGCATCTAACGAGCAGCTAAAGTATGTCTCACCTATTGCTAAATTTGAGGTTGAGAAAATTGATGCAAGACTTTCAATAATTTCTCCAGAAAATACACGAAGTATGACGAATGTTGATCCGAAGAAGCAGGCGATTAATAGTGCTGCCAATCAGATAATTCACGATATATTTTTACAGCGAGCCTCAAAAAAGGAGCTAAGGTGGTGTGTCACACAGTATCCAACTAATGCGTCCGCGCAAGATGCTGAAATGTCTCTGGGGGAATATGAGGATTTTATATTCAAGGCTGCCAACGTTGACAAGAAAGATCCTATTGCCCACTGGAAAAGTGTTTTCAAAGAGCAAGAAAAAATTAGAAAATTGCTTCAGTCAAAGAAAAAACTACACGTTATTGCCAAAGGTACCGATCTAAAGATTTCAGTTGCGGGTAGAAAATGGATTAACTGCTATGGAAAAGAAAATTTTCCAGATGGGGAAGTCTTTACCGGACCTGTTGAAACATCCGCAGAGGGATTTATCAGCTATTCGTTTCCTGCATCCCATGGTGGGAGAATCATAGAAGACATACAATTTTGGTTCAAGAAAGGCAAAGTTGTAAAGGCAAAAGCAAGCAAGGGTGAAAAATTCCTCGAGTCCATGCTTGATATGGACAAAGGAGCACGCTTTATCGGTGAATTTGCTTTTGGTACCAACTACGGTATCAAAAAATACACCATGAATACGCTTTTTGATGAGAAGATTGGTGGAACTATACATATTGCCGTTGGCAGCGGATATCCTGAGACGGGAAGTAAAAACAAATCAAGCCTTCATTGGGACATGATGTGCGATCTTCGTAAAAACGGTGAAGTGTATGCTGATAATGAACTCATTTATAAGAATGGAAAATTCCTGCTGTAATTTCTTAAAAAATCTATAAATAATGCATTGTTCATTCCCCTTTCTGTAATGTGCGGTATTGTTGGCATTATTGGGGGAAAACCTGTTTCTCGTCTAATTTATCATAGTTTGTTCTCTATCCAGCATCGAGGCCAATCATCTTCTGGGATGCTAACATATGATGGAAATATACATGTAACCAAGGATGCAGGATTAGTACGAGATGTTTTTAATGAAGAAAAAAAGATTAACAGATCAGGGAACGTTGGCATTGGCCACACGCGATACTCGACTGCAGGTATGGATGACCTTGAGTCCTTGAAGAAAAATGCACAACCCGAATATCTGGTTAATCCTTTCTTGGCGGCAGTACATAACGGCAATATTTACAACTGTTCTGAACTGGAGAAACTAACAAAAAGGAAACCTCGAACAGAATGCGACATCCAGTGGCTCTTGTTGCCTATGGCGGATGAACTTTACAAAAAAGAACTCACCGTCGATATTATATCTAAAGCCTGCGAGAAACTCATGCATCAAATCAAAGGCAGTTATTCGGTTTTGTTCATTGCCGATTCAGGTGATGCTCCATTCCTCTTTGCTATGACGGATCCTCGTAAAATTAGACCGCTAGTTCTCGGAAAATCTGATGGTATGTACTGTCTCACCTCTGAAACACGGGTGTTTAAGAGAAACAATTTTGAGTATGTAAAGGACATTCAAGGGGGGACCGTAGTCGTTATCGACAAAGACGGCAATATCTATGAAAAACAAATTATCAAAAAGCCAGAAATGCCATGCATGTTTGAATTTGTGTATTTCGCCAAACCCGATTCACGAATTAACGGGCTTTCAGTCCATAAAGTTAGAGATGAAATTGGCCGACTACTTGCGCAAGAACAACCTGCTGATGCAGATATTGTTATTCCCGTTCCCGAATCCGGGAGAAGGTATGCTCTAGGTTATTCCCGGGGATCTGGAATATTGATTGATGAGGGAATCATGAAGGATAAAGATGAACGATCATTCATTCAACAAACACAGGAGAGTAGAGATAAGGTCGTTGAAGAAGGGTTATCGTTTATTCGTTCCGTTCTTGAAGGAAAACGTGTTGTTTTGGTTGACGATTCTATTGTTCGTGGAACCAACATTCGAAAAATTGTGCGAGGAATACGAAATGCTGGTGCGACCGAAGTTCATGTAAGAATTGGTTGTCCACCACTCATTGCCCCCTGTTATCTTGGCATTGATATGCGAAGTAGAAAGGAGTTTATTGCAATGGATGGTAAAGGAAACATTAAGGCATGGGATGAAATCACAAAGGAAATCGAAGCAGATTCTCTAGGTTATATTAGCATCGAAGGATTAAAAAAAGCCATAGGATTTGATATTTGCAAGGGTTGCATCGAATTTCCAGATGGTTACCCGCCTGAAATGCAAAACGATGTCAAAAAACTCTTTAAAAATGACAGGAAAGGAATACGCGCATACGAATGCATGTAGTTTTGCAATTCTCATATTGGTTCGATTATGATTGAAATTATTACCGGAACAATTGAAGAAAGAATCATCAAACTTTTGCAGAAAACATATCCTATAACTGTTTATGATATTGGAAAAAAATTACACTTGTCAAAGAGCACAGTCATAAGAGAATTAAAAAAATTTCAAACCAAAGGCGTTGTAAGACTAGATCCGCTTCCAGATAAAACATATGTGCGGCTTTTAAGACGAGATTTTAGTTTTATTGGAAAACCGCAGCGAAAATTTGCAAAAAATCATTCTAAAGTTAAAAAACAAGAGTCAAAAGACTACGACGGCATGATGTATTCTTAATAGTTTTTTAAGTGCAATTTATCCTATTACTTGCACTACTTGTTTATCTACAACCAGAAACTCCACAAGATCGCCTGAATCTTTCAGTTTCTTTAACAACTCATAGTCCAAAGAGTGTATGTATGTTGATAAAACCCTACTTCCACTTGGAGACCAACTACCGATTTCTACATGTTCTAAATCAAAATTCCTTATACTTCCAAGAATTGTGAACGATTCTGCTTTCATATTAAATGAACAATTACAGCATTCTATAACTGTTTCATATGGAACATATGCATTTTCTGCATCTTGCATCGGTTCCATTTGCACCAATATCAATTTTCCTCCGCACTTAGGACAGACCATGGACTCCTCATCTTTGTCCCAAATTTCAGCTAAAAGTTCCATGTCTTTTTTATCATGCCCCATATAAAATCTCCAGTCTATATATATTAAAAGCTTCTCGCATAAATACTTTTGTGAGGAAATGCCAAAAACTACCAAAAGTTCGTTCGTTATATTAAATTATTCTTGGTCTATCGTGGATTATATGGTTTTTCAAAGCTCTTTCGAGGAATGTCTATTTTTCTACGTTGTAGATTAACATCTGTTATCTGAGGATTTATATAGCAGTAGTTGATTTTAAATTGTGATTAAGGGGGAAAAGAGAATGAGTAATACTGTTTTTAGAAAGATGCTGGTAGCAGGTTTCTTTGCTGTTATTTTATTATTGATGCCTTTGAATACTGTTGTAGGAACAAATGAACTTGCTACCGCCAGTAACAAAAACAACGAAGTATCTGTCATAGGCACTAATGAATTGCTACAGAGTAAACTACAAATTAATGCTCAAAAACTGGCTCCAGTATACCCACAAATGATTCCTATTGAAGAGTTAATTGCTCAGATTCAAAGTGCGATTGATTTAACTTTACAATATTTTGGTGATTCTCCAGAAGTAGTGGCCATTTGTCAACAAATAACAGATATTTTGAATTCATATGGATTAGAAATATTCTGTGCGTTTTTGAGTGCACTTTTTTTAACACTTTTCATGTTAATTATAATAATTGGGGACATACTGCCTCGTTTAGGAATATCTGAGGATTTTATTCAATTATTATTCTTGTTGAACCTCTTAGTATATTTTTTTGTTGGCGCCTTCTTTATAACTTATTGCGATGATGTACCTCCGTTAGCTGCTAATTTTTTGTTGATAAGTCCAACCAATTTTCAAACCTTATCTAAATTTGATGCATCTGTTTTGGAAAGTATAGTTGAGAGGGCATCTTCAGTTCGTGGGTGTCAATGTGGTGAGTAACAAGACTTACGAATTGGAAAATAATGCAAGGATAGATTTGAGGGAGGAAAAATGAAGAAGAATATGCTTTGGAAAGGGTTAGTGGTAGGTGTTATTTTTTTATTCATTGGTATCGCTATTCAACCAGGGATATCAACCCCTACTCCAAAAAAAGAAGAAATAAATGTTGAACCAAAAGACTATTTGTTTGAAACCATTTTGGAGATAGCAAATAACTCTAAAGTAAAGGATTTATTTGAAGAATATAATCAAAAACTAATACGTTCTGATTTTAACTATAGAAGCATGTTTATCAAATTATTATTCAAGAATCCTAGACTACTCTTTTCTATGCTTTTAACTAAACCATCTTATACATATACTTTTCTGGATTTGTCATATAAACGAGGTATTGAATTAACCAATATTTTTGGAGAAGATGCAATATCTGAAATGACTCAGTCTTTAGAAGTTACTGATTCTGGTTTACTAGATGAATTAACTAGCATAATAAATGACGATAAAATTTTATCAGATAGAATTGAAGCAATGAGAATAATGAATAACGATTTAAAATCTAGTCCGCCATTAGAGGATTATCCAAATATTTGTGCTATTCTGAAGTTAATTGCACTTCCAGTGTTCTTCCTTCTTGTATTTTCTGCAGGATTAACACAAGTAAATTCATCATTATTAGCCGCTATTGGCCTATTGTCGGTCCTTGTAACGGGGGCGTTATCGCTCTTACTTCTTGGGTTATTTGACGAGTATGGGTGCTAAAATTATTAGATGGATAAAAGCTTAAAACTAGAGAGGAATGGAGTTTAAAGAATCACTGCAGAATAAACTTTGTTATTGAAATTGTAGTTTGATTGAGTAAAAATAATTAATGATGGACCATTGATAATATTAAATAATCAGATGACGCATTTTGATTTTTAATAATTTAGGATAAATATGAAAATAATAACATTTCTAACTGACTTTGGCATGAAAAGCGGATATGTCGCTCAGATGAAGGGAGTAGTCTCTGCTATAACAGATGCCAGAATTGTTGATATAACCCACGATATAAAAGCCCATGACCTTCGTGAAGGGGCGTTTGTCCTTCAAACAACCGTATCACATTTTCCTATTGGAACCGTTCATGTGGCTGTTGTGGACCCAACTGTTGGTACCGATAGAAAAGGAATAATAGTTACTACCAAAAGTCATGTACTGGTAGGCCCCGATAATGGTCTTCTAATGCCCGCCGCACATTTTTTGGGAGATTTCACTGTGTATGAGATTACTAATGCCAAATATATGCTCAATTCTGTTTCCAACACGTTTCATGGAAGAGATATTTTTGCACCAGTGGCTGCACATATAATTAAGGGCGTGCCGTTCGAAAAAATTGGACGTAAAACTAGCGATTTTGTTGATATGGACTTTGGAAGAAGCGAAATAAGTGATAAAACTGCCACTGGAACGATTATCTATATTGACCGTTTTGGAAACATTATAACAAATATTAATGGCATAAAGTTAGTGGAAGTTTTAGGCTACGGTAAAAGAATCATGGTGTCTATAGGGAATAAACAAAAAGAAGTAATTTTTGTAAAATCCTATGGTTTTGTTAAAAAAGGGCAAATTCTTGCAACAATAGGTAGTAGCAACTACCTTGAGATCGGCATAAATAAAGGGGATGCTGCTGAAAAACTAAATGTAAAGCCCGATGAAGAGGTAAAAATAATATTTGGTTAGATGCTCCTTTTCTCTTTTTTGTCGATGGTTGTGTACTTGTTTTCTCCGATATAATATGTAGGCTGGATTTTCTTGTTATCTAGTAAATCATTTACGAATGCGTTTTCGTCAACTAGTATATTGACTACTTCCCCAACAAACAAGTCATGATCTCCAATTGGAAGAGTTTTAGCAAGTTTGCACTCTAGATGGGCATAGCATTCTTTTATCAGAGGAACTTTTACTTTTTGAGCGGGTGCTAATGTTAATTTTGTTTCTTCTAGTTTCTTTAAATTTCTTCCGGAATGAGTGCCACAGAAATCTACTTTGTCAGCCAGCGAGTAAGGGACAAAGTTTACAACGAATTCTTTTGTTTTTTCTATCAGCCCATGAGAATATCTCTTTGGTGCGACAGATATTCCATATAATGGCGGGTTTCTTGAAATTGGTGTATGCCATGCTAAAGTAATAACATTGGTTTTTCCTTTTTCATCGTTACATGTTACAAGTACTGCCTGCATGGGAAATGCATAGTGGTAGAATTTATCCATATCTCCATTGATTTTCATAATTTACAGCTCCTCTGATGTTTTTTAAAATATGTCTAAAACTTTATAATGGCGTCTAATAAGCCATGTGCATAGTTTATGCAGCCAAAGGCAGTAAGATGATCCTTCTTTTTTAGATAATATTTTGAATCCTCATAATACTGTTTTGCAAGCTCTATAATCTTATCATTTTCTTGTTTAGACTTATTACCTAATTTTTGAATGTTGTCTTCAAACATAACAATGTCTTTTTCTATTCTTGTTTTGTCATCCATGATGTTTTCACTAAAGCCACAAGCAATTCATAAGAACATAAACTTTTTGTTTCTATAACGTAAAAAATAAGAAGATAAAAAGAATAAAAATTGGAAGAAGGGAAAGATGTCTTACTTCCTAAGCAGCGGTCGTATTATAATCAGTCTTCCTAGGACAAATCCTTTTGCTGTCTCTTCGAATATTGTTTCTCCAACAGTTACGGTTATTTTTATTTTCACTCGTCCGAACCCGTGTTTTATCGGTCCTCTTACTGTGTATACTGATGCGGTACGGCCACTCTCCAGGTCTTCTATGGTACCGTCTGCGTTTACATTTATTTTACCGCGTATTCCACCACTTACCGATATATTCCATTTTAAGTTAGATGCTTCTGCTTCTCCAACGTTTTTGATACTTACGCGTATTTGACCAACGCTGAATCTTTTTGCACTAATATCGATTTTCACTGGTATCTTTTCAGAAGTAATTACTTTTGCTGTGTCCTCTCCGCTGTAGGGGTGTTCAGTAACAGATTCTATAGCAGTGTACTCCGCAGTATTGGTACCACAACACTCGCAATCCCCAGTAAGCCCTATTACTATAGCACCAAATGTCAGTTCTAATGTGTCGCAATCACCAAGCACTTCGTCTATGTCCCACTCTATTTTCGCTTTATCCTCTGAAGCAACCCCTTGTATATCAGTAATTATTTCTACGCCACTTTCGTAATAGCGATATATCATTAAGCTATCGCTGCCTTCTGCATATTCAAGGATGTTTTTTGGCAACGTATCAATAACTACTATATCTGATAAACTGTAATCTCCGTAGTAAGTCAATCTTATTTTGAATTTTACAATATAACCTATTTGTGCTGTTGCTTCTTCAGTCCAAGTCTCGATATATTTTACAGACTTTTCGAACACTGGTTCATGTGGGCGACAGCAAACTTCTGCCGAGTCGCAGCCTTCCAATTCCAATAGCGATTCTTCGCAATCTGCGCAATTCCATGCATCTACCTGGGCAATATTGGTAACAGTATTGTATCCCTCTTCACAGTAACAGTAGTTTGTAACATCTGCATCGAACCTAATTATAATGCTTTGTCCATCAGCTAGGTTAAATAGTATACCCAACTCAGAACTCCACGTATAGGTGACTCCTTTCAAATCCTCAGGAACTGTGATTTTCGGGTCATCAAAAAGATTGTCATTTGGATAGATGAACTCCTCGTTTCCCAGGTATTCAAGGCAAGAACATTCTTCTATGAAGGTATCTACAACCTCCATGCATGTTATGTACCCAGGGCCATGATATGTAATCTCAATTTGGAATCTTACATCTGCAGCTGTTATGACTGAGTCAAGTCTTTCAACCCATTCTTTTGCATCTGGATCCCAGACTTTTTTGTCAACATCTAACATTGGCTCAACATATACTTCTGCATAGTCGTAAGAATTTAATTCTTCTCCGCAGCAGAATTCCGTTGCATAGGAATAAACTTCATTACTTTGTTCGCCGTATTCAGTAGCAACAGCTCTGAATATAATGGAAAAACTTTCATCGTCTTGAAGAATTATTTCATCATCCGTAAAACTCCATGTGATCTTGTTATCAACTATTTCATTAGGTGCCCTTGGTGAGATTGTATCTTTATATTCTAAACCATCGGGCAAATAATCCTCAACGACTATATCATAAATGTAGTTATTTTCGCATGGGTTATAATTATGAAAAGTTACGGTAATATTAAACTGAATTACGTCTCCCGTAACTATATCGCATATCTCATGTGACCAGCTTTCTCCATTCCATATTGTCTTGCTTACTACTAATGATGAACTACTTTCACCACGTGTTCTAGCGGTTGTAATTGTAAAAGTAGAGACAACCATCAGTATTACTATTAACAAACTTATTCCCATTTTTCTTTTCATTTCTTTTTGCCCCCTAATTCTAATGTTATCTAATGCGTCCTTTTTATTTATTCAACTTGTAGAATGTTTGAATTATATATAACAATGTAATATATTAATTTATCGTTAATTATTCTACAAAAACTTTATTGTCAGGATTGTTTAAATCTACCTTTATATTTTGTCATATTCCCTCTTTATAGTTAAAAAAATCTATAGATAAAGATAAAAACATCCAAAATTCTATTTTTTAATTTTATCGCCTCAACTCCGATAAAATGTTTTGTCGTTTTATGCCCGACAAAATAGAAAACTATTTAAACCCACAAAACAACATAATTATTGATAAAAATAAATAAAATTGGTGCAAAAATAATGCAGAAGACTACAACTCGAAAAGACAAAAGTTTAGAAAAGACAATAGACGAAATACTGGAATCCAGAGCCAGATCTCGCATTTATTTGTACCTATTACGAAAAAATGGGGCTAGAAGTGAACAAATCATAAGGGGAACTAGTCTCCATCCAAGTACCGTTCGAGAAACGCTTTCTGAAATGTATGATCAAGGATTGATTTCTAGAAAAAAAATTAAAAACGGCACCATAGGAAAAAATCCCTATATGTATTATCCAATCTCTCCTGTAAAACTTTTGAAAAAGTATGCAAGTGAAATAGAGTACAGACTCAACAAACTCGCGAGCCTTGCCCTTCCTTCAGGCCAAGGCGGTGATACGAGACCCGTAAGAATAACAATTTATGATGAAAAGGCAGATGAGATATGAACGTAAGACCACTGGCAAAACTGTTGGTAAATCGACCAAAAACGGTCCTCCTAGTTTTTACCATAATTACCATAGTCATTGGTCTGAATATTAAAAACATCTACATGCAATCTGATCTTTCCGGATTTTTGCCAAAAGATGACCCATCCCTACAGTTGTGGTCCAGAATCTATCAGGAATTTGATGTCAAATCTTCGATTATTATTTATATTGAAGCAGATGATATTCGTGATCCAGTTGTTCTCAAAGAGATGGATCGTGTTAGTTCTAGCATAAATACCTATGAACATGATCGAGGAGAACAAGATGATATCTACTCCATTCAGAGCTTAGCATCACTTATAAAAGATGAAAACTCAAAAGCATATGTTATCGGAGGTCTTGGGGGAACTGGCAAAAATGAAATTCCTCAAGATACAGATCTCATCTCAAAATACTTGGCAAGACTTACTATTCAAGAGACCGAAGGTATTCTTTATACAAATACCTATAAAGTTGCTGTAATCATTATCCAATTGAAAGATGGTGCAGATGTTAACGAAGTACTCACTCGAACAAAAGATGCCGTAGATCATAGAGGAACCGATTATTCAGAAATGTCAATAACTGGTAACATTGCAATGAATAAAGCAATGCAAGCAAAATCATTCGATTCATTGAAAATTGTGTTTCCGCTAGCCGCACTTTTGGTGGCGATTAATCTTTTCTTCTTCCATAGAACTCTCAAGGGTTTCGTAATAGGTTTTCTACCACTTACATATGCACTAATTTTAACATTTGGAATCCTTGGCATCGTGCAACCGCAATTAAGTATTCTTACTATTGCTGTCGCTGCTCTGCTTTTGGGCCTTGGTATTGATTACTCCATTTATTACGCAAATAGATATGCTGAAGAGTGTGATGTTGAAGATAAGGTAACAAGAGTGGAAAGAACCTTGGGACTCACTGGAAAGGCTGTATTTATGTGTGCCTTTACTACAATAATTGGTTTTGGTTCATTAATGACATCCAGTATGCCACCTATGGTCACCTTTGGTTTTGCATGTGCCCTTGGCATTTCTTTTGCGTTTCTCTCTGCAACCATTGTTGTACCATGTCTTTGCCTAATATTAAAATTTGAAAAGCATAAGACAAATCATCAGTGGAAAAGATTTGCAAGCTTTGTCGTTGGAAATAGAAAAAGATTGTTTGTTGTGGCATGCTTTTTTGCGGTATTATCATTGATTATGATTCCTCAGATTAAAACCGATGTTAACTATCTTGAAATGGCACCGTCTGGCATTCCTGAAGTAGAAACACTACTGAAATACTCTGAAAACTTTGGTGGCGGTACCAACTTTAACGCATTACTCATCGAGACGGACAGTCAGGGACTTACATATCCTGAAGTGATTGAAGCCATCTGTAATATGGAGGCTAAAATGAGAGAAACCGGTGCTTCAGTGCGTTCTATAGCTAGTGAAATCAAAAAAGCAAACGATGTTTTGGAACGAAATCAAATTATGGAAAAAATATCTAGTTATCTGGGAATAGAAAAAATCATATTTGATAAAATTGCTAAGAATGGATTGGTTGACAAAGATTTTTCGAAAACCATTATTCTTGTTACATTCCCTGCTGGAAAAAGTGTCCAGGAATTGGAAAAATATGTGAATAGTATAAATTCCATAGCATCAAGTGCAAATGTACCTCGTAATGGACGTGTTTCCCAGTTAGTTGGTCAAGACGTAGTAAGTGTTGATGTAAATAGCCAGTTAATGGGCTCACAAGCTCAGTCCTTGATTATGGCTTTGCTATTGGTGCTGGCGTGTTTAATCTTGGGATTTAATTCCTCTTTGATGGGAGTTGTGGCTCTAATGCCGGTTCTCTTTGTCCTTATGTGGGAGCCTGGAGCGTTAGTGATGTTGAATATACCGCTCTCAGTTGTAAATATCACCGTCGCATCTATTATGATAGGAACTGGAATAGATTTTAGCATACAGACTACACAAAGAGTGAGAGAAGAGAGAGCAAACGGATTATCTAAAGTCGATGCAGTAAAAAAGACCATAGAAACCAGCGGATGGTCCGTTATTGGAGCTGCATTGACCACGATGATTTCGTTGTTAGCAACATTTGCGGTAAATATTTCAGTTCTTCATCAATTCAGTATAGTCATTGCGTTGTTGATTTCGTCTTCATTCATAGCAGCCATGTTTGTTCTACCAACCCTTTTAACATCAAGGCTTATAAAATAACCATACTAGTAAACTATACTTTTGACTCTTTTGTCCTTGAAAACATGATTAGAAAAGCAAGGATTTCGATTCTCCCCAATATCATGAGGAAAACAAACAACCATTTGAGTTCTAAAGCAAGAGATGGCCCAACAACTCCCCCACTAATACCAGTGGTAGCAAGGGCTGAGGTTGTTTCAAAAATAGAGTCTATTGGTCGGAACCCATATGAACTCACAATAAAAGAGGAAGCAAATATTATACCAATCATCAAAATCACGAGTGCCAATGACTGAATGATTTCTGCATTTGTGTATTCCTTTCCAAACAGTTTCACTTTACTGTCTTGCTCTGTAATGCTGTCTACTATGACTTTTTTGGTTGCTTTGAACAGCAAGATGAATCTGTATATCTTTATTCCACCTGCTGTGGAAAAACTTGCTCCGCCAACAAACATTAGAAAGACCAAGAAAAGTTTGAGACTATCAGATTGTATGGTTACATAGCTAAATCCTGTTGTTGACATGGCACTAATAATGTGAAACGTTGAATCGAATACAGATAGGTGGAAAAAAATTGTTGCTATAAAAATAGAAAATACGGCAATTGCAATAAATACGGTTATTTCAGACTTGATAAATTCTTTGATCCTTCCTTTAAATAAACCCGCCAAAACAAAAAAGTTGGTAGCACCTAAAATCATGCTTACAATAAGTATAAAATTTAAAGGAAACTGTGTAGCCACTGTTGTAATATCTGTGATTGGAGTAAAACCTCCCGTGCTTAATGCTGAAAAAATAAACGAGGTTAAATTTATTATATCATGATAACCAAGGAGAAAGCCAGAGACAATCATAGCAATTGTATATGTACAATAAATGAAAAGAATCAGTAAGAACGTCTTCTTGATTTTTTGGTTTTTTGAAAATCCCATGCCTCTAGAAAATTCTTGTAATTTTGCTTCAGGGTAAAAGAATGCAAGTAGAATGAGTACTATGCCTATTCCACCGACGAATTGGGTAAGCCCTCTGTAAAAAATTATTGACTTTGGCATTGCCGATAAATTAGGTATGACCGAATAACCTGTGGTTGTGAAACCTGAAGCAGATTCAAAAATACTATCGGTTATATTTTGAAGCAAATCCCCTTTTTGGATATTTATATATGCATATGGGATGGCACCGATGATACTCAGGAAAATGAAAACAAGCACTATGAGGGTGCAAGATTGTTTAAATGTCAATTCTTTTCTTTCGGCGAGCGCATTTAACATAAATCCAATAGCAAGAAATACTATGGCCGCCAAGAAAAGAGCAATTGTAGCAGAAGTTTCATTAAAAATAAAAGAGAGAATGACGGGGATCACGATAAATATCCCTGACATCTGGAGTACAAATCCCATATTTGAAAGAAGTGCCCTCATTCGGAAAAGAGAACCCCTAAAGTATTTTTATAAGTTATGATTATTTTGCATTAAAAAATATTTGGTACCCATTTTACAAATCCTGTGGATTCTTTTCATTCTGCAATTTAGAATATCGCGAGACTTTTAAACTGGAATCCAAATATAATAAAAAAGAAAAGAGGTTAATTTTTTTCGATTCTATAGCCCTGTCAGGTGTCTCATTATCGGGAATGCATGGGGAAACCGTTCAAACAGCCGTTGTAGTAATGTCTGGATTGATAATCCGCTCCTTGGTATTTTTATCGGTAGAGGATCCGACCACTGTCCCTCATTGCCTTGTACGTCTTTTGCTTTCACTTTGATGTTATAGGTGCCTTTTGTTGACCATGAGTGTGATGTGGTGATTGTTTGTCCTGATGGGTAGTAGCTTCCGCTATTGTCATCCCATTGGTCTACTGTTCCGTCTCCGTTCCAATCCCAGCCGTACGCCAGTCCGTATCCTTCGGGATCTGTTGAGCTAGTTGTATATTGGTATAACGTCCCGATTTTTCCCGAGGTCATACCAGATGGTTTCGCTGGTTTTGCTGGAGCCTGATTTTGTGTTATTAACACCACCAGTGGAACCGAAAAACCACTTTGGCCGCCATATTGATCTTCTAATTTTACCTTCACATTGTATGTTCCTGCTGTGTTGAAAGTGTGTGGTGTTGAGCATGGTTGCCCATTAACATAGTAGTTACCATTGTTGTCATCCCATTGATCTACAGTGCCATCACCATTCCAGTCCCAACCATACTTTATTTTATCACCCGTTGGATCAAATCCAGTTGCAGAATAAGTGTATTGTATACCAGCAATTCCAGTAGTTGGACCTGCTGGTTGAGTTGGAGTTAGGGGTGGTAGGTTCATACCCATTGATGGATCTCCATACAGGTTGAAGTTGTACATATTTGCGTTATCCTGCCATAAGTTCCATGGGTAGTTATTGTAAACATATTGTTTCGCATTGTATAAGGCGTGTCCGCAATTTTCGTTTTTGTTTGCTATTCTATCTGTGAAATCGTAGCAGTATGTTCCATGTCCCCCATGTGCTGGTTGTGTCCAACCCATGCTGCCCCATGATGTTCTTGTGGCTCCTATAAATGCTGAGGCTCCACTAACAAGTAGTGCCATACCCAGATTGCCTGGTGTTTCAGGGTGTGAAACAAAGCAGCTTGCTGCAAAAACAATTGGTGGTTTGGCGTTGTTTAAAAACCCGTTGTCAGTGATTTGTATCATAATGGGCCATATTATCTCTCCATTATTTTCTGGTATACCGTTTCCGTTAGTATCTGCGTTCCATACTTTCTGATTTGCTGATGTTGTTAGACCATGTGCTGCCCAGTTTATTATGCCCCAACCTGTCGTGCTACCCCATTGTCCGACAACATTTGCGTTATTTAGAGCCATGGTGCAGGCATATGGACATTGGTTTAAACCCTGTTTTTCGTACATTGTTGTTATTGAAAAACCAGGTAGAACATTGTTTTTACATTGTTCCATAACATCTGCGCCATCCCATCTTGGGTTACCACCAGCGTCTTCATTTGGAAACGTGTATACGGCGCCTAGCAGCATAGCGTTTTTCTTCCAACCAGTGTATGCTGTTTGTTCAAAATTTTGTATCTTTAAGGTTATACTTGATACTGCACCCGTGCCATCAGTTGGTATACGTCCAACAAATACTTCTGGTACGAAATCAATACTGTCCTGTCCTCTTTCACCATAGAAACCATCACCATCGCTATCCCAGTTACCTGTTAAATCGGCGTAGTAGTAATCAGTTGGTATGTCATGTATACCATCAGGCGCATGGTTCGAAGGGTCTGGATAACATGTTCTCATTGGTATCGATGCGTGGGTACCAACTATTAAAACATATTTTATTCCCCATGATGCATAGTTTGCAATTAAAAAATCTCTGATGCTTTTCTGAGTATCTGTAGCAGGGTAGTTCGCCAGAATCCAAGTTAAGGTGACAATATTTACATTATAACCGATACTTGTCTTCCAATTTAAGAAACCGGTTAAGGAGGTTACAAGAGAGTTAGTTGTAATTATAACGTAATCAAATGTCTGTCTAGTAGGTTGAGATGTCTGGTAATAATCCGCTATAGAATGATAGTTATAGATGAACCCAGAGGCAACGTCATCCATTGTCGTGTCTGATAATAAAACATCTGATATTTCTTCCGTATTTTCGTAATTTATTTTTATTGTTATGCTTTCGTGGAGAACAAGTTTCCCGCTGGCTGGATAATATGTTATTGGTGAGAAACGAATCATCGCTAGCGAGTATTTTCTCATCTGGCTCATGCCAAGGTATTCAAATGTGGTTGTTGGGTAAGGATTGTTTGAGTTGTAGATGTCTGCGTTGATTTCTGTGTTTTCGTCATTAATTGAACGACCTGGTTTTATTTTGTAGAAACCTTGTATTTCTTCAGAATCAATTCTTACAAGTTCTATTGATGTAACTCTTCCACCTGGAGGTAAACCTACGTAGAAGGTTTTTGATGGGACACTTGGCTCACCAGGGGTTATCTGAACTCCGTAGTCTTCCATTAATATTTCTTCATATCCGTTTTCTAAATCATTTATGCTGTATTTTTCAGCTTGTAGCGTAATAACAAATGATCCTGCCGATGGAAGTTCTTCTCTAGGATTAATAAGATCTTTTCCTAATGCTGCTGGAGCAATTGTTGCAATTAACAGCGTACAAATTAAAATACAAATTATTTTGTTTCTCATTCTTCTTCCTCCCCAAATATAAAATTAAAATATTATAGTTCAATTTAAATGTTTCCCGTAATACTATATTTTGTCACTATTTATGCGCCGAAATCGAAAAAATAATTCTATTTCTTCTTATATCTAATGAGAGATTTTATAAACGGAACATCAAACATGATATTGCCAATTAAAATGATTATTGCCAGCAGTAATTCACCATTATATGCGGAATTACCCTTTAAAAAACCACTGAAAAACCAATCATTTATCAAAAAAACAGCTACAATCAAAGGCAAAATTATGAGCAAAGGCGTAAGCATTGCCTCTGTTTTGATTACTTTCAAGTCGTTGTAATCCGTTTCCAAATATTCTTTTCCCTTGTTTTTCATATTTTTCACCAGGGCATGACCCCAGAATAAATTATTTGCTCAGGATGAACAAATCCAAAATGTCCCATACCAATCCATACAACCAACAATAAAATGGCAGGTACCATCTGAATCATAAAATCATCATCAAGCCACCAAAATTTCTTTGTTTCACCGATTACTGCACCAATTGCTCCAATTATGGAAACCGGAAACATTACAAAAAAACCTGCTTTGTACCACGTGACCATAAAGAAAATCATACAAACTAGAAAACCAATCAAATAAACGTATTTTCCTCCGAATCTATGTCTTACTTCACCCATGACTGGGTCGGCAATACATGCACATAGTATGCACGGTACTGCTATTTGCTGCGGGAAAAACAATAATAAAATTAATATGGCAACTCCAAAAAATAGATAACTACTGACCCTTTTTTTCTCATACATTCTCAAACCAAAAAAATGGTTGCTATTAAGTTTCCCTTTTATTCTTAGATACTCCAATATAAAGACGAGAATTATTATAACAATTGGAATCCAGAATTTAAGCAGATTTATCCAATCAACATCTGGCAGCATATAATAGAGTAAAAACGAGGCTCCAAATGCATGAAATACACGTCTGTACCAGTGAACATCAAACTCTAGCGCGTTTATTTTCTGCGTAGTTTCTTCTATTTTTTTCCTAGTTTCTTCTAACTGATCGACAACTTTTTGCATTGTATTGTTTCTTTTTTTCATAATCTGGCTAATCCTTAGATAATATTTACCCTCTTAAAAATATTTAGCATAAAATTAAATTCCTTGAAAAATATTATTTTCCAAGAGTCATAATGCCCTGTTTACTTCCAACTATTACTTCATCGACAAGTCCAACAAACAAGCCGTTTTCTACAACGCCCGGAACATTATTGATATCCTTTTCAAGCTGTTCTGGTTCGTCAATTCTTTCAAATTCACAATCTAGAATATAGTTGGCATTATCTGTTATGTACACTTCGCCCATTATTTTCCTTAATTCGGCAGTACAGCCAAACTCTTCAAGAGTTTTTTTTGTTGAAGCCCAACCATATTTTATTACTTCTACTGGTAATGGAAAATTGACTCCCAGTATTTTAACAATCTTTGATTCGTCGATTACAATAATTTCTTTTTTTGAATAAAATGCAACAATCTTCTCTCTTGTTAAGGCACCCCCTCCTCCTTTTATAAGATTGAGTTTCGGGTTAACTTCATCTGCACCGTCTATGGTAAGGTCAATTTCAGGATTTTCATCCAGATCAGTGAGAGGTATTTCGTATTCTTTTGCTATTTTTCTTGTATGCATCGATGTCGGTACGCCTTTAATTTCTAGGCCATCTTTTACTAGTTCTCCTAATTTTTTTAGTACATATTCAACTGTTGATCCTGTTCCAAGCCCCAAGATCATACCATCTTTAACGTAATCAAGTGCTTTCTCTCCAGCCATCTTTTTCATTTCTTCTTGTTCCAAAAAGTCACCAGACCGTGTAATAATGTGGTAGTACAAAAATTTATACTAGACGTTCTAATTACGAAAGTGAAAGTATGTTAGCAAAATGTGACGAACACGGATATTATCGTGGCGAATCATGCCCCACATGTAATGAAAAAGGAAAATTCCTAATGGATGACCGCGAACTTAATGCATTAAGCCGAATCATGGCTGGCGCATTGCGTCATTTTCCAGATAAACTCGGGCTAATAATGGATGGACGAGGCTGGGTGGATATATCATCTTTTGTTGATGCGTTGAGTACATCTAGATCAGGTTTTGATTGGCTTCGCGTTCACCATATAGAGGCACTGGTTTCTACAGATTCTCGAGGCAGATATCAAATTGACGGCGGTATGATACGTGCAACATATGGCCATACTATAGATGTTGATCTTAATGATTTACCATTGGCCGACCTAGATGAATTCTTTTATCCAGTCACTGAGGAAGAAGCCGATATGATAGTCGAGGGGGGCTTGCATCCTACCGATCGAAGAAAGGTGCATCTCAGCGGCAGTTTGGAAAAAGCCCTTGAAGCAGGAAAAGTAAGAACGGAAGAGCCTCTCATCTTACGAATTGATGGCAAAAAGACAAAAAAAGACGGCATAAAGATTTATCGTGCCAGCAATGACGTTTATGTAACTGATGAGATAGATGCGAAATACATACACAAAGTTGCCGAATCAAAAATAAAGAAAATACCCAAAGAAAAACGTTAATAAACACCATTTAATTCTACTCTCCCTCTTGTTTTGGGCTTGTAGCTCAGCTAGGTTAGAGCAGTCGGCTCTTAACCGACTGGCCGTGGGTTCGAATCCCTCCAAGCCCGCTCATTTCACAAAAATTATCTTCAATAATTATTACTTTTTTGTGAGAATTTATTTGCTAGTTTAAGATAGCATTGATTAACTATTGTTACTTTACTTTTAATCAATTTTTCAGATAAACTTATATTATATGACTTTAATACACTTTTAAATACTATTAGTTATTAAATGGGAGGATGTCCGTGAGGGATCTAACCGTTAACTTCGGTAAAAATTCAGGCAAAATATGGACAACTCTCAATGAAAAAGGCCCGCTGGAAAAAAGCAAACTATTGAAAATAACAAAACTAAAAAGCAGTGACTTTCATAGTGCGGTGGGCTGGCTAGCGCGAGAAAATAAAATCTTAAGAGAAGGCGAACAATATAAATTAGGTAACACAAACTTAACCCCTGAAATTGGAACAAACGCAGGCAAGCTGTGGGAAATTATGAGTCATTGGGGCGAGGTTGATGTTCCTTCTATAAAACGGTTGGCTAGCATAGATGAAAATGGCATATACTCTGCTCTTGGCTGGCTAGCGCGAGAAGACAAGATATGTTTACGAGGAAAAACTGAAAAATATAGTTTGAAGTAAAAATTAGTATTACCAATATCAAACAGAAGAGATGGAGGAAAAATGGAATTCGATAGGAATTCGAAAATCTTACTTAGCGTAAAGTCGAATTAGTGGTGATATCAGGGAGTAATAGATGAAAGTTGCAATGCTTGGTTGGGAATATCCGCCGTTTAAAGCGGGCGGTCTAGGTACTCATTGCTATGGCCTTACACGTAGCCTAGCTGACAAAGGAGTAGCCGTAGACTTCTACATGCCCAAAACTAAACACAGCACAGCTAGTGATAGGAAGAATTTGGTTATAAAAGAAGTTGGAGAAACTGAAATATTCCCGTATGATCGACCTGACGACAAGGCAATTGGTGGCCAATTTTTTGATGCAGTATATCGATATAATGATTTACTAGTTCAGAAAGTAAAAGGAAAGTATGACGTTATTCACTGCCACGATTGGCTAACAATGAAAGCAGGTATTGCTTTAAAAGAAAAAATGGGCGTTCCGCTTGTTATAACTATTCATTCAACCGAGTACGATCGATCAGGATGGCTTTATCCAAATCAATGGTTTATTGATATTGAGAAAGAGGGAATGCAAAAGGCAGACAAGATAATTGCTGTGAGCCAATTCACCAAACGAGTTATCGTTGATAAATACGGAATAAATCCAAACAAGATCGAGGTAGTACATAACGCAGTATATCCCATTGGCGAAGGTGAAAAACAAAATATCGTACTATTCTTAGGTAGATTAACTATTCAAAAGGGCCCTGAATTTTTCCTGCGTGCCGCTAAAAAAGTATCAGAATATGAAAAAAATTGCAAGTTTGTGGTAGCTGGTGCAGGGGACATGTTGCCTCGTCTTGTGGATCAGGCAGTTCATATGGGTATTGCAGATAAAGTCGTATTCACCGGTGCACTAACAGAAGATGAAGTAAAGCACATTCATCGAACGGCAAGTGTGTACGTTATGCCTTCCGTTAGTGAGCCTTTCGGAATAACTGCTCTTGAAGCTATTTCTGCAGGTACACCAACTATAATGTCAAAGACGGCTGGTGCATCTGAGGCTTTCCATAATTGTCTACGAGTCGATTTTTGGGATATTGACGAGATGTCCAATAAAATTATTTCCCTGTTGAGATACGGACCGTTGCATAGTGCCTTGGCCGATCAAGGAAAAAGAGAAATAGAACTATTCACATGGGATAGAGTTGCAGATAGAACTATGAAAGTATACAACGGAGTAAAATAATATGCCATCTGTATGTATCTATTTTGAAGTACATCAACCCGTGAGATTAAATCGCTTTTCAGTGTTCAACATAGGTAGAGATATTGATCCATATTCAACTTACTTTAATCATGAACTCAACCATTGGATATTTGAAAAAGTGGCAAAAAAATGCTATCTTCCAACAAATAAACTTTTGCTCGAATTGATCAAAGAATATGATGGCAAATTCCGCATATCCTTTAGTCTTACAGGCACCTTTATAGAATATTGTGAACGATACATTCCTTCTTTGATTGATAGTTTCAAAGAGTTGTTTGCCACAGGAGCCGTTGATCTTCTTGAAGAAACATATTTCCACTCTTTGTCAAGCCTGTATGATGACATGGATGAGTTTGAAGAACAAGTAAAGATGCACAATAAAATGATTAAGAGAATTTTCAATTATCAACCAAAGGTTTTCAGAAATACTGAAGCGATTTACGACAATCGCATTGCAAAAAAAGTTAGCGAGATGGGGTACAAAGGAATTCTTACAGAAGGAACGGAGAAAATACTCAACTGGCGTTCCCCAAATTACGTGTATAAGCCATCTAATTGTGACATAAAAGTTCTATTGAGAAATTATAATTTAAGTGATGATGTGGGATTCCGTTTTTCGGCCCGCAACTGGCCTGGCTATCCATTGACTGCAGACAAATACGCTAATTGGATGGCTAGTTCTCAGGGAGATCTCATCAACCTGTTTATCGATTACGAAACCTTTGGAGAGCATCAGTGGATTGAGACGGGAATATTTGATTTTCTCAAACATCTTCCTGGAGAAACGTTAAAACACGAGAATCTTGATTTTGTCACTACTAGTGAAGCTGTAAGTAGATACAAACCGGTAGGCGATATTGACGTTCCATGGGCAATATCTTGGGCCGATGAGGATCGTGACGTATCTACATGGCTTGGCAATAATATGCAGGTTGCTTGTTTCAACGAATTAAAAGATATTGGACGAAAGATAAAAGAGAGCGGGAAAAAAGATCTATTACACACCTGGCGACTGTTACAAACATCTGATCATCTTTATTATATTTCCACAAAAGGCTCTCAAGATGGAGATGTTCACGCGTACTTCAGCCCCTATGATGCACCCTATGAGGGTTTTATTAATTACATGAACATACTGCAGGATTTAAAACAGAGAGCCATTCAATAAAAAGTTAGTGAGGAGAGTAATTAACATATGAACATAGTGCATTTTTCGTGGGAGTTTCCACCAGTGATCTATGGTGGTCTTGGTACATTTGTGACCGAGATTACCTGCCGGCAGGTTGGCCTTGGCAACAATGTTGCCGTTTTTTCGTTGAACCGAGAAAATAAATTGAGCACATATGAGAAAGTAAATGGCATAGATTTGTATAGACCCAATACTCTTGATCTTACCTCCATCTTTTATTTAAGTGCCGACCATGAGCTACGCTCTTGGGGTCCGTACTTCAGATTTTATGCTGATGTTTTAAGTTACAACATTATGTCTGCATCCCAACTTGTTGATACACTTGCAAGAAAAAATGGTAAGAAGTTTGACATTATTGAGGGACACGATTGGCTTGGTATAATGGGCGGAATGATAGCAAAAAAAGAGCTAGGTATTCCTTTGATTTTTCATGTTCATTCAACTGAAGTTGGCAGGTCCATTGGGAGGGGATCACATACAATAAAGGATATCGAGTTTGAGGGAGGTCAAATTGCAGATGGAATTATAACCGTTTCAAATGCAATGAGTGATGAACTGCTCAAACTCGGTTTTCCACCAGACAAAATAAGAGTTTGTTGGAATGGTGTAGATCCTGACAAATACGATCCAACTAAAATAGCTCCTGATGAAAGAATGCAGATGAGAAGGCGATACGGTGTTAACGATAATGAGAATTTGTTGTTTTTTATAGGTCGCCTGGTAAGCGTAAAAGGTGTCGATAATCTTGTTAAAGCAATGCCTTCTGTTTTGAAAGAATTTCCAAATACAAAACTGGTTATACTTGGGGTGGGCGACATGGAAAATAGCATTAGGTCGCTCATACAAAATTACGGATTGCAAGGGAAAGTCATGTTGCGGGCAGAATTTGTCAATGAGAAAGAGCGCATTCTTCATTATGCAGCTTCCGATGTCGTTGTCCTGCCTTCGCTTTATGAGCCATTCGGTATCGTCTGCACAGAAGGAATGTCAATGGCAAAACCTGTAGTTGTAGGTGCAAGAGGAACAAACGGCATGCGAGAGCAAATAATTTCGAGTGGCGAAAAACAATGTGGCATTCACATAGATCCATACAATCCCGAAGACATAGCCTGGGGTATAATACAGGTTTTAAAATCAAAAGACAAAGCAATACAAATGGGTAAAAATGCAAGAGAGCGAGCAATAGAAGTATTTAGTTTGGATGCTGTTACAAACAGGCTTATTGAAATCTATAAAGAATTTATTTAAGTAAAATAATTTTCTAGACTTATGCGAGAATGGATTGTAACAAACGGCCTTGGCAGCTACGCGTCTTTGACTCATTCTAATGCCAATACTAGAAAATTTCACGGACTACTTGTAGCAAGCTTAGATCCACCGACAAATAGATGGGTTTTTGCAGCAAATGTGTACGATAAAATTCAAATTGAAAATCGTGTGTATGAACTGAAAAATTATAAAAGTGTTTTTGATTTTGATATTTTTCCATCGTTTCTTTATGAAATCGAAGACGTGCAACTCAAAAAAACAGTTTTTATGGAACATGAAAAGAATACTACGATTATTAAATATGAAATAAAAACCGACAAGCCAATATCACTTATTCATACGCCTGTAATAAACTCTAGACACTTCTATGATGTAACTAAAAATAGATATCTTTCTTTCAAACAGGACGTTCTTGAACACGGAGTTCGTATCAAGCCAAGTAACATTGATAAAACACTGAAAATTACACTCAAAGATTCCATCTACACACCGGCACATTGTTGGGAAGTATTTTACTATGATCGAGATCGCGAAAGAAATGATTCATGGGTAGACAACAATCTTCAAATCGGTGAATTTTGCAAAACCGTCAAAGCTTCCAGTGAATACTTTCTAACTTTTACACTTGAAGATAAAAGCGATGTCGACCATTCTGTTATCTATTCTAAGGAAATTCAAAGCAGAGAAAAATTACTGGAACAGACAAATTTGCCCAAGAAGTTTGAAAAAATAGTACTGGCAACAGACAATTTTATTGTGAAAAAAGCCAATAAAAAATCCATTGTAGCTGGTTATCACTGGTTTAGCGACTGGGGCAGAGACACACTAATATCACTACCAGGAATTGCTCTTGTTACAAACAGATTCGATGATGCCAAACAAATACTGCTTAGTTTTAGCGAGCACTGTAAAAACGGTCTGATTCCAAACACGTTTATGGATAGAAATTCAGAGCCAGTCTACAATACGGTTGATGCATCACTATGGTATGTAGATCGTGTCTATCAATATTTGAAATATACAAACGATCGAGATTTTCTTGAAAAGACATGGGGCACGTTACAATCTATAATTCATAGTTACAAAAATGGCACAGATTACGGAATTTGCATGGATCAAGATTTTCTCATAAGCCATGGACCCGGACTTACATGGATGGATGTAAAGGTAGGTGATTATTATCCCACGCCGCGTTCGAAAAAAGCAGTGGAAATCCAGGCACTGTGGTATAACGCACTAATGATAATGGGCTCTCTTGCCAAAGCATCTGGAAAAGATGATAATTATTCTGATCTTGCCGATTCTGTGAAAGGAAACTTTAGCAGACAATACGATCAGCAATACGATGTGATAGACACAAAAGACTTGTCTTGCAGACCTAATAAAATCTTTCTTGTCTCTCTTGATTTTTCCATGATTGATAAAGAGATACAGAAAAAAATCGTAGAAGAAGTTCAAAATAAACTGTTGACGGTTTTTGGATTGAGAACATTATCTCCGGATGATTCCAGATACAAGGGAAAATATATTGGAAACTTCAACAAAGACCTGGCGTATCATAACGGTACGGTATGGCCATGGCTCATGGGCCCGTTCATAAAAGCTTTTGTGAAAATAAATGACCATGATGAAACATGTAGAGATTACGCCTATCAAAACTTTTTAAAACCGATGTTTGACATATTTGGTAAAAGATGGGACGGTTCGATAAATGAAATATTTGACGCAGATCCTATCTATGCGCCACAGGGATGCATCTCACAAGCATGGAGTGTGGCAGAAATACTTCGTGCATGGGTTGAAGATATAGAAAGAATACAACCAAAATACGAAAAAATCTTTTTATCACATGAAGTATGCGTTTAAGACATACTGCTGAACCATTCTGTTTGTGTTAAAAAATGATGCATTAATAGCTATACAACTTCTCATAGTTCGTATCCAGTTATCTCTGTCTTTGTAAAATTTTGGCATAACCCAGTTTTCAAGTTTGTTGTAAAGATCGCATTTGTCCATTTCATCATCAGATGCTGCGTCTTGAGTCTTTTCTGTCCCTATTGCCCACCCGGTGATATTTTCTATGCAACCCTCTAGCCACCACCCATCCAGAGTACTGAATTGCGGTACGCCGTTATGCGCGGCTTTCATTCCAGAGGTTCCCGAAGCCTCGAAAGGCCGTCTGGGCGTGTTAAGCCACAAATCAACACCTGCTACAATCATTTTAGCGATTGCCATGTCGTAATTGTGTATATAAACAATTTTTACTTTTCCACCTATTGTTTTCATAACTTTGAATATCTTTTTTATTGAATCTTTGCCAGATTCATCCTTTGGGTGTGCCTTTCCACCATATATAATCTGCATAGGCCCTGCCTTTTCAGCAATCTGCATTAACCTACTGGGATCAGATATTAAAAGATCCGGTCTTTTATACTCAGTTTGTCTTCTGGCAAATCCTATGGTGAAGGTATCATACTCCATGCCAACGTTATATTTTTCATTGACAAAATCGATGAGTTTTTTCTTTACTTCTCTATGAGCATCCCAGATATATTGTTTTGATATGCTGAATGCAGACCTCAGAATATATGGGTCAGAGCGCCATCCGGGCATATGTTTATCAAACAGCTTTTGGAATGGTTCCGAAGCCCACGTGGCTGAATGAACACCATTTGTAATAGAATCTATGGAATAGCCCGGAAACATCAATCTTGAGACCTCTCCGTGTTTTTTAGCAACTCCATTGACATAATGACTAAAGAAAAGCCCGAGTTTTGTCATATTTAACCTTTCTTCAAATGTAACATCCTTGAGAATTGAGTCGGGTAGAATCTCACCAAGCATTGGTTTTGCGTACGTAAGCTCAAATTGATCATGACCTGCAGCAACAGGTGTATGTGTTGTGAATACACACTGTTCACGTACTTTTTCGACGTTCTTTAATCGGTGATAAAGTTCAAGTGTGAGAAGAGCAGCGTGTCCCTCATTCATATGATGCTTGTCGATGGTTCCGTATCCAAGCGCCCGTATCATTCGAACACCGCCTATGCCAAGAACAATTTCCTGGGCGAGGCGATACTTGTTATCACCGCCGTAAAGATATTTTGTTATGTTTCTATCCCATTCGCTGTTTCCTTCAACATTTGAATCAAGGAAAAAAACAGGTACTATGTAGCCGTTAATACCTACAATCTGATAGTACCAAACATGCAGCTTAACTTTTCTGTCTTCAATTGTTACATTGCATTTACTTGGTAGCAGTTTAAGATAATCGGAAACAGCAAATTCTAGGGGCAGCTCGATTTGATTTCCATCTCCATCGAGTTTTTGGTAAAAATATCCCCTCTCAGAAAGTAGCGTAATGCCTACCATTGGAACGTTTAAATCGGCGCATGATTTTAGAGTATCTCCGGCCAGAATGCCAAGTCCACCGCTGTAGGTAGGTATATTTCCGTCGATTCCTATTTCCATTGAAAAGTAGGCGATTTTTGGTTTCCCCTCTAGATTAATATTATTCTCAGACTGCTCTGCACTATCGGTAATCTTTCTTTCCATCTCTCCTTCATCCACCGCTAAGAGTAATGTTGCCTTCTTTTTATAAAATATATTTCATGGAGTTTATCCTTTTTTCGTTATAATCAATTTCTACATTAATTTTACAATACTCTATTAATTTTGTTTCAGATATCGTTTATAATTACAAAGAGTGCGTATAGCGAAGGGTTGTATTTATAAGTAAGTTAAAGATTTCATATTTAAGAAAAATTAAATTTGGAGTGGTGTTAAAACGATAGAAAAAACATGCGATCTGTGTAGTCGTAAGATTGCATTGAATGAAAATCCGTCTGGACTGGTTTTTAACGACAAGCACTTCTTATGTGAGGATTGTTGTTCTAGCCATTCTGATGAGGATTTGGAAAATTGGACAAAGACCGTCATGCAAAAACCTGGTAGCGCTATGCCTATTGCACTCTGGCTTATCAAAGAACAAAACAAAAATAAAGTCATGATGACCGTAGGAAGATAAGAAAACCATCTTTTTTGTCCTATGAAAATGCTTTTTAGAGTATAGTTGATTAGGTGGATTATGATTATTGTAAAACTTGGCGGAAGCGTGATAACCAACAAGGCAAAAGAAAGTTCTTTCAAA
>JBFYMG010000061.1:0-4967 GCA_041305025.1 Thermoplasmatales archaeon
TTTCCGCGCTTATGATCCATGTTTCGCTTGTGCAACACATTCACTGCCAGGTGGCATGCCGATGGAAATAAACATATATGATAAAAACAAAAAACTATACAAAACAATAAAAAACGTTTAGGTAGAAAAAAATGAAAACAATAATACTTGGAATTGGTAATCCTATACTTGGTGATGATGGGGTTGGAATAAAAGTTGTTAGGGAACTAAAAAAACATGTGAAAGACCCTGATGTTAAACTAGATGAGGCAGCAACAGGTGGTATAAACCTACTTGATCAGATTATCGGTTTTGATAAGGCTATACTTGTCGATACGATTAAAAATAAGAATATAAGAAACGGTGAGATCAAACGATTTCCGCTAGGGGAACTTACGTCATCTCATTCGTTTAACCCGCATGATATAGGTCTGCCTGAGGCGTGTAAATTGGCAAAACGACTTGGTGAGACAAGAATTCCGCACGATATAACAATATTTGGTATAGCACTTGATAATGTGCCAAGTGAATTTGGAGAGGAGCTAAGTGAAGAAATATCTAAGACTGTGCCAAAAACCATTGATATGATAATGTCTGAGTTGGATGATGATAAAAAAGATCCGGTGGAAGAAACATGAAGGATTTCGAACCAAACATAGTCGGTTTTCTTTGTAACTGGTGTAGCTATGCTGGTGCTGATCTAGCTGGCACTAGCCGTTTGAAATATCCACCAAACATCAAACCAATTCGTGTTATGTGTTCCGGTAGAGTTGATCCTGTTTTTATTCTTGAGGCACTTCGTAAGGGTGCTGATGGTGTGCTAATAGCCGGTTGCCATCCAGGTGATTGTCACTATCAATCTGGAAATTATAAAACAAATCGGAGAATTAAACTATTAAAGAAACTACTTGCTGAGATGGGTGTGGAGCCTGAGCGTGTTAGATTTGAGTATATATCTGCGTCTGAAGGTCAGAAATTTGCATCTGTTGTAACTGATTTTGTTGATGAAATTAAAAAGATTGGACCTAATCCGCTGAATAATAGTAAATAAAATAGTAATTGTCTTATTTTAATATTCATTGCTAAAACCTTTCTAAATTTTCAAATAAATTTGTAATTAACAGATAGCAAAAACATTTAAAGGGATTATCCTATCAAAAAATCATAAATATTGCTAACTCAGGGGAGAATATGATAAACAACAACGTTTTAACTATAGAAAAAACAAGTTTAGATGGCGCAGTAGAGATAGCTAAGAAAGGTACCCACTGTGGAATGTGCAGAATCGATTTTCTTGGGACAGGTTTATGTCCCTCTGGGAAAAAACATGGTTATCTGGCTTATTGGCCCCAGGGCCGCATGGAACTTGTAAAACATTTGAAAGAAGGAAAAATTAAACCTACAGAAAAACTAGTTGATATTGCAAACTCTTGTACTCTTTGCGGCATTTGTGATAAGCAGTGTAATTTTGCTACGCAATTGCGTCCTGAGAAAGTTGCCAAGGCTTTAAAAGAATATGTTAATAGTTTGGACAAAAGCGAGTTTCAGAAGGTACCTGAAGATGATATCGTAAAAGGGCTTCGTGAAATCGTTGGAAATGAATGGGCAACAAATGATCCAATTATTATCGCCTCGTATGTTAGATCAATAATTCCAACTAATGTTGAACTGAATTTCTATGTAGTAATGCCAGATACTACAGAACAAGTATCAAAAATTATCAAATTTGCAAATAAACATAACATACCCTTCTTGCCCAGAGGTGGCGGAACAGCCTTATCAATAGCCACTCCAACAGTACTATCAAACGCAATAACTTTAGAACATGGTATTGTAATAGATTTATTGAGACTTAAAAAACTTGAGATACACCCTGAAAACAGTACAGCAGTAGTGGGCGCGGGGATAACTGCCTTTGAAGTACAAAAAGCAGCATATAAACATAAATTAAGGGTAAATGTGGCAGAGGCGGGGGCTCATTATTGTTCAAACATTGCAACAACTGGAATAGTCACAACCTGGGGAAATAAATATGGTTGTTTTGCAGATAATTTTATTGATCTAACAATAGTGGATAACGATGGAAACATTAAAAATCATCGTGATATGGATATCCCAAATCCATATGCCACTGAAAATGTTTTCTCAAACATATCGTTAAGTCCATCATATATAATCACCGAAGTCACAGCGAAACTTTTCCCTGTTTTTGATGACGAAGAAGCAGTTCTTGTACCATTTGACAACTTAGAAGATGCTCTTGACATGGTCTTGGAGCTTGGTAAACGTGGTGTAGGCTTATCAGTCGCAGTTCTTTCCTACAAGTATCTAGCTGAGTTTATCTGCCCAACGCCAAAGATCGCCGAAGACTTTGAAGATATCTGTAAAAATTATATGAAACTTAGATATGTCGTGGATGTCATCTGTGACAAGGACGACAAAAAAATTGTAGAAGAAATGGCAGAATATACTATTGATCAAAACTTTATGAGGACTTTGATTTTGGGTTCCCCAAAACTAGCATCACTTAAAGACAGTGAGTTTATGAAGATACTTTCAGAGGAAGAAGATCCTTTAAGAGCTATCTTTGCTGGTCCAATGAGAAAACATTTCGAAAAAGGATTAGATGCATCGCCTGAACAAATGTCAAAAGTATATGATACAGATCTGCAGGACTTTTTTAAAAAGGTTTATTCTAAACCAGAGATGACAGATGTTGTTTGGCTTCACGCATTTAGAATATTACCATCACGACTTATGAGACAGCAGATGACTATGGGCCCAGGAGGTGCTGTATGGGCTGGTGACAAGAAACATATCTTGAAATGGGTAAATATGTTCGCAGAAGTTGGAGATAAATACAACTTAGAACACGCACTTGGTTTCATTAGTCCTCTTGATAACGGCAAGTTCATCTACATAGAATATGACTATTTCTATGATCACAACGACCCTGATGTAGCTAACAGAATAAGCAAAGCATTACTTGAAACAACAGAAAAATCACTAGTACTAGGCCAAATATTTACACTTATCAACTATTTGTTTAAAGGCATACACCGCAAGGAGCACGTTCTCTATCCATTGCGAGAAGGTTTAACAAAAGAAGAGCAAACCATGTTTAGAGAGGTGCTTCACTCTGTTTTAGGAGAGTTTGAAGAATGGTAAAATTTCTTTCAGAAGAATGGATTGAAAAAGGCAGAAATTACATGCTTGAAAAACTAGACCCCGAAAAAGACATGAAAAATATAACAACATCAGTACAGGGCATTATAGAGCATGTACCTCCAAATGATACAACAATGAATTTCTATATAGAGCTTAAAGATGGAAGACTGAATGAGTTTAAAGTAAACACCGGTGATATTTTTGAAGGAAAAGAATCCATTTATGAAATAAGAGGCAACTATGGAACTTATAAAGATATTCTGGAAGGAAAAATTGGTACCGCAATGGCTCTTTTAAAAAACAGACTTAAACTAAAAGGCAGCAAAATGGAGGCATTAAAAATAATAAAACAACTAGACAGTCTAATTGAATCTTTACGAAAAATCACAGATGAATTTGAAAAATGATTTTTATGGTTGAACCAGAGTTAGTTTTTGAAAACAAATGTTTGGAGAAGTTTATTACTCCAAAGGAATCTTGGAGTCCTGTCGATAAAGCATTGTTTGCTCCCGCATCTTTTTTCCGCGATTACAAAAAAGCTCAGGATTTGATGTTTCCTGCAGTTAAATATAGTTTCAAGCATCACTACGATAATAACGTTCTTTATCATCGTGTGTGTGAAGTAAATGGTGTTACGCCAGATAATATTAAATCAAAAAATGATTTGAGCAAAATTCCTTTGCTTCCCGATACTTTTTTCAAGGATTGCCCGGAGGGCAAAGGTTTTTTGAACTGGTTAAAAACAATTTTTACTGGCTCAATTCCCAACCCTGTTTTTAAAACTGATTTGCCTTCGCATGATGAGGTCATCGAGGAGTTTAACAAAAAAGGCGTTAACATTATGTTTACTAGTGGTACCAGCGGTCGTTTTAGTTTTATTCCTCGTGATACTCTTTCTTGGAATCGTGTTAGATATAGTGCTATGAAATCTGTAATGGAGTTAATGGATTACGATCCAGATGACTCTGCAATTTTGTTGATTCCTGACCCACGTCAAACAAATCTTACCATCGCGAGTCTTTTTGGTATAGCCTATGATCTTTATGATCCAGCGAATATCCATGTTGCACTTGATATGAAGATTACGACGCAGTTTCTGCGTATGCAGCGTGATGAAACCATTGGTATCCGGGAGAAGATAAAAGCAAAGGCGATGTCTAGGATTAGCCCAATGGTTCAGAAGAAATCTGATTCGAAAATGATCAATCTTTTAGAGCAGGCCGAGAAAAAAGGAAAAAAGCTGAATATAGGTGGCCCTCCGTTTTGGCTTGATCGCATTGTAGAGCGTATGAAACATGAAGGTCGAAGTGTGAATCTTGCTGCTAGTCAGGTTTTGACTGGTGGTGGCTGGAAGGCAGAAGAAGATAAACGTACTCCTGAAGAGATTTTCAGGAAGAAGGTAGAGGAGGTTCTCGGTATTCCTCAGAATCATTATCGTGATGTTTATGCTATGTCTGAGTGCAGCTCCGTGTTTTTAAGTTGCGAGGAGCATTACAAGCATATTCCTCCGACCATCATCCCATTTGTTTTAGATGAGAATTTAAATCCAATTGGATATGATGAGTTTGGGCGTTTTGCTTTCATTGATCCATTACCTGATAGTTACCCTGGTTTCATAATAACTGGCGATAGAGTTAAGCTTTTGGAGCGTTGCCCGGAATGTGATAGAGATGGCCCAGTGCTTGATATAGAAGTCACTCGTCTCCCTGGTGTTGAGGGACGTGGTTGTGCTGCGGTCATGGCTGAGCTAATGCAAAAGGAGGAAAAATAGTATGGTGCATTTTCCGTCTGATGAATGGATTAAAGAATTTAAAGAAGAA
>JBFYMG010000062.1:0-6856 GCA_041305025.1 Thermoplasmatales archaeon
TTGATACTATGAATAAAATGATAGAAATAAAATTTGTAAAACAGTGGCCTGAAGAAGATATAGTTGATCTTTACAAAGCAGGTGGCTGGTGGAAAGATCATTACAATTCATCTGGTATAAACTCGTTGATAGCTGGTAGTTTTGCTTTTGCTGTTGCTGTGGATAAAGACTCAGGAAAAGCCATAGGAATGGGTCGTATAATATCTGATGGGGTGTCTGATGCGTACATACAGGATTTTATTATTCTACCAAAATATCGCAGACAAGGTATCGGTAAGCAACTTCTCAATTTTCTTTTAGACCATTGCGTGTCCAAAGGGATTCTGTGGATAGGACTTATAGCAGAACCAGGGCAGGAAAGTTTCTATTCATTTGCTGGTTTTAAACCAATGACGGATCATGCGCCCATGCGATATCAAAAGGGGGAGAAATAATTCTTTCACTAGCTGATTTTAAGCCTATCAAACTGGAGGATAAACAACTATTTGATAGACACTATGCAAAGTATCCACCGGTGCACAGCGATAACGTTTTTACAACGATGGTGAGCTGGATGGAATATAGCAATTATCACTATGTGCATCTGGATGACAACATTGTAATAATGACTAAGGTAAATAATGCGATTCAACTCAGACTACCAATGGGAAAACGCAATCTAGATTTATTCAATCAAGTTTTTAAGTTGGCATTAAAAGAAGCTTCCTCGCCGCCTGTTGTACTTATTGATGTAGAAACAAAAGACTGGCTTTCGGAAAAATTTCCAAAATTCAAGTTTTCTTTAGACCGAGATTATTTTGAATATGTTTATCTTGCATCTAATCTTGCAGAGCTTGCCGGTACAGCGTATGCAAAGATTAGAAACCGTCTTAACAAATTCAAAAAGAGCTATGAATACACTACAGAAGTTATCATGGAAGATAATGTGGATGAGGTGAGGGACTTTCTTAGACGATGGTGTCTTTGGAAAGATTGCGGGTCAGATCCCATTCTTGAAAATGAACGAAAGGCCATAATTTACTCCATGGCTCATTTCTTTGAACTAGGGCTTTCTGGAATCGCAATAAGAATTAACGAAAGAATGGAATCAATTGCCGTATTTGAAAAAATGAGTCCTGACACTGCAGTGGTTCACTATGAGAAAGGATCACCAGATTACGATGGAATCTACAAAGCAATAAATTCAGAGACAGCAAAAATACTTCAAAAAGATATCAAGTTCATAAACAGAGAATCAGACATGAATCTGCCCGGTCTCAGACAGGCAAAGATGTCTTACAATCCGCATCATATGGTCGAAGTCTTTCATGTAGATGGACAAGGCATGATATTTTAAAGTGGGTCTACTTTGTTTATTCTTCATCAGATGATTCATTGAAAAATGGGTGCACCCCTTTTTTCCTCATTACCTTACAAATTCTGCAGGTTTCTACGATTAGGGATGTGCCGTTATTTTTTGTAATTCGTTCTGCTGAGATTGTGATTTCCTCGGTCATACTTTTATCTATGATGTTTAGTTTTCCCCGTTTTTTGGAGAGATATTGGCAGACGGCTGCAGGCGTAATTCCTAGTTTTTCTGCCACGTCTTTCTGGCTCAATCCAAAATTGTTTATCATTTTCTCGGCGATTTCTCGTCTTATAACTGGTAAACCGTTCCACATCATGTATTCGCAAGGTGTTCGTTTCATATATGTATATATTTTTATTCATACTTATAATTAACGATTGTTTAAGACTTTTTTTGGTCAATATTGTTACAATATTTTCATTTCATGCAATTTTTTGTTGAATTTTTATTCTCACTGTCAAAACAACCCAAAAATTTATATACCGTATCTACATTAACAATTGTTAATTATGGGGTTGTATGGAGACTACCCTCAGCATAATTGAGGTGGTAAAAATTATAAAACTTAGATTAACAGCCAAAATGGAGAAGCAAGATCGCAGCAGAGGGGGAATATTTTTTGCGTCCCATCCTTTCCTCCTCTCCTCACCAATAGTATTTATCTCTGCTGATGATTTTGCTTCTCCATCCCTATTTTTTTAAAAAATCAAACACATCAACACAACTACAACCCTATAATCCGATAACTTATTTAAATCTAGAATATTTCCTTTGCGTAAGATAAAAAGTTGGCAGCTATGGATGAATTAATAAAACAGATCGAATCACTAAAAGACGGCGAGATGGGTAATCTGATACAAAAGAGAATTGGAGAATTCAAAGAATTAAATAAAAAACCTAATGACGAATTATTCAAAGAGATGTGTTTCTGCATTCTCACTGCAAATTTTAACGCAGAAAAAAGCATAAAAATCCAAAATGAAATTGGAGAATGTTTTCTGAATGATTCTGAGGATGACCTTGCAAAAAAACTAAAAAATCTTGGACATCGTTATCCTAACGCAAGAGCAAAATATATCTCAGACTCAAGGAGATGCAAAAAATCTCTAAAAGAAGTTATTCAATTTAATGATAAAAAGAAAGTAAGAGAGTGGATTGTTAATAATGTAAAAGGTCTTGGGTACAAGGAAGCAAGCCACTTTCTGAGAAACATAGGATTTGATGATTTTGCTATAATTGATTTTCATATAGTTGATATTTTAGTAAAACACAATCTTATTGAAAGACCAAAAACTCTAACAAAAAACAAATATCTAGAAATAGAAAAAGTACTGAGAACAATCGGTAAAAAAACAGATCTCACTCTAGCTGAGCTTGATTTGTACTTGTGGTATCTTGAAACAGGCAAAATATTGAAATGATCAAAACCAATCTGTAGTTGTTAAAATGGATAAAATCGATCCGATCTGTGGAATGAAAGGGACCATACTGGCCCATGATCAGTATTTCTGTTCACAAGCATGCATTGAGAAATACGAAAAACAACATAATATTCCTCACGACGAAAAGTGTCCGTCTTGTAATATTCCTGCTAAGAAATGGTACAAAGAGCGACTCTACATCTTTAGCCTTTTTACAATTGCACTGGCGATTATTACATATGTTGTGCCTATATTCAACCCGTTTTTTTACGCATTGAAAGATTACTTCCTTTTGATCTGGTGGGCAGTCCTATTTGGTTTTCTCATCGGCGGTATTATTGACTATTTTGTTCCGCGGGAGTACATTGAGAAATATCTTTCACGTCATCGTAAACGAACAATTATTTATGCTGTGATTTTTGGTTTTTTCATGAGTGCATGCTCGCATGGAATTCTTGCAATTGCCATCGAACTTTATAGAAAAGGAGCAAGTACGTCATCAGTTGTTGCATTCTTACTTGCATCACCTTGGGCAAATCTTCCTATTACTATTCTTTTGTTTGGTTTCTTTGGTTGGAAGGCAGCTTTGATTGTCGTTTCCGCACTCGTCATTGCGATTATCACCGGCTTGATTTACCAAGCTTTAGAACGAAAAAACATGGTAGAATGTCGGCAATGTGCCCATGGTGAAGATCGACCAGTACTAACTGATTTCTCAATAATCCAAGATGTCCGGAAACGTTTGGATGAATTCCAATTCACCAGCAAAAATATTTGGGAATCATTCAAAGGAACGCTAAAGGGTTCATGGTCTCTGACAAAAATGGTGATGTGGTGGTTGATTATTGGAATGCTTATGGCTGCATTTGTAAGAGCATTGGTTAACACAGGGGTTATTACCAATGATTTGTTTATGACTTATATGGGACCCTCATTACTTGGGCTTCTTGTCACCCTGCTTTTTGCGACTGTTATTGAAGTTTGTTCTGAGGGAAGTGCGCCTCTTGCATTTGAGATATATAATCAAACACATGCGTTTGGCAATAGTGTTACATTTCTGATGGCAGGGGTGGCAACCGATTATACGGAAATCGGGTTAATTTGGTCAAATATTGGGCGTAAAGCAGCTATTTGGTTGCCAATTATAACGGTTCCTCAAGTGCTTTTAGTTGGTTACCTGTTTAATACATTTTTATAGTGATGTAACTCTTTATATGATTCTGAAAGGCGTTGATGGTTAACACGTTTAAAGCCTTACTTACCTAAAGGTTTTTAGACCCATATTATATCACGAGTTTAGGTGATTTGTTTGGATTTTAATCTTACAAGCCAACAGAATCTATTCCAAAAAACAATACATGAATTTTGTGAGAAAGAAATAAAACCTTTGGCTAAAAAAATTGATCAAGAAGAATACTTCTCATGGGAGCTTTATAAAAAAATGGGTAAGATGGGTTTCATGGGGATGACTGTTCCTAAAAAGTATGGCGGCTCCGGCATAGATCGTGTTAGTTATATGATTGCTCTTGAAGAAATCTCGCGCGTGTGTGGTTCCACTGGCATAACGGTTGAGGCTCATAACTCGCTTGGTGTCGGTCATATATTTGAGAAAGGCACTGAGGCACAACGTAAGAAATATTTACCCAATCTTTTGAATGGCAAGGCTATTGCTGCTTGGGCACTCACTGAGCCAAATGCCGGATCTGATGCAGCATCACTTCAAACAACAGCGGTTTTGGATGGAGATGAGTGGGTGTTGAATGGTACGAAGCAGTTCATTACAAGCGGGGATATTGCTGAAGTTGTAACGGTCATGGCTAAAACAGATAAAACAAAAGGTGCGAAAGGCATCAGTGCGTTCTTAGTTGAAAAAGATACACCTGGTTTTAAAGCAGGTCAGCTGGAGGACAAACTTGGTCTTCGTGGTAGTAGAACCGCTGAACTTATCCTTGAGGATTGTCGTGTGCCAAAAGAGAACCTTTTAGGCGAAAAAGATATGGGTTTTGTTGGTGCTATGAACATTCTTGATCGTGGCCGAACAGCAATTGGTGCCATGTCTGTTGGGATTGCCCGAGGCGCTCTTGAAGAAAGCATCGAATATGCAAAACAGCGCGAGCAATTTGGAAAACCCATCGGAAAAAATCAGGCCATACAATGGATGATTGCAGATATGGCAACCGAGATTGACGCTGCCCGCTTGCTTGTTTATCGTGCTGCTTACCTTGAAGACAAGAACGTGCCTTTCAGCATAGAGGCCTCAATGGCCAAACTGTTTGGTTCTGAAATTGCAATGAGGGCGACAAGAAACGCTATGCAGATTCACGGTGGATATGGTTATATGCGAGACCGACCGCTAGAAAGATTCTATAGAGATGTTAAACTCTGCCAGATTGGTGAGGGAACATCTGAAGTGCAACGGATGGTCATAGCAAAACGACTAGGTTTATAGCACATCCAAATTAAAAATATCATCATGTAGCATTTGGGGAGGTGAAGGCGACATGGATGTTAAAGAAGCAATTAAAAAACGTAGGGCCTATCGGTCTTTTTTACCAGTTGAAATAACAAAAGACCTGATAAATGATTTCGCAGAATGCGCACAACTTACAGCTTCTTGTTTTAATAATCAACCTTGGAGATACGTGTTTGTTTATGATCCTGATGTTTTAAAAAAGATGCACGAGGCTTTATCACCAGGCAACGAATGGGCTCAGAAAGCATCCATGATTATTGCTGTTCTTGGTAGAAAGGAAGATGACTGTGTAATTAGAGATAGGACATACTATCAGTTTGATATCGGTATGGCTACTTCCGCAATGATTCTTAGGGCAACTGAGCTGGGTCTAGTTGCTCATCCTATTGCTGGTTACAGTCCTAAAAAGACTAGGGATATACTTGGGATTCCTGAAAATATTGATGTTATTACTTTGGTTATTGTCGGAAAACATTCAGATAAGATTGATCCGATTCTTTCTGATAAGCAAGTTGAGGCTGAAAATGAAAGACCTGAAAGGAAAACTATAGATGAATTTGTATATCTAAATAGATATATTGAAAAGAGGTGAGATATGATAAAAATAGAACAAGTTAAAGGAAAAAACAAAGGCAAAATCCTTCTGTACGCATTAAGCACATGTATATGGTGCAAAAAAACAAAAGAATTTCTAAAAAAACTCGGTGTCGAATACTCATACATGTATGTTGACTTACTTGATGATGACGACAAGGACAAGGTTATGGAAGACATTAAAAAATGGAACCCATCTTGCTCATTTCCAACATTGGTATTAAACGATAAAGAGTGCATTGTGGGATACAGGGAAGATGAAATCAAAGAGGCAATTGGTCTATGAACAACATGAGTACAGATGATGTAGAAAAACTCTATAATAAATTATACAAAGATGCAGAGTCTGCTGGCTACCACTTAAGTCCAGATACTGATTTTGCTAAAGATCTTGTCAAAAGTCTACTTGTAACTGAAAAAAGATATGGTTACCAGGCATGCCCTTGCAGACTTGCAACAGGTAAAAAATCTGATGATCTTGACATAATATGTCCTTGTGACTATCGCGATGCGGATTTGAATGAGTATGGTGCATGCTTTTGTGGACTCTATGTATCAAAAGATGTTGTTGATGGTAAAAAAGAATTGCAGTCGATTCCTGAGCGCAGACTGCCAAAAGAAGAGAGAATAAAAATGAAAGATGCTGAAATAACCGCTTTAAAACTTACAAAACCGGTTTGGAGGTGCAAGGTATGTGGTTATCTCTGCGGAAGAGACGAACCGCCTGAGGTATGCCCAATATGTAAAGTAAAAAAGGACCGGTTTGAAAGGTTCATATAATCAGGATATTCGTATCGATGGCCATATTCTTCAACTGCTTTGCGATAAATATTGTCTTGCAGTATAAAAAAATCGGGAAGTGGAGAGACCATCTATATGGCGAAAAAGTTTACATAATACTAAGTTTGGTAGCAAAATCCGCTCTTGCATGGCGGGTGTTTGCTGGTACTTTACGACCCGCTTAAATTTTTTTTATATCAAATCCCTTTGTCTGATTATGGCAGGGTCAACATAAGCGTT
>JBFYMG010000063.1:0-11221 GCA_041305025.1 Thermoplasmatales archaeon
GACATTGCGTATTGGATTTCACGCAATATTTTCTACCCTGCTTTAATATTTGAAAATCCTGCATTACAAGGAGAAAACTCTTATATAACTGGTAGCAGCAGCTCTAGACAGGGCTTAGTAGGCTTGTTAAAGAAGCCATTCTTGAACACTCTTGTTATAAATGAAGAAGCTAAAGATGAAAAATACGAGTTCCCTGTGCTTTGTTCTTTTGTAACACATAAATACCGATTCAATGAACGGGCAAGCAAATACTACGGATCAAAATATCAATGCGCAGATGGTTTAATTCCTGGAGAGACAACCACCTTGAACCCAATAGACCAAGGAGTAAATAAGAAATATTATGGTGCAGATGGTGCGTATTTCCCAGATATAGCTGAGAGTGAGATTATACCTTTTTACTTCGATAAGGGAGGATACGACACAGTTTTCTCTACAAAATTAGAGGCTGTTGCTGAGGATCTTAACAAAGGCGTAATACTCTGGATGCATGTTTCACATGGTACGCAGGGAAAAGACGGTAGTACTCTTTTCTGGGACCCACAATCAGGTTTCAGAAACAAACTGACAAAACTTTTTGCTGGTGCTATGAAAGAGGATAATCCTTGGAGAGGATATGACTGGCTTCTGGGCTCAACTGAAGAGCCAGATACTATGTCTATGGATATGCAAGGTTTTATACCATTTACAAATCTTAAATCATTGCTTCTTCCAGCAACTGGTATGGATTGGGTTTTAGCCCGCAAACCCGTTAGGGAGAAAATAAACACTCTGCTCGACGTTATAAAGATAATACCATTTAGACTAAGAGATGATAATCTCTACGATGGGGTAACTGGCTCCTTACATTTCTCTAAATACCCACTAGCAAGCAAGAACTCCTTTGAGATGGAGGAGCTACTGGGTAACCTTCACTCAGTTGGTTTTGTAACAAGCATATGCCAAACCTCCAACACGTATCTACAACTTATGATGATACGTCATGGTTCGGTTTTCCAAGTGCAAGATCCGTGGCCTACATCATGGTACGGCGCAATATGGAGACAATCAATACCTAGAGACATTATCTTGGGCCATACGGTTGGCGAGGCATATAACAGGGGCATAAGCCATGTTGGAACATTGTATATCAGTGATCCACCTCAATGGTGGTGGGATACTGCAGAAAACGTTGTCTACTTTGGCGATCCTGAATTAAGAATGTTTGTTCCAAGTACAGAGTACAGTGACGCAAATCATTGGGAGCAAAAAGATACGATGCCACTAAGATACGATGCAGAAGTTTCAGTTGCCGGTCACATGCCGTTTGGTGCAACAAGCTATCCAAATGAAAGGACACCAATGACACCCTTGCAGCAATACATTTGGTTAATAGTGCTAATAGTAATAGCGATGCTTGCGATAGTCGCAATTGCATTGGCTCGGAAGAAGAAAAATAAAAAATCTAAATAGTTAAAAGAGATGGACGTAAAAAGGTCTCTTCTTTGCGGATGGGGAGCATTTTACGTCTTAAATCTTATTTTTTATTTTATACTTGGTGCATAGTTTTTCGAGCTTGTTGTTTATCTTCGAAATAAAGGCATCATCTGGCATGTAGCTATCCTTGTACAGTTCTTCGTATTTTTCAACTAGATTTGGATAAGATTCTTTCAGAATTTTCATGAAAATGCTTTTTTGATCGCCTTTTAGTTCCAAGTGTTTATGTAGGATGTAATGTGCTCTGTGTTTTTTTGCAGATTTGACTATATCTTCAAGTGCATCTTCAGAAATAAAAGGCAGTATTGGAATAATTGCCAACCCTGACTTTATGCCAATTTCTGAGAGTTTTTCAATTGTCTTAAGTCGCTCCAATGGCAAAGGCACATTTTTTTCAAAGATATCGGAAATCGTTTGATCAAGAGTCGTTATACTTATGGTTACTTTGCAGTCGCTCATTTTTGATAGTAAATCTATGTCTCTTAGAACCAGCTTTGATTTTGTTAAGATATGACACGAAAAATCGTACTGCTTAATGATTTCCAGTAAATTTCTTGTAATATTGTAGCTTTCTTCTGCTTTTTGATATGAATCTACAACTGAGCCTACAATTATAGTGCCCTTCTTAGCTGCCTCTAATTCTTTTTTTATGATTTGAGCGGCATTTGTTTTGATATAGATTGTTTCATCATAAGTAGAATCGCAGTATCTGCATCCAAATCCACAGTTTTGATATGGATCAATGGTATAATCACCATTGAAAAGCCTATCTTTATTTGTTATTTTATTTAACAAAAAACTGCATTGTATTTCTTTATAGTTCATGCTTACATTTCCTTGGGTGCCGAGATTCCTAGAAGACCCAAGCCATTTTTAAGAATAATTCTTACTGCATCAACAAGTGCAAGTCTTGCCTTTCGTAGTTCGATGTTTTTTTCTGGAAGAACTGGGCAATCACGGTAAAACTGATTAAAAATTGAGGCGGCATCAAATAAATAATTTGTTATAATGTGCGGTTTGCATTCTTGGCAGGCGTCATCAATAACTGAAGGATATTCTGATAGTTTTTTAAGTAGCTTTATTTCTGAAGCGTGTTTTAACAAGAGAGGATCTGCATTTTTTGTTTCGCCTTCTTTTTTAGCAAGTATGCTGCAGGCACGCGCATGGGCGTATTGTATGAAGGGCGAGGCGTTTCCTTCAAAATTTAAAGCCTCTTCCCATTTGAATTCGATGTCTTTTTCTGGCTGAACCTTTATGATGTTGTATCGCAAGGCACCAATTCCTACTATTTCTGCTATCTCTTTCATCTTTTTTTCTGAAAGTTCGTTTCCCCTTCTCTTTTTTACTTCCTCGTAGGCCCGCTCTATTGATTCATCGACGAGTTCATCTAGATATACAACCCTTCCACGCCTGGTAGACATTTTTCCCCCAGGTAGCGAAACGAATGCATAGAATATGGCCTTTGGTGTCAACTTTGCATCCATTAGATTCAATGCTATTTCAACTTGTTTTGATTCAAGTTTGTGGTCTTCACCTAGAACGTTTACTAGCAAATCTGCATGTTTTGCCTTCCACAGATGGTATGCTACGTCCCTTGTGGCGTACAGAGTTGTGCCATCTCCTCTAGTAAAGAAGAATTTTGTGTTTCTCCCTTGAATTCCAAAAGACTCTAAATCCAGGTAAAAGGCGCCGGCTTCTTCTTTGAAATATTTGGATTTTTTAAGTTTTTCTACGACAAAATCCACACTTTTATCTTTAACAAAATTTGATTCTGGAATAAAGGTTTGGATACTTACGTTTATACGATTTAAGCTTTCCATTATTCCATCAAGTACTGGTGAATATGCCTTGTGAACAAGCGCAATTGTTTCTGCATCTCCGCTTTCGCTTTTTTTAACGATTTCGCTTATTTCTTTTGATACATGCTCATCTTCTTCCATAAGTTTACTAGCCATCTGATAGAATCCTACAGAGTTATGATCAGGTTTGTTGTATTCTGACTTTTGAACTTTTTTTGGATCAATATTATTTACGCCCCACGCAAGGATGGCTACTTGTTTACCCATGTCGTCAAGATAAAATTGTGATTCAACATCGTAACCTGCTGCTTTGAAAATTCTAACTAGGGTATCGCCAAGTATTGGATTTCTTGCCCTACCGACGTGCAATGGGCCGTTAGGATTGGCTGACGTGTGCTCTATGATGACTTTGTTGTTTTGCTTTTGCAGATGGCCGTAGTGCTCTTTTTCTTTGAGAATCAATTCCAATGTTGAAGTGGCAAGGCGTTCATCGTCTATAAAAAAATTTACGTATCCGTTCTTTGCTTCGACGCTTTTCAGCCATTTGCTCTTTTCGATTTTACTTACGATACTATTTGCTATGTCGCTTGGGGATTTTTTTGCAATAGGCGCCAGATTAAAACAAGGAAACGCAAAATCACCCATGGTATTTTCTGGAGGTATTTCTAACTTGATTTCGCAGTCAAGGTTCAACTGAGTCATCGCTTTCTTTAAAGCAGCAGTAAGCTCTTTTCTTGCTTCATCCAAAGGATAATTCATATTAACACTGAGAATTGTTATAATATTTAAAGCGTTTGCTAAAGTATAAAATAAAAAAAATAGAAAAAAAAGGAAGATTTGTGGTTAGTTTTTACTTTTTCTTTGGTGGAATTGGTTTTTTGTCCTGTTCTTCTTCTGGTTTTTTGGCCGATTCCGCTTCGACAGAGATATATCCGGTTTTGAAGAGTAAAGCGATTATCAAGAGAATGGCGATTATTATGATTATTGCTACTACTATTACTGTTGTCAATGGGAATGGCGGTGTTGGTTCTTCACCAGCATCTATCGTGTAAGTGGCAGTAGATGTTAGCGTGGCGCCTTCGCCGTCTTCTGCAGTTATGCTAAGTGTGTATGTTCCATCAGCAATGTCTGAACCTGCAGTAAAGGTGAATACCCGGCCGTCTGTGGAAGTGATTTGGTCGGTGATGTCACTTGTACCGAATAATGCAGCTGTTATAGTGACTTGGTCTAGGTAGGTTATTGTTATTGTTGGTTTTGAGGTGTCAAAGGTTGTTTCAGTTATTGGGTCAAAGATTGGTGCTGTTATGTAGCCGTAGACAAAGTCGTATACTGTGTCTGGATCATCTAGTACGTATATCTTGCCGTTTTCTCTCCAAATCATGTCTCCTGAGATGATTCTGCCGTCTGATGTTTTTACTGTCAAGGCGTAATCTGGATATGCGTCTGAGACGTCCATATATATCCAATTAGAGTTAGTTTTGTTTACTGTGATTTCAATTGTTACGGTTTCTTCTACCGGATCTATTTCTGGTTCGGCCGCGTTTTGTGCTGTTGCATGGGTGATTGGCGTTATGGTATTTGTGGTTGTATCCCAGAAGAATTCAGGTATGTTGTCGTCGTTTGTTGATATTAGGAATGAAGAGTTTCCATTTATGTCCACATTGTTTACATTTGTTAGTACGTCGTTTGGATCTGTGAATGTGTCTACTATGCCATCTCCATCAGTATCGTTTGCATAGAATGGTTCTTCGAGGTTGATGTCGTAATCTTCATTAATTTCATCTATTGTTTCATCAAGTATCGTCTCGGATTCTTCTTCTTCTTCTGTTGGTGTTGCTGTTATTGTTGCTGTGGTTGAGGTGGCATCTGCCTCGTCATCATCATCAGTAACTGTTAATGTGACAGTGTATGTGCCTGCAGTTGTATATGTGTGAGTTGGCGATTCTACCGTAGATGTGGCTCCGTCTCCAAAGCTCCATCTGTATGATACTATAGTTCCATCGCTGTCTGTGCTTGATGATCCATCGAAATGTACTGCAGTTCCAGCAACTCCAGAGTATGGTCCTCCAGCATCTGCATTTGGTGCGGCATTGGATGAAGGAGGTGGAGAGCTGGCTGCAGTAGTAAATGTTCCAGTTCCGCCTTCGGATGAATTTTGATTTCCTGCCTGATCGAAGGATAGTACTCTATAGTAATATATGGTGCTTGAGGATAAACTAGATAATGTACGCGAATGAGTAGTCGTATTAGCAGAACTATTTGACCATGTACCATAGGCAATGGTTTTTCCGTATTCTACGTTGCTTGTGGCATTTTCATTAGTTGTCCATGTGATTGTTGCTGAAGTTGTAGAGGGAGTACCAGATGATATCGAGGAGATTATAGGGCCGAAGGTATCATAATAGAATATATGGCTATCTTTTGTGCCTATGTTGTTAGCGTCATCTATTGCCGTAGCGTTAATGATATAATTTGTTCCGTTGACCCACGTGGGAAGACCACTATTATTGTACCAGCTTGTTGTGCCATTTGCATCAAGCCATGAAACAGCGACCTGCCAAACTAAACCAGTCCAATATTTACCACCTGTCGAATTGTAAATTGTAATATTCACTCTGTTGACACCAGAATTACCATCTGCAGCAGTACCGGTGATATTTATCAGTGAATTGTACCATGTTGCATTAGTGGGCATAATGATATTTGCTGTTGGGTTAGATGTATCCACTATGGTGCTAACAGTACCAGACCAAGCTCCACAATTTGAAGCATTATCTACTGCAAGAGCCCTGAACGATACAGTATGGCCATCAGTAGTATTAAGAATCTCCCAATTTGCAGAAGTAATGGTATAACTTACGTTTGTCAACCAAGCAGACCAAGGTCCAGCATCCTCGCTAGACTCGACAGTCCATGAAGCATTACCAGAACTTGCTTCAACAGAAGACCAACTAACTGTAAAATCGGTCGTCTTGTATGCAGACAAAGCACCAATTGTTGTAGTTGGAGCAGTGACATCTGCAGTTGTTGTATCTTGAACAGTTCCTAGTATTGAAAGACCGCCGTCGAGATCAGTGTTTAAACCAACTATAGTAACATCAACAACGTCATTTTCTTCGATTGTCCCTGACGTTTTTATGACAACGAAAAACGTATGGTCTAGAAGGAGTGAGGTACCGTCAAGAGTGAGATTTAATTGAGTGGTATATGGCCCACCTCCTTGCCATGAAGGAACATCAAGTAAGGTAATGCAAGTATCTAAACCTGAATCAAACGTACCACTAGTACCAGAATCGTTCCAGACACTTATTCCAGAAGTAGCATCTACCGCAAGACCTGCTAAATCAGTTGTTGCAAAACCGGCGCCAGTAAAAGACAAATTTAATTGACTCATATGAGAGTTTTCTGTTCCTGTATCGGTTACAAGTTTTATCATTGCAGTTGACGCGCTGCTAGCTTTTATAAAATCAGGTGCGATATCTGATCCTGTTGCATTAACAGCACGTACGGATATTGCTGCAAATAACATACTAGAGATAAAAACAGCGGATATGACCAGCGTCAAAATACTTTTTTTAAGTTTTAATTTAATAATTTTCATTCTCTTCTCACCTTATAAATTCTATTTATACAACTACTCCTTACTACTCCCACTTTACTTCAAATCATATATCTCTCTCAACACCATCCAATGTCTTGTTATAATTGAAAACAGTAGAACACCTTTCTGTTTATAATATTTATTATAAAGTAAAACAATTGTTTATTATATATTAAATAAAGGAGAAAAGAAAAATAAAAAATTAATTTTTCCTAATTTTTAAAGAAAAGTATAAGTTCTATTAATCTATTCCTTCTTTCCAGTGGATGGAGAGTGAGGGCAAATGGCTAAAGAGGATAATATCCACATAAGAATCGAACTTTGTAAAGATGAGATAACTGGTAAATTTAACCTTATGACATATTTTGATCCAAGTGCACCCAATTTCTGCAAAGACGAAGAGGGATACATCTGGTATCCAACAACAGAAGAAAGAGCTTTTCTCAATGAAGCATTTGAATTCATACCAAACAAAAATCAGATTCCAAGCAACCCTCTTGAAAAAAGAGAGGAAAACTTTGTAGCACCAAGGCCCGTAGAAACAAAACCTCAAGTAAATGTAGAATATAGACAACCAGAAATAAAACCACAGGAAAGAAGAGAAGCCATTCCTGAACCACAGGCACCTGTTGTTAAAGAACACAAAAAGCCATGGGAAAAATATTCACCCTTTGAAAAGAAGGATTGGAAAAAATCTAGCAACCTACCACCATTGGAAAAACCACAGAGGGAAGCAGTTTTTGAAGTTACAGAGGAAGAATCAAAACCCAGAGATATTGACGAAGTAGAAGAGGGAATTATTGCCAAGGCTGACGATGCAGCAATAGAGCGAGCATTGGAAAAAGATGATGACAAAACTATAAAGGAAGTTGACGAGCAAACCATCATCGAAAAAGTTTTAAGTCAAAAAAAGAAAGGCAAATGGAGTAAGAATCCTTAAACTAAAGAATTCACAACAGTTGCCTCTTTTCTGCGTTAACAAATATTTAGATTATCTTTAGTTTTTTGCCTAACTTTTCGAAATGCTCGAGCGCAAAATCTAGATCTTTTTTTGTCAGTCCCGCGTTTACCATTACTCTTATGCGTGCTTTGTCTTTAGCAACCATTGGGAAAACAATCGGCAATGCAAATATACCTTCATCAAACAGTGAATTAGATAGTTCCTTTGCTTTACCTGAGTCTCCAACCATCACCGGAGTAATAGGCGTTTCACTCTCTCCAGTGTTAAATCCTATTGATTTAAGCTCTTTCTTGAAATATTTAGTATTATCCCATAGATTCTGTACGTGCTGTGGCTCTGTTTCCAAAACCTCAATTGCAGCAAGTTGTGCACCTGAAACCGCTGGCGGATGCGAACCAGAAAGTAGCCATGTTCTTGATTTGTTATACGCAAAGTTATAAAGATCTTTACTTCCAGCAACAAGACCACCAACTACGCCAAAGGCCTTACTGAACGTCCCCATTTCAACATCGATTTTTCCTTCGATTCCAAAATGTGCACCAATTCCTCGGCCATCTGGACCGATAACCCCTTCACCATGGGCATCATCAACATAGGTCATCGCACCGTATTCGTTTGCAAGTTTCACGATTTTATCCGCTGGAGCAATGTCTCCATCCATGCTGAACACACCATCAGTTATTATGAGAATTCTTCTGTATTTTTTGTCAGCCTCGTTTAGTACCTTGTCAAGCTCACCCATATCTTTATGTTTATACACGGCACGATCTGCTTTGGAAAGCCTCACACCATCAATGATACTTCCGTGATTCAGTTCATCACTAATGATAATGTCACCTTCACCAGCAAGTTGTGGTATAAGACCAGCGTTGGCGGCAAATCCAGTCTGATAGAGAAGTGCAGCTTCTGTACGCTTGAATTTGGCAAGTTTCTTTTCCACATCTATATGAAGCTTCATCGTTCCTGCAATTGCTCTAACTGAACCAGAACCAGCCCCGTATTTTTTGGCAGCATCAATTGCCCCTTTGACAAGACGAGGATGATTGCTCAAATTAAGATAGTTGTTGGAGCAAAGCATCAGTATCTTTTTACCATCTACTATGGCATGGGGTGTTGATCCGCTTTCGAGTATGCGAAGCTTCCAATCAAGATTCTTACTTACTAGATCGTCATATTCTGCTTTTAAAAACGCATTTGCATTTCTTTTCATAAATTTATTTGCCTCCTTAAATTTTATAAACCAGATGATTGACAGGAATCAAGAAAGAATATTAAAAGTTGTTGGTTTGAATCCTTACAACCCTACTGAGGCGATAGCCGATAACAACCATCATAAATTCTTTTTGAATAAAGATCTGATCCAGCATTTTCTCTCCAGTATCTACACGTATAAAAGGAGTAGAAGAGAGTTTTGAAGGTGTTGAAATAACTATTATATTGTCAATATCAATTTTTTTAATCACTTTAGGACTTAATTGAAGATTTCCTCGTCCAAGAATAAATCCCTGCGCACCTATCGGACTGAGTACAACCTTAACTTTAGGGTATTTTTTCAAAAGAGTAAGTATTTTCTCTTCATTGACATCTTTGGCAATAAGCTTTTTATTGCAAACTGCATCGATACCAAGAATTGTGCTGTCCAGACCCATTTTTCGAGCAATGTAATCAATGGTGCCGCCAGGTCCCAATAAAAAGAGGGCGTCTTTGTTTTTTTCCATTTCATCCATAATATGCTCAGCAAGTTCATCCTTTATTGCATCATCGGAAACTGACTCATAAACGGTTTTCCCGACTTGAACATAGGTGGGTTCCACAATGCCTTGCGCAATACCAAACAATTGTATGTTCCATTCGCCTTTGCGGTATTGCTCCTCATCCAAATCCATTATCTCAACGTCACCAATGGTAAGGGTTTTATTTACAAATTCATGAAGCATCTTTGCCGTGGCATTGGTATTTACTCCAAATACACCTGAATGCATCTTTACTCCAGCAGGTATTCCAAGCATAGGAATCTTCTTGCCAACTATTTCAAAAATATCTTTTGCAGTTCCATCACCGCCACAAAAAAGTATCAAATCAACGTTTTTTTGCAGTAGTTTTTTACATGCGCCTTTGGTATCTTTGGGTGATGTGCCTTTATCAGATATATCATATATGATTTCTATATTTTTAACTCCAAAGCCTTTAAGTTCATCTGCACCCATTTCTCCAGAACATGTAAACCAGCAAATTTCATCTTTTGTTGAATAGTTTGAAAAATATTCTTTTAGCGTTTCTTTTGCTTTTTCGGGTGCAACGGATTTTGCCCCAAGCGCAATGGCCTCTTTTAAAACATCATCTGTACCTTTGAGACCTACCCGCCCGCCCATGCCTGCAATGGGATTAACGACAAAACCAATCTTTGCGCTCATCGTATTTTCTCAATACCAAAAACAAACTTTGTTATTTAAACACTACAGATGAACCTGAAAATTATAAAAAAAGAAAAGAGTTAGCTGGCGAAAACGCCAGCTTTTGTAAATATTCTTACTTCTTTTTCAAGTATGGTAAGCCAGTTCTTTTGTTAACGCCAACAGAATATCCGTTGGGCATGTCGCATGGATTTCCACTCTTTGGCTTCCTCTTGCTAAAGAAGTATATTGTTTGGTTTCTTCCACCTTTAAGTTTTACACTTCTTGTATATAACGTCCAACCTTGGTGTATATATGCCATAAAATATACCTCCAATAGGAGGAATACTTATCCTTGCATTTAAGTTTTTCCTTATTTTCTCCTGGTTTTAGTCCCTAATTCCCTTGTCAAGAACCGAAAAAACAGCTTCACCCTCGGGAAGATGAGGTGAATCTATGAGCCGTGCAATTCGTTTTGGGCCCTTGCTTTTGCGCAAATATATCCTAAAAGTAGCAGTATGACCAACTATGTGACCTCCAATAGGTCGTGTTGGATCGCCAAAGAAAGCATCGGGCTTTGCAGAAACCTGATTTGTAACACATAGGACGCCGTTGTTGATATCTCCCCACCTAAGCAGGTCATGCATGTGTTTATTGAGTTTCTGCTGTCGGTCTGCAAGTACTCCACGTCCAACATATTCAGCACGGAAATGTGCCGTTAACGAATCAACAATTAGCAAACGAGCAGGAAATTCTTTGGAAAGTTCAGATACTTTTTCCACAAGCAGCATTTGATGGCTTGAATTATATGCCCGTGCAACATGAATCTTTTCAAGAACCTTATTTGTATCTAAATCGTACGCCTCTGCCATCTGTGCAATGCGCTCTGGTCTGAAGGTATTTTCAGTATCGATAAAAAACGCATGTCCGTTTAAACCACCTTGATCAATTGGCATTTGTACTGTGACACACAATTGATGGGCAATCTGTG
>JBFYMG010000064.1:0-7782 GCA_041305025.1 Thermoplasmatales archaeon
ATCAGCCAAATCATCTTTTTGGATAACAGAAATAAATCCAAAAAATATAGCTTTCAGAAAACAATCAGGTACCACAAACCATACATTGAGCATAGATACAATTCAAGATCTTTATGAAGGAAAAAGGAGCATAAATGGAGGTTTAGGATTTTATTATGATCCTGTAATAGATGAACTGCGGAAAAATGGAAGAAAAACTGCAAAACAAGTTTCACTAAAAAGATACGTCCTTATCATTGATGAAATAAACAGAGCCAATATTTCAAAGGTCTTTGGTGAACTTATCACACTCCTTGAAGAAGATAAAAGGATTGGAGCTAAGAATGAGCTTAAACTAAGCCTTCCTAATGGAGAAACCGAATTTGGAGTGCCACCTAATCTTTACCTTATTGGAACTATGAATACTGCTGATAAATCCATTGCATTGATTGATATCGCATTAAGAAGACGTTTTGAATTTATCGGCTGTTTCCCAGATGCGAGCAAGATAGGAGATGAATCCAGTCGCAGTATCCTGGAATACATAAATGAGAAAATTTATGAACGTAAAAAGTCAGCAGATTACCTAATCGGTCATGGCTATTTTATGGACGGGACAGAAACATCCGATGTGCTTCGTAACAAAGTAATACCGTTGCTTATGGAATATTTCTCCGGTAAAACCGAAGTAGTGGAAGATATCTTTAAGGATAGCGGATGGTCAGTGAAATACGACATTGGTAAATATGACTGGGAGATTCAATAATTTGCCAATCAATAAAGTATTCGAGTACGGGGAATCGGTTACAGTTCCCCGAAAAGAACTCGAATCTTATTTGTGTTCTTTATGGCAGGAATACAAAGATATTTGGCCAGCTCAGGAGGAAAAGAATGCTTCCGAACTGGATCAAAATAATCCAAAATATCAGCCTTTCCTGAGCTTTGATGGAGAATTTGCCAGGGCGAGGAACTATATAGGATTCATTCACCTTGAAGACTTGAGGATTGAAATATATCCCAAGATTTTTAAAAACATCCCTGTAATCAGTAATGAACTGATGCATTCCCATTTATTTTACTGGTTCAGTTACTGCAAAAGAGTGAAGTTTCCGTTTAATCAGGCGTTTCTTGATCGTTTTGAGATAGAGCAATTGCCAGAACTAATAATCTATCTTTTCGCAAAGCAAATACATGAAGTTGTCAGCACTCAGCCATATTCCTCTTATGAGCAAGTGCAGGAGACTTTACTTACTCCCCGTGGCAAGATCAATTTTGACCGCTACGTAACTCAAATGTCTTATTGTAACTATCATCTCATTGATTGTGACTATGAGCCTTTTGTATTTGACAATTCATTAAATCGCATAATAAAGTATTGCACTAGGTTATTACTTTCAAGAGCCAGAAATATAGAAACACAGAGGATACTGAATGAGATCATTTTCGTGTTGGATGAGGTGGATGACCTAGTATGTTCCGTACAACAGCTGACAACTCTTCGAATATCTCCAATGTATAACGATTATGAAGAAGTGATTCACATATGTCGGATGATATAGAGAATCAAGTATATTCCCATGAAGATTATGAAATGAGAAATTGGAGCCTGTTATTCCCCATGGAGATAGTCTTTGAAGAATTTATAGCAGGTTATATCCAGAAACATTTTAGTGATACATTTAAAGTGGAAGTGCAAAAATCAGATCTTTACCTGCATACTAGTCCTAATGCATTTAACATCCAGCATGATATCCTCCTCACAAACAGGAATACAGGTGAGAAGATAATTGTTGATACCAAATACAAGCCAAGATGGAACCTGGAAAAGAACGATCCAAAGAAAGGAATATCACAAGCCGACATGTACCAGATGATCAGCTATGCTTACAGAAGAGAAACAGATAGGGTATTGTTGATCTATCCCAACACATCTGAAGAGCTTGCAGATGATTTTGTGTTTTTGATAGATAAGGGTACTAAAGATGAAACTATCAAGATTAAAGTCGTTGATGTACCTTTCTGGTCAAGAGATGACTATTCATTTGTTGAAGAGAAACTTAAAACAAAACTGGGAGAAACGTTCGACAGTAAGTTCTAAAAAATTCGAATGGCTTTAAATACTTCTATTGATGAATCTATCTATCTTCTGGAAGGAGGTTTATAAGGAAGCTGCCTCCTGCTTGATTTTGTTGAACTGTTTTTAAAACCCATTTTACTATCAGTTTACCAAAGATTACAAAATTAATTCAAAAACAAGATTGATAGCAGTTTTGAAACGAGTTCTACTATAAACACTAATTTTCTCTGATATAGGCCAATAACCAATCATTAAAGTGCAGCTCAGCTAGTTCTTCTGGTGGTTTTACTTTTTCAGGAGAAACTAGTGGAACTGGACTAATAAACTCAATTCCTTTTGATTCGAGAGCTATCCTCCACTCCTTTTCAACCCATGGAGATTTACTTGCAGCCTCTGACCAAAAAAGATAAAAAATATCTCTATTTTCAATTTCTTCCTTTATTCTTTTATACCAAAGTTCACCTGGACGCAGTGAGATTGCGTCTATAAACACATCAATTTTTGGATTTATTATTTTAATTCCTTGTATACGATATATTACTGCATCTCGATCTTCACTTGAATATGATGCAAAAGCCCGATTTATTAAGAATAGATTTGCGGGTATTTTTGACACTGGTCTTTCTTCAGTTCCAACATTTAGTTTGAAATCAAGTCTTGCAACCTGGAGGCCCTCTACCAGAAAAAGAAGTTTTCCTTTATATTCACCAAATGAAATATTCTCTGGAATAGTTACCATAAAAGTTGTATTTGCAACCTTTCCATCCCAGTAAATAGTATCTTTTGAATCATCTATTTTAAAAGCAGGAATGTCAAGAAGAACTGTAATTGATGTTTTTCTTTCAATAGGGACTGATCTTTTAGATTTTTTACAAATATCATCTGTCTCATGCAATTTCTTTGCATCCTCAAGAATTTCTTGCTGTTGTTCTTCAAGATATGCCCAGACTGCTATCTCATAATCACGCCCTAGAGCCATTACAGATGGAGCTGTTAACGTAAAATTAACACAATCTACATGTTTTCTCGAAAAACGATTGACAAATGATGATAACATAGATACTGGAGTCACCACTATTGATGATAAGATCGATACTGGCATCATCACTAGATCAAAAGGTGATATTCCTTTTTTATTCGCTATATGTCTCTCAGGTTCAAATTTCACAGAGGCTCTTGAAATTGCGTGTTCTAATTCTAGCTTGTGCTTTTCAATCCCTTCCTTCTCCTGCCTGAGTCGAGCTACCTCGTCCACCGTAGCAATATTGCTTCGCTGAACCACAGAATTTTCTATAATTACATTCGCATCACATGTGCTATCTAAGTTACACATGTCCAATAGATTACTGCGCTGAACCACGGAGTCTTTTATAGTCAAGTTACTTGACTTTTCCTTACCACTTATACACTCAGTTGTATCTTTCAGTTCATGGCCCATCTCAGCCAGTAATCCAGTCAGCATCTCAGCATCTTGAGTGGCTGCAAAGAGTTCTAATATCTTCTCTTTAAAGAGGATAGATACTTCAATAACGATATCATCTTTTGTTACCATGGTCTTGCCATAGTACCAGATCTCACAAGTAGTTCCATCCTGTGTGTGTAAAGTGCCAATATGCTGCACATCATGTTTATCTAAGACTCCACGAGAAAGAATCTCAAGCCTCTTCAAATCAAAATTATTGTGAATTTCAAAGACTCGGCTAGCCCTAGTTGGAAGTTGTTCTATCAAATACTTGAGACTACTAAAATTGATATGTGGGGCACTTTTAAGAAGCGGACAAACTATATTTATTTCTTTAGGCTCCATCCATTCGAAAACCATTCTACCTTCGTAGTTTGCATAATTGATCTGGCACTCTATGTCTGCAGCTTTGGAACAGGCAAGTGGCTCGAAAAGAACCGTAAATGTCTTAGTATTTTTACCATAAATGTTGCCTAGAGCAAATTTCCCATTTATTATAGGATATACATTATTTTCCTCTATTTTCGGAATATAAAGTAGATTTTCATCATAAAGGAAATCAAGAGTAACATCAGTTATAACATAGGGACTTTCATTAGTTATAGCTATCTTAAAACGAATATATCCCTGATAAAATTCGGTTAGCCGAACGATTTTGATGACAGACTCCATATTAACGCTCTAACGTACCTCTTAAAAAAATAAGTTCTGTCATTATATATCAAATTTCTGTTTTAGTCCGCACCTATTAAGTAAAAAGCGTAGTACTTAGTATAACATCATAAGGCTAGTTACCGGAAGTAAAATCTATGGAGGCTCCAACAGAAACAGAAATAGTTGATTCAAAAGAATCAAAAAAACATCTTACCCTTAGAATAGGTGTAACAGGCCATCGGAATTTAGAGAACGAAAACTTGATTAGAAACGGTGTCAAGATCGGGCTTCAATGTCTTAAAGAAATACATGATAGAGAGTATCCTAATTCGACATATACCTTCATAATTATTTCACCACTTGCAGAAGGGGCCGATAGGTTAGTCGTCCATGAAATTCTCCAGATGAATGGGTATGCTGATAAAAATTGTACTTCTTTCTTGGAAGTAATCATTCCTATGCCTGAACAATTCTATATCCAAGATTTTACTACACTAGGTTCTGTTGATGAGTTCTACTCCCTGATAGGAAAATCCAGAGTAGTCAAAACTCTGGATTTTAATGGTAATAGAGATGAAGCCTTTGAAAATGTGGGTTATAACGTCGTACATAGTTGTGATGTTCTGTTTGTGATATGGAACGGCAAAAAAGCTGAAGGAAGAGGTGGAACAGCTGAGGTATTTGAATACGCAAAAAAGGTAGGTCGTTCATATATTTGGATTAACTCTGAAACGGGTGCTATTCAGGAAAAGCAAATCGACTATGATAAGCTTCTAACATATTCTAAAACGTATTAGTAATAAGTATTTCTCGCAAACCCAGAGTTTCTCAAAAGTACTGTTCTATACAAGCAGATGGTCTGTGCACGAAGGCGTATCTACCAGAGATGGATTATACAAAATATACCCATCAATGTAACCTATTTGTAAATGTTATTTATCTAATTCTGAGGGAGAATAAGGATTATCGTGTCAGTTTTCTGCCATAGAGATAGAAGCTTACCTTAATTTGTTTACGTGAGAAGGAGAAGAATCACTTTGGAGTACATATCTCCAATTTTATTCGTTTAGTCGTTTTACAGGAACTGATAGCTAATAATTGGTGTGCTTTAATGATTATGGACTTACAGTTGCGAAATAAAACGATGTGTTTAAATCTAAAAGAAATTAAACTAATTCAAATTTAATCCAATGTTGACTTCCCTAATGTAAAATATGTTCCTCGAAGGTGATATGATGAATAGTAATAAAGAACAGGATGAATCAAGTGATTACTTCGATAAAAGATCTATTCGTGTTTTCGTATCATCAACCTTCAAAGATATGAAGAAGGAACGAGATATTCTTGTGAAAAAGACATTCCTGGAAATCAGAAAAATCTGCGAGAAAAGAGGAGTAACATTCACTGAAGTTGACCTTCGCTGGGGTATCAATGACGAGCAGAAAGCTGAGGGGCAGGTGCTTTCCATCTGTCTCGAAGAAATTGAACGATGCAGACCTTATTTTATTGGGATTTTAGGCGAAAGATATGGATGGGTCCCACCGGAGATCCCAGATAACCTTGTTGAGCAACAAGAATGGTTAAAGGATCATAAAAATAATTCAATCACTGCACTTGAGATTGTATATGGGGTTCTAAGAAATCCTGAGATGAAAAATAACGCTTTGTTTTATTTCAGGTCACCAGCTTTTATTAATACATTACCACCAGATGAAAGAGATGACTTCATAGAAGTTGCTACTGAAGAAGATATTGAAAAATTTGGGCCGGAAAAAGCAAAAGAATTAGCTGAAGAGCGCAAGAGCAAACTAAAAGATCTTAAACAATATCTAACGGAGAACTCATTTCATGTAACAGAATACATATCTCCTAAAGACATTGGTGATGCTATCCATAATGATCTCATCAGATTGATTAATGAAAAATATCCCGAAGACACAATGCCTAATCCACATGAGCAGGAAACATCTGTTCATGAAGCTTTTGCAATAGAACGGACACATATCTATATTCAAGATGAACGTTTTTTTGAGCAGATGGACAAACATGCTGCGTCTGCAGATAAGCCACTGGTGATCCTTGGTGAATCCGGCTCCGGCAAATCTGCTCTTCTTGCCAACTGGGCATTAGAATACAGGAAAAAACATCCTGACGAAAATATTTTCATGCATTTCATTGGTTCCAGCAGCAGCAGTACAGACTGGAAATCAATGCTTCGGAGAATAATGGTAGAACTTAAACTCCGTTTTGGTATCAATCAGGAAATACCAGAAGATAAGGAGGAGCTTAGGCTCGCTTTTGCAAACTGGCTCCATATAGCATCAGCACAAGGCAGGATCATCCTGATTATCGATGCTCTAAACCAGTTGGAAGATAAGGACGGAGCACCGGACCTTTTATGGCTGCCTCCGGAAATACCAAAAAATGTAAGGTTGTTTTTATCAACACTTCCTGGGAGAAGTCTGGATGCTCTCAGTAAACGTGGATGGGAGACTCTGGAAGTTCCACTTCTTGATAATGAAAGCTGCAAAACACTGATCACCAGATATTTAGGGCAGTATCGTAAAACTCTCCTCCCTGCACAAATAGAGAAAATTGCGTCGTATCCACAAACTAACAACGCTCTTTACCTTCGTTCTCTCCTTGATGAAATCAGGATATATGGTGACCATTTCACACTAGATGAAAGGGTTGAGTGGTATCTTGAAGCCAAGACCAATGAGGAACTGTTCGACAAGATCCTGATGCGCTGGGAAGAGGATTATGAGAACGACCGTCCACACCTTGTAAGGGATTCTATGAGGTATATATGGGCATCAAGAAAAGGATTGAGTGAATCCGAACTTGCCGGAATTCTCGGGAATGGGGACGATAACCCCTTGCCAAAAGCGCACTGGATCCCACTGTACCTTGCTGCAGACAGATCACTCGTTAACCGGTCTGGATTTATTGATTTTTTCCATGATCATTTACGTAATGCAGTCAAAAAAAGATATCTTCCAACTAAGGATGATGAGAAAGAAGCACATATCCATCTTGCCCAATACTTTGGGAATAAAGATGTAGATCTCCGTGTTGCCTATGAAAGGCCATGGCAGTTATGTATGGCTGAACAATGGAACGAATTGTATAGTCTTTTATCCGATCCAGTATGGCTTGAGTCAATGTGGCAGGTTGATGAATATGATGTTAAAAGGTACTGGACAAAAATTGAATCTGGTTCCCATTTCAGGATGGTAAATGCCTATTATCTTTCCAATAACAGTGAATTAAGATATGCAAATCAACTTTTTATTCTACATTCCCTATTTTTTAATAGTGGTAATCTGAAAGAAGACATGCAACTCCACAAGCAAGAAGAACAGATATGCAGTGAACTTGGTGATAAGGACGGTATGCAAGCATCACTGGGCAACCAGGCAGTGATACTGTACTCATGGGGCAGGCTTGAAGAAGCCATGCAACTCCACAAGCAACAAGAACAGATATGTAGTGAACTTGGTAATAAGAACGGTATGCAAGCATCACTGGGCAACCAGGCAGTGATACTGAAAGCATGGGGCAGGCTTGAAGAAGCCATGCAACTCCACAAGCAAGAAGAACAGATATG
>JBFYMG010000065.1:0-3091 GCA_041305025.1 Thermoplasmatales archaeon
TTTCTGCAGGAGTATGATGGAAGACATTGCTCACTTTACCAGATACTACTTTTTCATCGCTTTCATCATAAGATTTTATCGAGTCGCCAACAACAATATCCTCAATATTTTTATGCGATCCATCCGCCATCAATATCTTTGTGCCTGCAAGGAAACAAGTTTCTCCCGTATCAAATGCATATATTTTCGCTTCATTTAGGCTACCACCATTTAGCATATCTATTGTAATTCTGTCATCATCAAATCCAGTAACTGCAAACTCTTTGCTAGCATCATTACCGTATGAATACGATAAAAGAGTTTTATCCTTCTCAGAGTTAACAGAAATGGAACCGTATTCAGAATTAGTAGAAATTGTGCTTGTTTTACTATCGCCAGGCATAGAAGCGGCCAAGTCATTGATATTACCTACTGCTGCCCTAACCTGCATCTCAGCGTTTTCTCGATCTGCTTTGCTTTGCGTCTCTTCTATGTATGGAGCACCCCAAAGAAGAACGGTTCCCACTGTGGAGATAACAATCATAATTACCATTATGGCTGAAACTATGGTTGAAATGGCTTTGTTGTTACTTTTTATATCGAGTCTACTATGCATTCGCAATTCTCCTCAGCATGATATTATCCATCACGCTATATTCTGTCATTCGTAGTATTTAAACCCATCGTGCGAAAAAGTCAATAATCATAATTTAATGCATTTTTATTCTCTAAAGCCCCATGGTAACCTTAAATATGAGCCAAGTAATTAGAGCCATTATAAAGATATGTTTCACTCCAGAAATTACATTCCCTTCTTCAAACACACCTGTTACTAGCCCCATCCCAATACTCTGAGATAAAGTAGCAAGGAAAAACACAGGGACAATATCATTTTTTGTTATACCTCCTTTTGCGTTCATGGCGGCCGAAAGTCCTTCTGATCCCTGGCCAGTCATAGCAGGAATGAAACTAGTACACAATATGACTATTATCATTAGAAACACACCCATGCCAACATAGATAACTGCTACATAGGACATCATACTAGCCCTGCGTTCAGCCTCTAGTAGTCTAATCTCTCTTGCATCTCTTGAAGCAGCATCAAGTACATCAGCCACACTTCCTCCACTGCGGCTTGCTTCGATAATCAAAGAAACTGTTCTCCTTATCAATTTGGTATGAACCCTTTTTGAAAAAGATGATAATGCATCCTCGACGCTACTTCCCCAAGAGATTTGTTGAGATATTTTTTTAATTTCGAATGTAAGCACGCCATAGTTGCCCTTGGATGCATACATTATTGCTTTTGTGAAAGTCATCCCCGCGCGTCTTGCTTCAGCCAAATCACGCACAAAATCTGGAAATCTCTCGTCTATTTTACGCACCCTGCGTAGACGAATATACTCATATATTCCAAATGTTCCAGTGCTTAGAAAAATCGCAAATAGAATAAAATCTTGAGCAGTGCCTATGCGCATAGGTCCTATCATAAGCGAGTTTATTACGCCCAATTGAACAAATAAAGCACAAATGATAAAAATTATGGCAGGGACGGCCGCAGATATATATATAATAAGTCTAGTAAGTTGCCCTGTTAAAATCAAGTTTTTTAATAATCCTGGTTTTTTCATTTCTATGGCCATTTTTACACCTTCGCAGACATTGATGAAAGAACAACCGCAAATCCAACATGTATTAGAGGTATAACAAGAAAAGAAAAGATATACATAATAACTAACTGATCTTTGCCGCTACTAGATATTATCATCATCAGTGGTATGATTACAATTATCAGAAGAACACCGGCAACGGCTGCAGTAACATAACACTCGGCCATGATACCTAGACTTTCTATCATCTGCTTTTGTGACAACCTGTTCTCACGCGTATATTGCTCGGCCTTCATCATAAAATATGGCTTAAGGGCGCCACCAGATTGAACAGTAACAACTGCCCCCTGCAGAAATTCTTTAAACTTTGCCGAAGGGGTTCTTTCGATATTGGCCCTAATGGCAGATATAATGTCTTTCCCCATCATACTCACATCTCTATATATCCACAGGGCCTCTTCTTTTATCTCACCATAGATGTCCTGTTTAGATAAACTTCTAAAAATCTCGGTTGGGGTAATACCCGCTGATGACATGGCTGAAATGAAATTTAGCGCATATGGTAGATGCATGTCAATTTTTTTACCACGTGCCTTGCCCCGTCTAGTAGGCATATACATATGGTAGAAATAGACAATGCCCGTAGATGTAACTGGTATCAAACCAAGTAGAAGTATTAAGCCAAAATCCATCCTAATAAAAAAAATCAAATTTACATAAATCACCGTTGAAATTACAGCAGCTAAAATCGTATTAACCCAAACACAAGACAGATATGCTCCAGCCCGCATTTCAAAATGTGCTTTTTCCAGATTTTCCTTAAGTCTATCAGTAATTGCATTCTCAGCAATTTCTCCAAATCGTCTATAACACATTTTTTGATAGTTATTTAGTGGCATCAATATCTCCTTTTTTCCCTTCTTCCTTATTCTCTTCTCCAATTTCTTTTACTTTTTCCTGTTGTTTTATCCTCTTCATAAAATCATTTGGATTTTCACCATATCTAGATATCGCCTTGGCAACTTCCTTGAATGATCTGATATTGTTATTGCACATCCATTCAAGTACCTCTGTTCTTCTTCTAACCTCTTCAGAAATCTGATCTTTGTTCATATCCCATCGAGCTCTTATTCCTTCTAGAACATAGCTTTTGCCAGTGTAAATATACTTATCTTCTATCGGATCCCAGCGGAAAACCTCGTTTGTGAGGATTTCTTTTGTGGTATTATCTATGTCTATTATCTCAATTATCTGTTTGCATCTCCTCACACGCTTACCTTTCACGCGGGTTGTTATCTGGATGGAGACAATATCCAATGCCTGCAGCATAATTCTTGGTATCTCGATTGGTTTTCCTTCCAATCTATGGATAAGCGACTTTGCAGAATCCGCATGAACAGTTGAATATGTGGCATGACCTGTGGCCATAGCCTGGAACAAAACATAGGCCTCTCTGCCACGAATCTCACCAACTATTATGTATTCTGGTCTTTGTCTCAGGG
>JBFYMG010000066.1:0-14560 GCA_041305025.1 Thermoplasmatales archaeon
CGATAGGAAAGCATATATTGTCGTTGGGAATAATGTCAATTGTTCTTAGTTTTGTTTGCATTTTTGGTCGAATACAACAAAATTAAGAACACTTATATTACTTTTGACTGTCAAAGTTGGGGAGGAACAATAACTCCTGAAAGGGTCAAGCAGGAAAGAGAAGAAACACTCGCTGATATTGCCAGAAAACTCAAAATCCGTCCTTTTATGAAACTTGGAAAGGGACAAGAAGGGCAAAATCATGGAGATAGCGACCATGTCTTAGCTGAGACGTTGGAGGCGATTGCAGGTGCCATTTATTATGATAGAGGATTTGATGAGACTAAGAGTGTCATGAAAAAGTGGTTCAAGCTATAGATTTATAATAATAGATATTTAGTAATACGAATAAGTATAGTGTATAGACCTGGAAAATGTTGATTTTGAATTATCTCGGCAAGAACTTTATCACTTTTTTTAGTAACTGAGTATTAACCTCATGAACAAACTCAAAAGTAAACCATAAATTATGCCCATTGCCACCTCATCCCAGGTCATACTACGAAGACCAGATATTAGACCAGATATTGGCATAAGAAACGACATACCATTTTTCTTTGTTCTATCTGCTTTATCATGTCCTGAAGTTGAATAGGTGAATGTAGCATCTTCCATTGTTCCATTCTCTATGTTCAGTCCGAGAGCATCAAGCTGCTTCTGCAGTTCGCCCCATATTTCCTCTTCCAAGTTATCATCACTTAGTCTGTCCCTGAACGACGATACAGTTTCACTGTCTGGGATGTGTGCCGGAAATCCCAAGAACTTCCTGAATGAGATCCTGTCAATACACTGTTTTTCCAGTTCGTCATCAGAAATGTTATACCACCGTTGCAGTACCAGCATTTTTAAAATCACAATGCTATCAGCTTCAGGCATATCCCCTGAGTCCGTTTCATTGTCAGACATTGATCCAAGCATTGAGCTAAAAGGTTTCCAGTCTATCCTGGATCCAATTTCAGCAAGTTTATCGCCAGCGGATTCAAGGCGTTTATATTCTTCATTAAGAGCGAAATCGACCAATGAGCTCATGATTGTCACTTCACTTAGCTCATACTTATATTTTAGTTGTATGTGGTGCTGAAGAGAGTAGGTTTATCGAAATTCTCAGAGGATTTTTTAAAGCCTACATTAACTTTTAAATTCCCGTTCTTTATTTGCCTTATATGTATCTCCGTTTTCATCAATCCACATCGTAGGACCTCTAGTTTGGTTACCCATTATAATTGAAGATGCGGCGCTTAAACTTGAAAAAATTGTATCTTCTTTAAAAACATAAAATTTTCCTTGGTCAATCAGGACTTCTGATTTTATAAGTTTTTGTCTTAATTTAATCCAACCAGAGGATATTGAATTTGATTCAGTTTTCCTGCATTGAGAGCCACTTAATACAATAATACCCTGATTATCTTCATACATTTGTGCAGTAATCTCAGACTCATTCTTTTTTATATAATATATTTTTGACTGAAGCTTCTCTTCTTCTTTACTCACTGCAGAATGTGATGTCTTAGTTGTTGTTGGCATTAGTGCCTTAATATTCACGATAGGTAATGTTAGTTTGATGAAATCTAGGAAATAATCCAGATCTGAAATATTAGCTTCAGGTAAAGAAGGTAAACTTGGAGTCGTTCTATTTACTATATCAGATGTTTTTGCTTCTTTTGTTAAAGCTATAATTTTGGACTCCAGATATTTGATATGAGACTTTGTTAAGGAAGAATTTGTGCTAATAAATCCAATAAATTCATTAAATTCTTCTTTGTCTGGATCTGCTAGATGTTGTTTAATGCGAATCTTAAGGTTTTCTGCCTCTCCAACATATATTTTTTCAGTATAAATACTATCATCAGGAATTGATTTTAATATATAGACACCCGGATTTTCAAATTCATCACGTGTTAAGATGTTTGTAAGAGCTGATCTTTGGGAATATATTGCTTTTACGGACATATGTGGAATTTCAATAGTTCTTGGCCCATATTCATTGCCATCAATTAGGAATACAGTTATATTTTTTCCCCTTTCGTTCATTATTATTCCTCAATTATACAATATTTATATAATATTAATAGCATATAAATATTATGCGGAGTATTACATATTCTTTAGCTTCTGTAAGAATCTTCTATATAGATTGGGATGAAGTAGTCCTCTTTATTTTCATCCTGTGTTGCTAACTCTAAAGACTTTTACCTTTATCCGGACCTTTTCCTTGACTCTGCGATTGGTGGTTCCACAGTGGATGAAGAGTTGCTTGACAGGATTATGGCAATTCTAACAAGTATATGGAATTGAAAGAAGGAGGGAATTTATTTTAAAAATTACTCTGCCGCTGTCATCTCACTCCCCAGATACGATTCTATCCTGTTCAGACTAAAGTCCACACCCTCATACAATTTCTTAAGCTCGGCCTTGAGATACTCGCCTGAGTTGATGATCTGAGTGACCTTGCCTTGCATCGTATTGATGTTCTTGATAAGTTCCTCTATCTTCCGGACCTCTGAGGAGATCTTGGCTGTCTCAACAGAATCTGTATGTGTTTGCTGATGTTTTAGCAGCGTTCTTGCAAGCCTGTAGGCAAAGTGCAGGTTCTCATTGTCCATGTAGGTTATGAGGTATGAATCGGTAATCTTGACACAGTTGAATTGGCTGGGCATCTGCTCTTGCTTTGCAAAGAGGAATATTCCAAAGGCGGCGTTCCTGTTGTCGATGGCCTCGTTGATCTCTTCCATGGTCTTTTTTGCACTGTAGCCTGTGGAGTCTTTGCATTCGACCACTATCCTGCATTTCTCATCGCCATCGATATCGATGACAATATCTCCTTTCTTGCCGGATCTGCCTGCAATGTCACCTACTGCTTTGACCACATCCTCGAAGCTTGAGCTCATCTCTAAAAGCGAATCATAGACAAGCTCTTCGAAGTCAAAGCCTTTCGCAGTTCCCTTTTCTTTTTCCTCGGCAACTGCCTCTGCCTTGAGCACCACGTCCCGGATATCTTTAAGCTCCTGCTCCCTCATCTCCTTGATCCTTTCATTCAGCTGTTTCATTTCCTGCTCTTTGAGCTCGGTGAATTTCAGGAAGATCTCCCTTTTGAGCTTTTCAGCAGGGGAATCTGTCTTGTGAGGGTCCAGAAGCTCTTTTATGGCATTCTCATCCTTGCCTGTGGCCTCTTCGATGTTCTTGATCAGCTGATAGAACGGACTGTCAGTTTTCTTAAGATCAAAGGACTGGTCCAAAAGCTTGCGGACCTCGCCGCCGTCCTTATTGAAATATCCATCCACCAAAACCTTGAACTTGCCGTTATCCTCATCAAAATAATCCAGGATAAGACTTTGAAGCCTATAGAGAGGACTTGTGTTCTTCTCCAGGCTGAAAGTATCATCGATCTTCTGCGTGACCTCTTCAGACTGCTCCTTAAAAACATCCCTGGCCTGCTGCAAAAAGTCATTGAACTTCTTTTCCACATAGTCCACATTATCGGTCAAGATCATCTGCTTCAATCCCGCACACCCAACGATCAAGGCTCTCTCGATCCATTCTTCCCTGTTATCCTTATCACAAAGGAAATTAAAGACATCAGGATTGGAAATGGTCATATTCTCGATCAGGATCTCTTTGGAAGAATTGTCAAGTGTTATGGGCATTGGGGTGTCTCCTTAGAATTAGGAGAAGTTTATAGAGGCAATACTATATAAATATTTATATTTTTAGTAGAAACTGATCTCGTGGATTAAATGAAGTTTTTTGCACGAGATTAATAGAAATGAAAACTTGGATAAAATTTACATTTCACTGGTTGACGATTTCCATAAGTTTTCCGTAACTATCTATAACATCATATTTCACTTTGTCCGGGTTGATTTTACTGTTGATTTCATCAAAGAATTTTCTAGCGCATTCAACTTTTATTTTCTCTATTTCCCGTAGCTCCATCGAACTCATTGAACCCTTTGTTTCAGCTACAAAGTAGATGTGTTTTACTGTACCTTCTTTGAATGAAATTGCCCAGTCTGGGTTATAATTACCAACTGGAGTTGGAATAGAGAAACCTTTTGGAAGCTTTGCATAGACAACAACTTCAGAACAGCTATCCAATTCATTGACAAAAGTTCGTTCTACTTTGGAATCCGTTATCACATAGTCATAAATGTGTTTCTTGAGAGGCTCACCGGCTTTGCTGAAATCCTGTTTGATTTGGCCATCTGTAAAAATATCAACATTCTGAGTTTCATTAATCGAATCGTAACTTAAATGTTCGATTATAACGGTTGCTTTCTGTTCACTTATCAGGCGAGTTGCTTCTGATATAAAACTTTCAGGATTAGTCTTAAATTGTTCAAAAATAGACTCCTCTATCCTGCTGAGAATATCTGTAACAGTTTTCCGAGTTAGTTGGACATTTTCAGCAACTTTTCCGATCAAATCATATTTTACTGCAGAGTGAATGGATTTTGCATTATATTTATCATTTGAGGTTTCAAGAAGCTTAAATCCATCACCAGATTTCATCTGTTCATAGCTTATTCCATCGGCCTGTACACCGCTTTGAACAGTGTATTTAAGAGGAGTTACATGTAGTTCTTTATTCAAAGATTGCACACATTTCTCTATCAATTCAGAACTGTCGAATTTTACACTATAAACTGCTTCTCGATTGATCCTGTTCCAGAGTTCTTTGAACTCTTTCATTTCAAAGTTTGTGTTTAATGGGTTTATTTTTGTTCCGCGATCATTTTCAATCTCAATTACATTTGCATCACTATAAACACTGTCTATCAACTGAAAAATCTGATTTTTGTGTGGTTGTAGTTCCTCCGGTAGAGGCGCAAGAGTATCATTTTTGAGGGCTTCGTGGTATGTCTGAGTAATGTGATCATTGTCATCTGTATAGTCGTTTTTTAGAAGGTACTTATAGATTTGCTTGGCAATTTGAGGTGTCACTTCAACATTATTGCCATCAACTGGTAGAATTTTTCCGATGAAATAAGCTTCATTAGCCACACGAGGCCTTTCTGAAAGGGATTCACTGATATCAAGTTGCAAACCAGCTACGAAATCCTTGTAGCTTTCACTGGCGACAACTGTTAAGACATTGGTTTGATGGACAGTTGCAGGATCATCCTGCCTTTCACCAAGATGATTTACAGCAATACGAAGTCCACGTCCAACCTCTTGTCTCCGTGAAATTGTATTATCACTATGTTTCAATGTACAGATAACAAAGACATTGGGATTATCCCATCCTTCGCGAAGTGCAGAGTGAGAGAATATAAAGCGTGTGTGTTCTTTAAAGGAAAGAAGACGCTCTTTGTCCTTCAGGATTAAATCGTATGCATCCACATCATCCGTCTCCGATGATCTATCACCGGTTACCGGATCAACCATCCGTCTACTCTTTTTATCGATAGAAAAGTATCCATTATGGGTGCTATTTACAGAGATGCCTCCCACGTATTTTTTATAATTTTCATGTATAGATGTATCCTGGATTATCTCATTTCGAGCATACTGATACTCTTCCTCAAAAATTCTGGCATATTCTCCTCCTTCTTCACCTTCATCAGTATAAACACGATATTTAGCAACTTCATCAATGAAAAAAAGGGTCAGCACTTTTATTCCCTGGTGGAAAAGAGTTTGTTCTTTTTCGAAATGTGCTTTGATAGCTTCTCTTATCTGGATTCGTCTCAGAACGCTTTCGTTAACATCTCCAGTGGCTTCTCCAGCCTGCAACTGGTGTCCATTCATAAATTCAACTGTATCAGTTATAGCACTGATATCAGAAATTACAAACCCTTTGTATTGATCTAGTCCATTTGATAAATCATAAAGATTAGCACTTTTACCTAGTTTACGAATAATCCTTTTTATCCCATTACTTTGTTTTACCTCCAGTTCTATTCTGGCAACAGGAGCCTGTCTGGATATTTCAATGGATTCCAGATAGAGATAGGCATTGGTGCCGGACAGACCCTTGACAGAAATACCTCTCACAGCTATTTTTTTGACCAGCTTCTGATTATATGCATCCAGAGCATCCAGCCTATGTACTTTATTGTGCTGGATTTTGTGTGTTGCTGAGTACCGCAGGATAAACAGAGGATTGAACTCTTTAAGTGAATCCAGTATCGTAGAACTTCCCATTTTTTGTGGTTCATCAAGAATCAGTATGGGATGGTTTGCTTTAATGACATCAATTGGACGGCGACTCTGAAAATCATCAAGTTCCTCATAAATACGACGATTATCCTTCCCCCTGGAATTGAATGCCTGAACATTGATTACCATGATATTAATACCTGCATCAGAGGAAAAACTCTCAAGATTGTGAAGTTGCTTTGAGTTATATATAAAAAACTTGGCTTTTTTGCTGTATGTTTCCTGAAAATGTTCTGCAGTAATTTCAAGTGATTTGTAAACACCTTCACGAATGGCAATACTAGGAACCACAATGATGAACTTTGACCATCCAAATCTCTTGTTCATCTCAAACATGGTCTTGATATAACAGTAGGTTTTACCTGTCCCGGTTTCCATCTCTACATCTAAATTCAACGACGAAACTTTTGTCTTTACAAGACTGCTGGATTGTGGGAGATTCTGAAGGCGCTGAACTTGCTGTATGTTTCCAAGAAGCTGTTGTTCAGAAAGTGAAAGACCACTGTTCTTAAAACCTGACTCTTCATCTACCCAGCCTTTTTGTAAAAAAGTTTCCTGGTATAATCTCCCTTCTTCAGCTTTTATGATACCTGGATCAATACGATAGCTAAGACCCCCCGTATTTGGTTGCCCTTTAAAGCAATCAACAACCGCTCCTACGGCACGCGTCTGATAGGCCTGATTTTTGAACTTTATTTTCATTAAAGGCCTCCTTATATTGTTTTCACGTCCGTGTGAGGACTCAGCTGTTTGAAGATCTGTTCCACATTAATCTTAACACTGTCATCTGCAAATCCTGAATCACGGAAAACCACACGTAGAGGTTCCCTTTTTGCCAGTTCTTTACAGAAATCTTCAGTAATTTCACCATCTTTGACAAAACAGGCTGCAAGAGCATTTCCATCAACAAAATAAACTTCTCTATCTAGGATCGTTTCTCTTGAAATTGGAAGTGTAAGGTCTACACCCCAGTCCAGCAATACCTGGAAAAGCAGATCTTCCGAAGTACGATCCTTTTTGATGTTATCGGTATTTTTGAAGAGAACGGTCTGTTTTGTATCATCAGACGTGTAATAGACATCTTCCATATTGCTGCTGTCAACTTTGAGAACGCGGAAACCAATATCGAGATTCTGGGTGTTTTCAGGATTCTCTTCTTTGATTTTCTTTCCGGCAAGGCGGATACGCTCCTTGCTTATTTCAGCAATGGTGTAATATCCGGCTTTGAAGGCTTCCGATTTCTTATCACAAGTTTCAGGAAGCTGCACCATGATAAATTTACGTTTACCTCCATCTTCGGCATTAAGTTGCATGACAGCATGGGCAGTGGTAGATGATCCAGAAAAAAAGTCTAATATAATTGACTCATTTGTATTTTTCATGATAGATATTAAATATTTAATTAAACCTGTAGGTTTAGAAAAATCAAAATCAATCCCAAGTTCTTTTAATTCTTTAGCACTATGTCTGTTTTCAAACTTGGAAATAAAGTTTATAGGTGTTTGGCCATCGTCCTGTCTATCATTAAGCCATATTTTTGTATAGACATTCCATTTAGAAGGCGTACCATCTGGAGAAATCAATACATTATTTGGACTTTCTATAAAAACTAAATTGTTTTTGGCTTTCTCCTGAATATATCTTTCTTGACTCCAGCGCCAGCATCCATCCGTATGTTCGGGGATTACCTTGTTTCCATCTTTTATTTCAGAAGGCATGCTCTTTCCAGGAGGAATTACAAAAGACCCATCTGGGCATTCGATGTAATATCGTTGGTTAGGCCTTGCGTCTAAAGATGACTGGTATAAACCAAAAGGTCTGTATTTTTCTCCTTTCCGATCTCCATGAGTTTCTATTTTATTATACAGTTTTTTTACCAACTCTTCATCAAGTTCACCTTTAAACTCACCTGTGATTGTTATATCCCTTGCATATACAATTATATAATCAATATTTGGTGAAAAAAAACGGCCCTTGTTTCCACCCGATTTCATAACGCGCGGAACTATACCTATACAATTTTGGGGACCAAAAATATCATCGCATAGTTTTTGAGTATTAGTAACTTCTATATCACCTATTGAAATAAAAATAACTCCATCATTTTGGAGTAGATTCCTCGCTAACTTAAGCCGTGAATAAAGCATACTTAGCCAGTCAGAGTGAAAGCGACCATTAGAATCAGGGTTTGGAACAAGACGGTTGCCACCTTCATCTTTTTGACCGGATTCCAGCAGATATTCTTCAGTGGATTCGGCAAAGTTATCAGTATAAATTAAATCACTACCTGTGTTATAAGGTGGATCAATATAAATCATCTTCACTTTGCCAAGATAGGTTTCCTGCAAGAGTTTTAGAGCATCAAGATTATCACCTTCAATGAAGAGGTTCTCGGTGGTATCAAAATCCAAACTTTCTTCACGACAGGGTCGCAGAGTCTTCGCAATGGGTGCATTGGCTGTGAGCAATGCTTCTCGCTTCCCAGACCAGTTTAGATGATAGCGTTCCTGCAGACCTTCGACTATGTGTGTTGAAAGTTCCTGTCTTAAGAGGTCAAAATCAATTGATTTTTTCAGATTACCATTTTCATCTTTTGATTCTGTAACACAACTCGGAAACATTGCGCCCAGTTTTTCAATGTTCTCTTCAACAAAATTAGGACTATGCATTTTTAACTTATCCATTGTAAAACTCCTTTATCCATCAGAATTGATTAGCGTTTTAAATCTTTAATTTCTCGTTTTAAATCATTGAGCGATCTGTTTAGTTCAACTCTGCGATTAAATTGTTTTTCCTTTTTTAAGGAGGATTCAATTTTTGATGCTTCACGCTCTTTCATGTGTAATTTATCCACTCTCTCTACTAGCTTTTCCAGAGTTTCGTCCTTCCTGAAAGGAAGAGAACTAATATCTTTGAGAAAGGCCTGATAGAGTGCACCCATATTTAGAACAATCGGTAATGCTGCTTTTTCCGAGTTATCGTCCATCCACTCAGTCTCGAAATAACTACTCACAACCCACTTGCTCTTGTCGGCTTCGCTTGGGCGCTTGTAAGCTGCTTTATATTTACTCCTCCCCCTGTAACTGAGGTGGAACAAGATAGGCGAAGGAATTGCTTTATCTATTGTCTGAAAGACCTCTTCGTTAATAGTTCCATTTTTTAGAACAATCATAAAAACCTGTATCTCATTTACCCCAGCACTAGTGGGTAGATTGATTGTTGTTGGAGACAGCTTATAAGCCCACGTTATCTTCTCTACTTCCCTTACAAACAATTGCTTTACTCTGGAAGATGGAGTAGCATGCTCATAAATCTTACTTTTAGCAAGCATGTGTCCAAATGTAGCTTGTTTAGGAAAATCATAGAGAACATTCATCAACATTCACCCTGTATTACCAAGAAAGAAATAAGCTCAAAATCATCCAATCCTTTAATCGTATCGACCAGAGCTGTGGTGTTAACTCCAGAGAATAGACTGTCAATATCCTTCTCTTCTTTTACCTCAATGATCGATCTAATGGCTTGGCTCAATAATTCTGAATACCGGGACATTTCCCTTCCATCATTGGTATCAGAATTAAAACTTTTACATACATCGTAGATTGGACTGTCTATCCCTTTACAACTTCTTCTTACCAAGTCAAGCAATGTTTTTACTTGCGTATGGTTCGTAATCACTTCCCCTTTATTATCAATATAAACAAGATAATATGGATGTAAGCGATTATGCTGATTAATATTGACACCTGAATTGCGGTTACGAAGAGTAAAGATAACTCCAGGAATCAATCCAATTTCCTTATTTGATGGTACAACAGCATGCAGCCCATTAGGTAAATTCTCTATATCTCGATTGTCTTTAATGTAATTTAGCAGATCCATTCGGAAATCATTCAATCCTAGATCTGTGATGTTAACCCCTGTTTTAAGGTCTTCCAGTTCTATAACCTCATCCTGTAATCGTCTAAGTTGTTCTTTTCTGTAGGCCACATCATTAGCCTGTGCTGAAAGAACGTTGTCGTCGCCGGTTCCTGTAAGATCCACTATATACATTCGATTTTCGACTCGTTCTTTCAGATTTATATATTCATCAAGCGAAATATCCGGCCAATAGTTGACCAACTGAATAGATTCATTGTGCGAACCAATTCGGTCTATACGACCGAAACGCTGAATGATACGAACAGGATTCCAATGAATGTCATAATTGATGAGATAATCACAATCTTGAAGGTTCTGTCCCTCTGATATGCAATCAGTTCCAATTAAGACATCAATCTCATTTGGCTCTTCAGGAAGTATTAAAGTCTTTTCTTTCGACACTGGAGAGAATATTGTCAGTACAGATTGAAAATCGTATCCTTTTTTCAAAGTAGTTTTTGGAGTACCTTTGCCTGTAACCTTACCTGAATGAATGCCCATCTTAAGCAACTCCCCGGAAAGATTTGCATAAAGGTAATCGGCTGTGTCTGCAAAAGCAGTGAATATAATGACTTTTTTATTTCCCTGATTTAGAGGGTTCTTAATTTTCTCTTGAATATGATTTTTGATATGTTGAAGCTTTGAGTCATCTTCTGGATTAATTTTCCTCATTTCAGCTAGAAGTTCTGATATAACAATGAGATCAGTTTTTAAATCATGTTCCCATGACTGTAAATCCATATCTTTCAAACTCACCTGAACCTTTCCTTGAGTCATAAAGTCATCTAGACCAATAAGATCATCATCTTCAGCTTCAAGCTCTTCCAAAGAGTCAGTAAAATCATTAATTGAAAGATTCGATCCTGATTGCTTGAATTCCTCAATTTTGTTAATCATATTCTTATGATTCTCTTTTAGAGTTTCTAGTGTCAATCTAAAAGATTCAACTGAACTTTCAAGACGCTTCAAAAGATTTGTTATCATCAGTGACTGAAGGCTTTTTTCACGATCTGCCTGACGAAGCTTACCTTTCCCACCATCAACCGATGTATCATAAATTTCTTCATATTTTGCCAGTCGACTCGGAAGAATGTAGTTGACAGGTGCATAAACAGAAAGCTTGAGTAGAGATAACTGTTCATAAATATCATTAAAACTCATCACATCGGAACGTTCTGTTAAAGGACAACGAAAAGATAAAGGTTTTAATCTTAGCGGGAACTTTCCAATTTCAGTTGTATCGTAAAAGTTTTCAATATGCTTTCTGGAACGGGCAATGGTTACACTATCCAATAGTTCAAAAAAATCAAAGTCAAGAGAATCTAGAATTGCTCTTGCTGTTCTCTTTTCCGGAGGTAATTTAGACCACTGATTGAAAACAGTTTGGGAGTTTCGGAATATCTCTTCAATACTTTTACCTGTTCCCAGCTTTTGACTTAAATTCTCTGATTCTCCTTCATATGCAAGAGCAAGTTGATTTCGAAGATCAGTGAACCTATTATTTACTGGCGTAGCTGAAAGCATCAAAACTTTTGTTTTAACACCATTCCTAATCACATAGTTCATTAATTTCTGGTACCTAGTTTCTTTATCCTTGTAAGCATCGTTGTTACGGAAATTGTGAGACTCATCTATGACTACAAGGTCATAGTTACCCCAATTAATCTTTTTCAAATCTAAGCCGGAAGACTTGCCTGATTTGCGTGAAAGGTCCGTGTGAAAAAGAACATCGTAATTCAGACGATCCTTTGCCAGTATATTAGTTTTGTAATTATTTCTATAGGTTTGCCAATTGTCCTCGAGCTTCTTTGGACAAAGCACAAGTACAGAACGATTTCGAAGTTCATAATATTTTATAACTGCCAATGCTGTAAATGTTTTACCAAGTCCCACACTGTCAGCCAAAATACATCCATTGTATCTTTCAAGCCTGTTAATAATTCCCGTGGCTGCATCTCTCTGGAAATTAAAGAGTTTATTCCATACAACACTATTCTTATAACCAGTCAAATCGTTGGGGAGCACATCTTCATTCAAGTCTTCAAGAAACTCATTGAAGATATTATAAAGCATGAGGAAATAGATTTTCTCTGGAGAATTTTCACGATAAACAGATTCGATGTGTGTACATATACTGTTGGTTACATCCTGTAGCTTGTTTTCATCTTGCCAGATTTGATCAAAAAGGTTCATCCAGATTTTAGTGGAAGTAGCATCTTCAAACTTATTGATAAAATTAGAGACAGCATCTCCTTGACTATACCCAAGGTCTACTGCAGTAAAACCGTGTAAGGGCATATAAACAATATCTTCATTACCTGTGTTAAGACAGGCAAACTGCTGCATAGGAGCTTTTGTTGAATTTGAGCAAAAAGTCGCTTTTCTTCGTATCCAATCAGCACATTCTTTAGCTATTGCCCGTTGAGTAAGTTTATTTTTGAGCTGAATTTCAAACTCAGTTCCATATAGATTCCTTTCACGTTGCTGTTTAGGAATGTGAAATTCCCTGCTCTCTTTGGGAACTTTGTCAGTAGCCTCATTTGCTACAAAAGCCGGAGCAGTAAAAATAAACTCAAGAGAGTCAATCTTTTCCAACTCTGTTTTTAAAGCTTCATAAGCATAAATGGAAAAACAAGAGGCAGCAATTTTCAGCCTTGTGCCAGGTTTAAGTGCATTTTTCAGATCATCTCCCCATAAATCAGTAATGTTATTCAGTATTTGCATGATACCACCATCTATAATTCCAATAATATAGTATCTAATTTGTTTTTCAATCTATGGCACATTCACTTCAATAGTCTGCACTAAATTGACCTTCGCATCAAACATTATTTTAGTTTGGGATTTATTTTATATATGTTTATTGATTAAAATAAAATTACTGTCTATTCTTCCAAACTGAACTAGGATTACATGCAAGAATACTTTCAGAATATTTTAATCCATGTGATTCTGGCTCTTTAGCTTATTTACCTAATCCCCGAACACAAGCTGCCCATATCTTTTCTGCCGGTTGATCTTGTCCATGACCTCATCTTTAGCTGAGGTCTTTACATTTACACGGATGCGCCCGTCAGTGGATACTTCTTCAGTGAGCACATGTCTCACCGGGAAATATTCTCTCACACTTGGGCTTATCTTGTGGCCAGGACAGATGATCTGGACATTGTTCTTTTCGAGAATGGCTACGATCTTCTCCCAGAGATAGCAGGCACTGGTTGAAATAAAATAGACTATGCAATATTCAAGTGATAATTATTGCTACTGCGCTTGTATTCGGAAACTTACCGATAAAGAAGTAAACTTTTAATCGACTGGTTAGTTTTTATGAGGTCACCTTTGATATACCTGTCTGAATGATCGATAAACCCTGATCAATCATTCTTTTCCTTGTGCTGCTTCTTTAATTAAGAATGCGCGGCCTTTGGGTGTCAGACGTTATTTCTGCTTGCTACTGCTTGGTTTTTCCGGGATTGTCATCTCTATCAATTCTGAATCGAGGGCAGGATGGAGATAGTTATCCCTGAAGGTAGGTCGATGCTTGATATTCAAAATGTTGCGGAGCTCACCTGAAGATGTTTCTCCGTCCTTGAGTACCAGCAGTAATCTTAGGATAGGATCATCTGACTGGGTCGGGGACTGGGTCGGTGATTGGAATATTACTTGGTCCCTGCTTGGTCCTGACTTAGTCCCTACATAGTCCCAACTTGGTCCCGACTCGGGCCGTGACTTGGGCCGCAGCTTAGGCCGTGACTTAGTGCCATTTATGGCATCAAGTTCACTAACTTCGTGCCGGAGTTGTGTGAACCTGGTGTGAATGTTCATGTATGAGGCGGTTTTGTCGATATCTTCGTAAGAGAAGTGCAATCCAGTCATTCTTTTCTCTTCTCTTTATCTTTGGTTAAGAATGCGCGGCCTTTGGTCGTCAGGTGGTATTTCTGCTTGCTGCTACGAGGTTTGTCAGGTATGGTCATTTCGATGTAACCGAGTTCCATAAGGTTCTTGGTCTGTTTCTTAAGCTCTCCTGATATGGTCCTGTGACCTAATCCAGAAGCAAGTGCAGCCATTCCTGCATCGCTTTCCATAAGAAGATCAAGTACTTTGGCTGCAAGTTGTGATTCTAGTTCCGACTCAGGCCGTGACTTGGGCCGCAGTTTTTCATAATCTGTGACTGAGTCGCTTGTTTCAAGCTCAATAGATTCTGCCAGATAGACAATGAACCTCACCCTCATTCCAATTTCAATGATCTCTGGTTGGGGAAGTCCAAGCTCTTCAGCATCCTTCAGAATACGACGAAAACCACTGCCCCATTGTTCTATTAGATCAAGTTCCCTGAAAACTCGCGCAATAACACGATTTCTTATCCTAGAAACGCCCTGCTTGACATCCTCAATGGTCATTCCGGGCAGAAGGATACCTGGATTCTCAATCTCTATCCTGT
>JBFYMG010000067.1:0-8546 GCA_041305025.1 Thermoplasmatales archaeon
GTTTCAATCCTTGTTATAATGGATCTTGCTTTTGAATAGAGCAATTTTTCCCGGTTTTTGGCTCAAAATTGGCTATAAAGTCTCCTTTTGCAGCACTTAGATTCTTGCTGCATAATTATCAAATGGTTTAAAAATATAAGAAAATATTGGCTATACGCAGATATTCCTGTAGCAACAATCAATACACTTGTTTCCAGACTTTGTTGCTTTCGGATATTTGCCTTTTTCGATGATCTCAAGGATATCTTCAATGATCTCAATAGCTTTATTGAAGTCAGCAGGAGTGATATCCAGTTCTTTCACCAGGCTATTGCTACGAGTATAACATATATAGCCTCTGTTTACTCCTTTACCATAGTTCTCCCTTATCAAGAGTCCCTGTAATACTATTTGATACTTATAAGTAGAAAAGAGTTTTTCCTTGTACTCTGCAAACTTGTATTCAAGAGGTGCTGCAGTGCCATCTTCCAGAAAAAGCACTTCATCAACGATGCCTTTGATGTGGTGTAGCTTCGATACAAGGTACACTTCAGACTCCTTCTGAACACAGTGTAGCTTTTTCCTAACATATTCTTTGTTTGTGAGCTGACGCTCCTCATGTACTTCTCGACCTTTGAGGACCTTGAATCGTTTTTCTTCATGCTGCGGAATATCCAGACAGTGCATGAAGTAAATGAACCGGGGGCAGAACTGATATTCAAGCACATCAGATATTGTTATAATTGTAGTATTTTCATTGATTGTTGCTTCCATATGCAGCCTCAGAAGAAAGTTGTCAGGACTTCATCACTTACAAGGTCTTTGTCAAATGCCTGACCTATCAGTTTGACCTTTTTGAAAGACTCTTCATCCATTGGAAAAATGTAGACTGAATCGATATCTATGTCAATTATTTCTTCGCATTCAATGGCAAGGGAATCTCTCTGGTTCGTATTGAGATCACCAAGAAATACACTTTTCTGTACCCTGTAAAGGCCGTAGTCCTTGCATCTGTCGCTTACTTTTTTTCGAGTTGAATTTTCTGTTATGTCGTATATTACCCATACAAGCATAAAGCAACCTCATTTGATCAAGCTGTTGGCGATCTTGTGGCAATCGTGTTCCAGTATGTTTCGGATCTTAACATTCCTGCCATTGTAATCCATACTCTGGTCCAGGGTCTCGTTCAGTGACTGGATAAGCACAGCTTTGCCATCTTTGTTCAGGCTCAACCCGTTAGGGATGCTGTCAAAATGTTCTTCTTTAACCTGACGTTTGGAGAATAAGTTGATCACCGTTCTGTCTGCATGAATACGGTACATCTCGATAAGGTCAAAGACGAGGGATTTCTTGTTATAGTTATCAGTATGCATGAAACCCACATAAGGGTCAAGGCCGGAAATGATGCAAGCCTTCTCTACCATGGAATAAAGAACACCATAGCCGTAATTCAGCAGGCAGTTGAACCCATCCACTGCAGGGTTCCTGCTCCTACCCTCGAATTTCCATTTTTCGGGCATGACGAAACTAAGTGCATCGAAATAGTATCTGGAAGCCATGCCCTCTATGCCCATGATAGAGCCTCTTTTCTCTTCCAGCGTGCCATCGAGTTCGAGAAGCTGAGCCTTCATTTTTTCAATATTGGAAATATACTCATCCAGTTCGGCACGCTGTTCAGGCCGATTCTTCTTGAGGTCTTTGAGAAGATCGATCTGGTTGTTCATCTTGGTCTCGATCCAGCCCCTTGCCAGCTCAAACCCTTTTTTCTGCTCTGCGACCTCAAGCTGTCGCCTTCGGATTAGTGTGGTGCTCCCAAGCTTGGAATGCCATACTCTCCCGTAAGGGTCACCAAAATGGTCCAGGAAAACTATGTCGATGTTGTTCTCCACAGCGAATTTTATGGCATCCGTGGTTATAGTGGCAGACGTGGTGATAAGGATGCTTTCAACTTTGTCTGCCGACACCTCGAATACCTTGTCCTCATTCTTGATAACAAAGCAGTTGTGATTCTTTTTCAGGAAAGATCCGTGGGTGTTGATCACAAGTTGCATCTTTTCACCGTCCCAAAACCGCGTGATACGGATTTACCCAAGCCGAGATATTCCGGGATCTGGAAATTCGTAACAAAGGAACCCTTGAAGGCAATGATCTCATTCCCCTTCAGGCTTGAACTGCGCTCTTGCAGTTCAGTATGGCACTTTATCTTTTCAGGAACCTGGTAATCGAGGGATTTTGACATGGAAAGCATGTTACCAACCAGATTCCTATTAAGTAATTCTGCCTGCTGTTCTCTATTCGAAGAAAGATATTTCCTGTAGTTCTCTTGGTTAAGTGCAAACCAGGGTGTCACAAAGTCGTATTTGATCAGCTTTTCAGAGATTCCGAAATCCTCTTTTTTGTAAGTTATACCTCGTTCAACTATCTCATACTCATTTCCATTGAGGTTGATCTTGTCATACTCGTCGTATATTTCCTTCAACACCTCTGCGCCATCATTTATTCCGATGACAGTAGGCGTTCTGTCGATCATCTTATACTGGACCATCGGATACCTGTAAATGAATTTATCAGCATTATGCTGATGCAGGAGGCTATATTCATTGAACTTGGTGGCAAAGAATCCTCTGAGCTGGGCGCCTGATTCCTGTATAGGCCTGGTGGAGGTGAGGGTTAAAGTAAAAACAAGAAGATTCATATTATCAAACTTGAAACTTCAGTGTTATTTCTGAATTGTGCACCGATTTCGAAATCATAATCCATTTCACAAAAAGTAATGCCTCTTATTTCTTGTTTGTTTTTCAATACATACCAATATGGCATCTTAATTTCAAACAAACGGCGTTTTGAAGGAGGAAGTTTCAATGCTTCATCTTTGAAAATAAGTGGAATTACAGGTATTTGCAAGTAGTCTATTTTTCTTGTAACTTCATTGTTATCTTCTCTATTAGGATTATCGAGAATTCCAGATAACCTCTCTTGTGTTCTTTCATATTGCTCACTTGCATCAATGAAATTCTTTGATTCTTCTATGTTAACATGAGAATATACCTGTTCGACTATTCTAATGAGGTCAGCTTCCGTTAAATTTTCTCTAGAAGTTGCAAAAGAGTCAAATGAACGTGTCAATAGCCCGCTTGAATCTGGATCATATATACGTTTTGAAATATCTGATGCTTTAAATATGAATATGCGACTATCTGCTTTACTCCTTCTTCTATTTACTCTTCCAGCTCTTTGAACAATTGCATCAGGAGGAGCACATTCACAGAACATTACATCAAAATCTATATCTAACGATACTTCAACGACTTGTGTAGCAATTAGGAGGTTGGTGTTCTCGATGGAACCTTCTTTTTTTATTCTGTCCTCCAATGTAAACTTGGAATGATAACAAACAGGATTCAAAAAACTTAGTTTCCCATACAACTCCTGACATTTTGCAACGTTATTAACCACAACAAGTGTTTTTTTTCCACCATTCACTGATTTTTCGATGTCTGGAATTGCATCATCAATGTATTTGTCAAATGTAGTATACCTACTTCTACAAGAAATTAGCAAATTTTCGTCTTTTATTTTTTTTACAGACGCAAATGCCTTCAATAAAAGTTCTATTAGATAACTAGGCATAGTTGCACTCATTAGCATGAACCTAGCTCCCAACTTCGAAAAATGTTCAATCGATTTTATAATGAGTCCCAATGTCCATGAATCATAAGAATGGATTTCATCAATGATTATTACGGCATTGGCGGCGTTTGCTTCAATGAGTGTCCATTTTCCATGATTGAATCCGGTCACCAGCAATTGATCAATTGTGGCTACAGTTGCAGGTTTAATGAAAGATTTGTCGAAGAGCACATTTCTTCTTTCTTCTTGATTATCTTCTTCATCCTGGAACATGAAAGAAGCTGTAGAATGTGTTAGTCCCACATTTCCCTTACCAAAATAATCTTCAAGTCGCAAAAATATACTGTTTGCTGTAACCATCGTTGGCAACAAATAGAGTAATTTACCTCCACCCTTATTCTGCAGATTATTTAATGCCCACATGAGTGATGCTTCGGTTTTCCCGCAGCCCGTAGGCGCAATTGCAATTACATTATCTAATGTTTTAGAACATTCTTCTTGAAATTGTGTTAATCCAGAAAATTTAATATTCAGCAGTTCACATCTCTTTTCAATTTCCGAAACTAATTCTGTAGACTTATTTTGCAAATGATAATTAACATCTGAACCTGAAGAGCCGTGCCAGTCTGAATAGTGCAATATAGCTTTTAAGAGCAGGTAAGTCGATCTTATTGCTTCATTATTGTTATCTGCATGATACATTTTAGCAACATAGTTGCTTAAAAAGTCACAAGCCCTGTTATATGGATTATCTCTAATGGTCAATTTGAAAAGATTATTCGGAAAATCATATCCTTCCTCGTCAAAAATTTGTTTTGCTAAAAGCAATGCCTGTTTAGTTCCATCTTCTATTATAGATGGCATCTCATTTGTTCTTTCTTTTTCGAAAAAAGACATGCTTGGATTGATTGCTTTATGATGACCTAAAACAGCAAGAGCTTCAAGTGGAAGCTTTCCAACCAATGGACCTTCTTGTTGTGTTAAAGCAGCACTTCCATAAACTGAATACATGAAAGATACAAGCTCATGTCTGTAATTTTCACGATAGTCAAAGTGTTCTCCATTTTGCTTTGCAACCATCATTTCTTGGAAGATATCTGTACATTTTCCAATATCGTGTAAGACTACGCTTAAAAGAGAACTCATTAAAAAGCGTCTGTCATCAAATCCAAATTCTTGACTGAATCTTCTAATCAGATTTTTTTTTGCTTCAATTGTCTGTTTCCAAGCTCTATAAGAAGCAGTAATGTGTTCTTCATAGGATTGATCAGGTTTAGCCCAAATAACACTATTCATAGCAGCACAACATTTTTTCCATTTACAATGTATCCATCAATTTCTGTTTTCAGTTTAACAGGAGTGCTTATAAAGGTAAACTTCTTACGTTCACTTACTCTTCTTTCATCACCTTCAAAAACGAATCTGGTTGGCAAAAGAAATACTTGAGGCGTGTTTACTGTTTGAACTATAGGAAGCTGGCTAAAGTCAATATCATTGTTATAAAGTTGAGATAAATCTCCAGGTAGAACGGTAAACTCAAACTTACTGAGGTTGCATTTTTCCTCTTCAATTATGTCGCTTATTTCGCATATTTTAAATAAATCATCACTAGTTCCTACTGTTAAAGTATAAACAGGTGATAAGAATGCAGACCTTAACTGCTCTAAACTATCAAGCGCATTCGATCCAAAATAGAATACGAACTGATTTTCAAACAAATACTCTCTAATCAGGACACTGTATTGCCTACGGCTTTTAATATCATCTTCAGTGTATTTCTTTTCTTTACCCGTAAGTTTCCTATAATTCCAAAGATCGCGCATTAAGCCTTTGTTGGAACCGTAAACTCCAACTAAAAGACCTTGCTCGTCAACTAATTTATGTACTTCTTTTAGACCCACTCCCAGAGCGGCTCCCATCATCCCTATTATTGTTGTTTTTGGGGGTAAAGGGAGCGTTTTGTGAAATGTATGTGTCTCTGGAGATCGAAAAGAAGCAGTTAGTGATACACCTTCCATCGAAAAGATAAACATGGTTATCACTGCTGATAATATTCATCTATCCATTTTGTCATTTCTTCAAATGCTTCTCCCAGGGGTTTTGCTTTTTCAATATCATTAACGAAGAATCCTTTTCTCATACCAATAACTGAAGAGATTATTTCAGGCTCATAATCTTTGAGAGTTTCTTCTATTATTGAAACATTAATTCCATTACCCTCAAGTTTCACACTTTCAAGAAAAATCGGATTTTTTGTACTGAGCATTGCTGCAACTACAAACTTTGGAGCAATGTCCGCAAGGAATCTAGTTTGTCTACCGGAAGCCCATAGATTTTTAATTGCTTTTAGTAGATCTTTAACTCTTGCTGCTTTTTCAATGTCAGAAATATCACTTTTAAATCCATCACCTTTTCCAACTCTATCAAGTTCGATTAGTATGGTTCCCCTATAAAGGCCAGAATGGATCTCAGTTTCAAAGATATTAGGATCACCACCAGCTTTTACGCCCATGTAGTTTGTACCGAAATCCAAATCTCCTTGATAAGGATTTAATGCAATCAAAGGCGAAACTCTTACTACAGAGGTTCTTTTAGTAGACCCTCCTTTAGTAGTTCCATCTCCACTTTCGGTTCCCATGTATCCAAAAAGATCATCATCAATATATTTATCAGGTTCTTGCCGGGTAGTAGCAGCTCCCTTTGCTTGGGAGGCAGCAACTCCTTCCGAGAGTTCTCTGCCTAATACCTCAAGTTGATTTCTCAATGCTCTGCGTATGGCCTGAGATGAAACGTAAGGATATTGCTCAACGCCTACGGATATTTTTTTAATGTTGGACATATTGTCTGCTTCTTTGTCTGATCCATTCAAAGAAGCAAATGATACGGGTGTTAAATATGTCAAAGTCAATGCTTTACCAGATTTCATTTTTCGTATTCCTCCATTATACTCATTTAATTAATTTTGACTCTTTGCATTGTAAGTATTAAGAGCAGCAATCATACAGAATTGTTTGAACTCCAAGAAGTTATTTTCAAATTCTTGTCCTTTTCCATACAAATCAGAGGTAACCAGAGCTCCATATTTTATTTGAATACGATTTACTTCATTTAAAAAATCTTCTGGTTTTCTGGTTTTTCTCAATCTGAAAAGATCACCTTTACCTTTGCGACCAGCAGAAGCAACACTAAATCCAATTGTCTTTCCCAAACTAACTGCCGTATCAATAATTGCTTGATCCATCTTATTATTACCCTCCTTCAGTATTTTCTCGTATTCAATAACAAAATCATGTATAGGTTTTATGTATTGTTTTTTCGACTTGTTAATATGAAATGCATGCTGTTCAATTAATTCAACAATGCTACTTTTCTTTAGAATACGTTCACAAACAGTGTTTCTCATTATAGTTTTATTATCGTTTCTAGTTTGGTCGTAGTCAATAAGACCTGACATTACTTCTTTTATACTGATCTTATTTTTCTCAATTTTATCAAATAATCTGAATAGATAAACAGAATCATTGAATGGCCATATCATTTTTCCCATTTGAGTATCCCCTAAAGATGTAGTATTAATGGTATAGAACTCAAGGGGGGCTTTTGAAATGACAACATCAAAGAGTTTCTCAAAATCTAGTTCATGATTATCTTCATCAGTTGTTTTTTTGGATAAAACTATCAAATATAAAGAATAGAGAAATGTGAATAATTGTTCAAATGGACGTTGGAAGAAGCCTCCAAGTTTGTTATCATAATTTTTTAGTAGATTTGGATCATCAATCTTTAAAGCTTGAAAATCATCGTAAACTTCACTCATTTTAACTAGGCTTGAAGAATATGGGAAATAAATATGGTAACTTTCATTATTGTAGACATAAAAGCCATTTACTGGCACGAATTTCCCTAAAAAATCACATTTCCAACAAACCTTTTCAGGTTTTCCACCATTTGAATTGAAAGATAATACTCCTGATGATCCAGTGATCATTGGATAAACAGTACCGCCAATTTCTGTTAGTGAATGAGATGATTCACCGCAGATGAAACATTTTCCTTTATCTTTTCCCTTCTTTACTTTGATTTCAACTTGAGGTTGAATTGCATTTGGCCCATCAATTAGAAGGTTATTACCAGATATTTTTAAACCGGTTTCATGAAGAAAGTCATTCAATCTATTCTGCAAGTGAGAATATTCATGAGGCAGAACTTTTTTTGTTATTTTTTTGCCAGCTTCATTTGCTTCAAGAGTATCATATTTAGCCTGGTTTACTGTCATTCTTGGTGCTTTGTTAAAAATCAATCCTGCAATACCCATAGCTTTTACTTTTGGATATCGCACAAATTTGTCTTCTTTGGAATTGTAATAAAATCCTGCATTTTCCTGTCTTTGTTTTTCAGTTGACTTACTGTAATACTGATTCAAAAGTGATTCATAGGCTTTATTAAATAAAGCCGTCAAATTAGCTTCAGTTCCTTTGAAAACAACACCATCGTCACTTAGATGCATTTCTACTTCTATTTCCGTTGGCTTTTGTTCTTTTGTTATTTTGTATAAGCCAAGTAATCCTGAGTCCATCCAGAAATGGCTAAGCTTTGAGAATTCAATTTGAATTAAACTATTACTCATTTCGATCATTCTGCATAATAATTTAAATATATTGAAGTAACTTCTGTAGAAATGTTTTAGGGGTACTACTATATCAACTTGTCGAAATTAATTAGTATTTCCGATTGCTAATATATCTCTTTCCAAGATGTATCAACCTTATCTCTGGGACATATGTGGGTATATAGAGTTACAGTTTTTATTAAATCGAAAACCCATCCCCTAAACATATTTATCCAATCATGCATTTGATTATTTAAGAAGGTGGAAGAACATGCAGCTAAAAGTACAACCCATTGATATCAAGGTCGGGAAATACAAGGTAGTCTTG
>JBFYMG010000068.1:0-3852 GCA_041305025.1 Thermoplasmatales archaeon
ACTCTTCCTTACTATCATAAAGTATGTTGAGGACAGTATGAACGTTCGCTATGATACGGTGAATGGAAACGTTCGAGTCTTAATCATGGTGGAGGATTCAATCTATTATTATTCAATGCTTCTCCCGCTACTTTTAACAGAAATTGTACAACAAACAAGGCGTTCTCTTTCTGACGATCTAAATGAGATGCAAAGGCTTCTTCGCAGAAGAGCTAGGCCAAAAATTCTACTTGCAGAGACATATGAAGAAGCAGATTACTATTATAAAAAATACAAAGAATATATTTTAGGTGTCCTATGTGATGTTTCATTCAAACAAAATGGGCAAGTAAATCCAATAGCAGGACATGAATTTTTGCAGATGATTCGTAGAGAGTTATCTCACCTACCATTACTCATGCAATCCTCAGAAACTAAAAATCAGACCAAAGCCGATGAATTAGATGCTAATTTTTTAAATAAAAACTCGCCAACACTTGTACAAGACTTTCAACATTTTCTATTAGATCGCCTTGGTTTTGGAGACTTTGTGTTTCTTTTACCCAAGGAAGAAAAACAGTCTAAAAAGAAAGCACAGGATATAATATCAGAAGAAATTCATATCCAAACAACAGAAATTGCACGTGCGTCAAACATGAAAGAATTCGAAGAGTTATTACAAAAAGTTCCACTTGAATCCATTTTATTTCATTCGCAGAGAAATCATTTTTCAAACTGGCTTATGGCGAGATGTGAATTCAACCTAGCCAGTGAGTTACGACCAAAAAAAGTATCTGATTTTTCTGATCTTAATGCTATCAGAGAGTATCTGATTAAAGTATTCAATAGCGCCCGTAGAAATAAACAACGTGGTATTATTACTGATTTTTCTGGGCAAAAATTTGAATTCGATTCCTCTTTCACTCGTCTTAGGGGTGATTCTCTTGGTGGAAAAGGACGAGGATTAGCTTTTATGCGTGCTTTATTAACACGATATAAAATTGATGAGAAATACAAAGGTGCGATAGTAAAAGTACCAAATTCAGTTGTAATCGGTACACTTGAATTTGATAGATTCGTTAACGACAACAATCTTTACAGATTTTTTAAAAATGAAGACGCCTCAGATGAAGAAATTGCAAAAGAGTTCCTAAAATGTGAAATTTGCGATGAACTGAAACAAAATCTCGTAGTTATATTACAGCATTTTAAAACACCCCTGGCTATAAGATCGTCTAGCCTACTTGAAGACTACCAAAATCATCCTTTTGCTGGTATGTATGATACTTACTTACTGTCAAATAATCACGAAGACAATATGAGATTGCAACAACTATGTCATGCTATAAAACTCATATATGCATCAGTGTTTTTCAAAGAACCAAGATCATACGCTAAATCATTGTCATTAAAGATCGAAGAAGAAAAAATGGCCATAGTCATCCAAGAACTCGTAGGACAAGAACATAATGGTAGATTTTATCCAACTTTATCCGGAGTAGCAAAATCCTATAATTTCTATCCTATTTCTCATCAGACTGCTGAAGATGGAATAGCAAATATCGCTGTTGGTTTTGGTAAAACTGTTGTTGGTGGAGAGAAAGTTTTCAGATTTTCACCACGTTACCCAGACGTAAATCCTGATTTTTCTACACCTGAATCTGCACTTGAACATTCACAACGTGAACTATATGTTTTAGATACATCAAATAAATACATAGATTTGAATGAGCCACAAATTAATACGTGTAAAAAACTCAGAATCAATGACATAATAAAAGACGGTTCACTTGATCTTGTAGCAAGTACATATGATAGAAACGATGGGATGATTAGGGACGGTCTATCTGATGGCGGTTATCCTCTAATTACTTTTGCTGGTATTTTGAAATACGATGCATTTCCCTTAGCCTCGATTCTCCAGGACATTTTAACTGTCGGTCAAAAAGGAATGGGCTGTCCGGTTGAATTTGAGTTTGCAGTGAATATCGATCCTGAGAATAAAATACCTCCAACATTTGCTATATTGCAGATACGTCCATTTGTTATATCTCAAGAGAAGTACGAAATTGAATGGAACAAAATAAAACAAGAACAAATATTCATTCGTTCTGATAAAGCCTTGGGAAACGGTTTGATAGACAACATACGTGATGTCGTTTACATACCTTCTGAGGGTTTTGATTCATCAAAGACTATTGAAATGGCTGAAGAAATTGGAGCGATAAACAAAAAATTAGTTTTATCTTCATCTCCTTACTTATTGATTGGACCAGGTCGATGGGGGACTCAAGATAGATGGCTTGGTGTACCTGTTCGCTGGGGCCACATTTCGGGTGTGAGAGTCATAGTTGAGACGGCACTAGAAAATTTCAACATTAAACCGTCACAGGGAACACATTTCTTCCAGAATATGATTAGCAGAGGAATCGGCTACGTAGACATACCATTGCATTCCAAGGAATGCTCTGTTGATTGGTCATGGCTGGAAAAACAAACTTTAGAAGAGAAGCTGAAATTTGTTAGTCACATTCATTTATCGTCTCCGTTAATTGTTAAACTAGATGGTAGATTGGGTCACGCTGTTATAATTAAACCTGGGAAACAAAAAGCCAAATAAAGTATAATTCCCTTTTTCATAAAATATATTAATGAACTCTTTAGATACATGTTTCCGCAGAAACATGAGGTAAGTGTTTGTATGTATGAGATATTAGAAAAAAAGATACTGTCAGAAACCGTCAAACTGATGAAGATAAAAGCGCCACTGGTTGCGAAAAAAGCACAACCGGGCCAATTTATCATTCTAAGAATCGATGAAAAAGGAGAACGCATACCATTAACTATTGCTGATTTTGATAGAAAAGCGGGAACGATCACAATTATCTTTTTAGAAGTAGGTAAAACAACAAAACAACTAGGGACACTCAATGTTGGCGATTCTATAGAAAATTTCGTTGGACCACTTGGTTTACCTTCAGAAGTCAAGAAGTACGGAACTGTCGTTTGTGTTGGAGGTGGGGTAGGAATAGCACCACTTTATCCAATTGTGAAAGCATTAAAAGAAACCGGAAATTATGTGATTTCCATTCTTGGTGCAAAAACTGAAAATCTTCTTCTTTTAGAAAAAGAAATATTTTCATTCAGTGATGAATTTTATATCGCAACTGATGACGGATCAAAAGGTCAAAAGGGTTTTGTCAGCGACGTTTTGCAACAAGTAATTAACAAACACAAGGTTGACATGGTAATGGCTATCGGTCCAATCATCATGATGAAGGTTGTATCTACCCTCACAAAAAAATATAATATTAAAACCCTGGTGAGTTTGAATCCGATTATGGTCGACGGTACAGGAATGTGCGGTGGATGTCGAATTTCAGTTGACGGTAAAACAAAGTTTGCTTGTGTTGACGGACCTGAGTTTGACGGTCATAAGGTTGATTATGAAAACTTGATGTTGCGTAACCGTCGATTTACCCACGAAGAGGGAGATGCTTGTAAGTTGGCTGGTGTAAAATGAGCGTGAGAAAAACAAAACATGAAATGCCTCAACAGAAACCCGAAGAGCGGATCAAAAACTTCAAAGAAGTTCCATACGGCTACAGCAAAGAGGTAGCAATCGAAGAAGCAAAAAGATGCCTTCAATGTAAAAACAGGCCCTGGGTCAGCGGATGTCCTGTTGAAATTGACATACCTGATTTTATAAAACAAATGGCTGAGGGTAATATCGATAAGGCCGTTGAGGTTTTAAAAACAAATACCAATCTTCCAGCAGTTTGCGGTCGAGTATGTCCATATGAAAGTCAATGTGAAGGACAATGCACTCTTTTGAAAATTGGGGAGCCAGTCGCTATCGGTCGTCTCGAGAGA
>JBFYMG010000069.1:0-3392 GCA_041305025.1 Thermoplasmatales archaeon
TTGCCTTTGCATAACCTTGGATGATCGTGCTACCAAACAATCTAATACCAAGCAATCTGCGTGGTTTGAAATTCACATAACCTGTAAATCCAGTTAGTCTAACAGAATGTGGGCCTTTCCAAGATTTTTCAATTTCATTTATTGTAACATTTGTATAACTATTCTCTGAGAAATAGCTATATTGTATCGTTAGTCGCCATATAACTTTTCGATGAGGAAATATTATTCGACGAAAAGCTCTGTGTGTTCCATTCCCCGCGGATTCGATCTTAATCCATTCGGACTCTTCTCCGCTTTTGTCAATAGATTGCTTCATCTCTTCATCATTTTTGCATAATTCTTTGCACTTCTCTGCAATTGCTTTCTCCTGGTCTTGCCCTTTTTCAAATGTTATAGATGCCTGTATGGCTATAAATCTACCATTTATGTCTACTCTGTACAGGGTAATTTCTTCGCTAATCGTCTCCGGAATTTCTGATTGATTGGGCATCGTAGAGAGATATGATTCCTTGGCAGGAAAAACATAATGCGCTATACTACTTGTTGTAAGAGGGATGGTCCCTGTTAATAAAATAAATAATATTGCTGCTGTAATAAAATATTTAATTTTATTACCCTTCAAACTCTTCTACCTCCCTTAATAATAACTTAGATTAATGCATAGATATTATTATGCACATAATATATTTCTTTGTTAATGCGTAAACTTTATGGAACAAATTTCATATAAACCTTTCGACGTATATAAATTTTATAGAACAAACATCCTATGACTAAAATAAGATACATTCCGTATCTTTGGTTATTTTTAAGGTGATGGGATGCTTATTTTAAAAGCATATCTTGGGTGATATAGGTTTTGATAGAATACTTTTGCCTCAAATTTATATTGGAAAAGCATACTGGGGCAAATCCGTCAAACTCTAAAGTATTCCAAATCCTAATGTTAGTAAAACCCACAATTTTGCATATCTATTTTTTAATCTTATCGTGGCACTTTTTGCAAATAAGACCATGAACTTTATGGGGAAAAAGATCACATTCTGGGTAGAATTCCCTACAGAAATGACAACGTCTTTTTGCATCGCTTCTGGACATAATCTCCCTTATCTCTTTCTCAAACTCTAATCTTTAAATATCTATTTCTTTTTTTGTTTTTTGCAATACGTATAAATCTATTACATAATATACTGGTTGGCAAAATATGTGATTGGTATGGCTGAAAAAGATATAATAAAATCCGAAACGACCGTAAAATCGATTCCATTTTTAGCAGCAGAACCTGCACCATTGGGCCTTATAGGTTTGGCAATTGCAGCCCTCGTCCTTGCGTCTACTGATCTTAAGTTGGCATCGAGCACAGCCAAATCTCTTATGATTCCATGGACTCTTTTCCTGGGTGCAACAGCTCAACTGATAGCAGGCTTAATGGACTACAAGCGCAACAACATCTTTGGTGCCACTGCATTTACTACTTATTCATTGCTTTGGTATTCAGTCTCACTTACGCTGTTTATCACTATTTTTACAGGTGTTAAATTTGACATTACACACTACGCCTATGGCCTCATTGGCTTTTTGATATTTAGTATAATACTGACCGTTGCTTCTTTAATGACAAATAAGACACTATTTGCAATACTGTTGTTCATTGATCTTGCAATAGTTGCTCTGGTGCTGAATATCTTATGCAACACAGCGGCTGAAATTGTAGGTGTATTTCTAATCCTTGTTTCTGCATTATCTTTCTATGGGGCTGCAGGAGTTCTATTGAACAATATGGCTGGCAAAACTGTGTTGCCTTTGGGTAAGGCCATTATAATACCTAAAAAGACCTCCGCATAATTTCTAACTATTAAAAAAACAGATTTACTTAAGTTAGAAGTTTTATTAGTTTATAGTAACTATCTGCCTCAATTTCCTTTTTTTGAATTGCAACTTCTAATGGCAAGGTAACCAAACTTTCATTCTTCAAACCTACACATTTATCTGTTTGACCTGCCCTTAAAACATCAACGGCATAGCTACCAAGACGAGCAGCTAAGATTCTATCCAATGCTGTGGGGCTACCTCCTCTTTGAATGTGACCCAAAACCGCTACACGTGTTTCAAAACCAGTTTTTCTAGTAATTTTCTCGGCAATATCTTGGGCATTTGCTCTCCCTTCTGCCACAATTATAATCCAACTTAATTTACCTTGGGAATTTCCCTCTACAATCTCTTTGCACATTCGTTCTACGTCTAGCTCTTTTTCAGGAATTAAAACCTCTTCACATCCACCAGCCAATGCAACTTGCAATGCGATATAACCACAATAGCGACCCATCACTTCCACGATAAATATTCTTTCAAGGCTCTTTGCCGTATCCCTTATTTTATCCACAGCATCCAAAGCAACGTTGACAGCGGTATCAGCGCCAATTGTCAAATCTATACCGTTAATGTCATTGTCAATTGTTGCTGGAATACCTATTGTAGGAATTTTATATTTTGTTGCAAGAATATGCGCACCCGTCAAAGATCCATTTCCACCCACAACAATCAAACCTTCGATGCCGTTATCATGTATGTTTTTAACTGCTTGTTTTTGCCCTTCTTCAGTAAGAAATCTCTTTGAGCGAGTGGTTTTTAGTATTGTTCCCCCTATATTGATTATTCCTGAAACCGAACGTCGATTCAAAGAAATTAGTTCGCCATCTATCAAACCATCATAACCTTTCAAAACGCCGACTACGTCCATATTGTAGTCGCAGGCAGTTCTTATCACTGCTCTTATGGTTGCATTTATCCCTGCACAGTCTCGTGTCAAAATTGCTATCTTCCTCATAATAGTATACTAACTGAATAACCATTAATTTATTTAACACTTGCAGTATTTGCAAGTATTGCCTCTATTTTAAAGAGAATCGGTGAACCATGATCCGATTTGACGACATAGAGGCACAATTTGGGCTTCCGGAACCCTACGGAGGCCCATTTATAACAAAAAGAAAATTAGTGGAAAAAACATTTTTTGTGCAATAATCGTAATATATATAACCTTCTAACTTATACTCCTCTTCCGAGGAGTTGGAGTTATGAAAAATATCCTAGAAGAATTTGGTATAAATGCTGGAAAAATATGGGAGACGCTTAATTCACAAGGACCGCTTACAGAAGCTAAATTAATGCAAACTACAAGACTCAGCGATGATGAATTTTACAGTGCAATCGGATGGCTTGCAAGAGAAAACAAAATTTGCAAGGATGGCATGGTGTATAAGCTCGGTGAAACCAATTTGACAGACAGGATAGGACCAATTGCAGGTAAAGTATGGACTGTGCTTTCTACACAGAAAGAAGTCGATATAACTTCTATTGCGCCATTGGCACAAATAGATAAAAGAGATGCC
>JBFYMG010000070.1:0-33775 GCA_041305025.1 Thermoplasmatales archaeon
GGGCTCTTGCTGGAGACGACTCAGTTATCCCCGGGGTAACTTTTCTGTTATCAATGACCCCCATAAATGAGGTTCATTGGTTCGCTAGGCCCTGCTTTCGCAATGCGGATTTTTATTGATCCAATCCGTATAAAGCCACCTTTTACCCTTGAATTCTACAGGAGATTTCTGACCTCCTTGAGGTGACCATTGGGCGCGCTTGATATTTTTTCGAGCGCGTGGCGCCCCACCCAAACTACCCTCCTATCGGTGTCCTATTTCTAGTTAGCAATACGGCAAAAAAAGGGTGGTGTTTCATTGTTGCCTCCACCTCAACTAGCGTCGAGGCTTCGATGGCTCCCACCTACACTGTACATTCATCACCGTATCACAACGACAGGCTGTAGTAAAGCTCCACGGGGTCTTCGCTCCCTTCTAGAAGGTACTGGACTGCACGCCAGTAAGTCAATTTCACCGGTCTCCAAGCAGGGACAGTGGCGCCCTCGTTAAGCCACTCATGCAAGCCGCCAATTAAGCGGCAAGGTATTACGCTACCTTAAGAGGGTCATGGTTACCCCCGCCGTTTAGCGGTCCTTCGCCCCATTGAAATAGGTATTCAGATACCGCCACTGGGCAGGATTCGGCGACCATACACATCCTTTCGGACTTGCGGTCACCTGTGTTTTTATTAAACAGTCGGAGCGCCCTTGTTACTGAGACCTGCTTTCTACAAAGCAGGCACCCCTTATACCAAAGGTACGGGGCCAATTTGCCGAGTTCCCTTGCCTGGATTAAGCCGACACACCTTAGCCTTCTCGGCTAGGGGCACCTGTGTCAGATCTCGGTACGGATCCACAAACTACATCCCAAATATCTTTTCACGGGCACCTGGGATAAACCAAATTCATCTAAAACGATAGATTCATAACGCTTTGGTCGAGTTCTCACCATTACGGTACTCCCTCAACTTAATACGCTTGAAAAGGCAGACAAGCCTTCAAGGTCTACCCGGATGCGTCAAAATTTGAGCAAATGTTTGTAAAGTACAGGAATATTAACCTGTTTCCCATTCGGCAACTTCGATTAAGAGTTGCCTTAGGACCGACTAACCCTCGACTGATGAACATCGTCGAGGAAACCTAGCCCTTTCGGTGGTAGAGATTCTCACTCTACTTTGCTGCTACTTTTGCCAGGATTCTCGTTCGAACGCGGTCCACTTGACCTCACGGCCAAACTTCTACCCACGCACGACGCCCCCCTACTCAATCTCCTTTTAGGAGTGCTTATGTATCGGTGATCAACTTAGCCCCGTCCATTTTAGAGGCATATAACCTCGACCAGTGAGCTGTTACGCTTTCTTTAAAGGATGGCTGCTTCTAAGCCAACCTCCTGGTTGTCTGAGGTCATAAACACTCTTCGTTCTATGACACTTAGTTGATACTTAGGGACCTTAACACAAGGCGGGGTTGTTTCCCTTTCGGACATCAAGCTTACCCCAGATGCCCTCACTACCCTGAATCTACGATGATTGCACATTTGGAGTTTAGCAAGGTGTCGAGGAATTTCTTCCCCTAAACACCCAATTAGTGCTCTACCGCGCAATCCATCTCCTCAGAGATCTACCTGCGAGTAGTCTCGGGGGGAACCAGCTATTTCCAGTCTAGATTGGTCTTTTGCCCCTATACGCAGCTCATCCGAACGATTTGCACATCAGAACCGGTTCGGTCTTCCACCCCGTTTTCACAGGGCTTCAACCTGGCCACGCATAGATCGATTGGCTTCGGGTCTCTAAGTAATGACTACAGGCGAGCACACCTAGTCCCTCGTTGCCTGCGGACATTTGCTTTCGCTATGATTACGGGTTCTACACCCTTAATCTCGCCATTACCAAGAACTCCCTGGCACGTTATTCAGAACGGATAATAAGACACTGCTCCACTACCGAAGGTAGTTTCGTCGCTTTCATGCCTTATAAGTCTGTAACCATTTGATTTCATGCTCTTTGCACCTCCCGCGAGGGGTACTTTGCAACTTTCACTCACGCTACTATTACGCTATCGGTCTCGAGTTGTATTTAGGGTTGGAAGTTTATGCCTCCCAAATTCACGCGCGATATCCGACGCACGTTACTCTGGATACCCAAAAATCTTCCACTTGTTTACCTCTACAGGGCTATCACCCTCTGCGGCGCCCCGTTCCAGGGGACTTCGAGTTAGCAAGTTAGGAAGTAAATGAGTCCAAACTCCACATCTCCCCATACTCGTCGTATGGGGATTCGGTTTGCCCTGTTGGGTTTTCGATCGCCTTTATTAACCCAATCTCTATTGATTTCTTTTCCTCTGCCTACTAAGATGTTTCAATTCGGCAGGTTCCTTTTCACTACTGTGAATACCGCCGAAGCGGTGGGATGTCCCATTAGGTAATCTCCGTATCAAAGGCTCCTTGCGCCTACACGGAGTAATATCGCGGCTTGGCACGACCTTCTTCAGCACTCGAACCAAGCAATCCACCAAATGGCGTAGCACTGGCTCAATTTACGTCCAGGTTGCGTATGCAATCCATTGCATGTTATTCGCAATGGGACGATCATCGACTGAATATTGCGAAGATGTCAGTCTACGTCCTTACCATCTAATTTGTGTACCAAACTAGATGGCGTTTTTATGAATTTTTGTGAATTGGAAAATCTGAATGGACCGGATGGGATTTGAACCCATGGCCTCCTGCTTGCAAAGCAGGCGATCTTCCGCTGATCTACCGGCCCAACTCATATCCAATTAAAGTATCGGACGGTGAGCCGATAGAGATTAATATATTTTTTGATCAACGTATGTTTTTAGTGTTTGATTCACCCGTTTATATTTCTTAGGAGGTGATCCATCCGCAGGTTCCCCTACGGATACCTTGTTACGACTTAGCCCCGCTCACTAAGCCTAAGTTTGATTGTAGCAAAAACCACAACCTCACTTAGACCCAATTCGCATGGCTTGACGGGCGGTGTGTGCAAGGAGCAGGGGCATATTCACCGCGGAATGTTGATCCGCGATTACTACAGATTCCAACTTCATGAGGGTGAGTTACAACCCTCAATCCGAACTATGACTAGGTTTCGAGATTACCTTCACCTTTCGGTGTCGGGACCCATTGTCCTAGCCTTTGTAGCGCGCGTGTAGCCCGGAGGATTCAGGGCATACTGACCTACCGTTGCCCTCACCTTCCTCTGATTTATCACCAGCGGTTTCTTTAGTGTGCCTGATAAGCGGACTTACCAGTTGCAACTAAAGATGAGGGTCTCGTTCGTTGTCTGACTTAACAGAACGCCCTACGGTACGAACTGACGGCGGCCATGCACCACCTCTCGGAGAATCAGGCAAGGTCGTCAGCCTGGCCTTCATGTGACCGTCGCCTCCGGTGAGTTTTCCGGCGTTGAATCCAATTAAACCGCACGCTCCACCTGTTGCGGTGCTCCCCCGCCAATTCCTTTAAGTTTCAGTCTTGCGGCCGTACTCCCCAGGCAGCTTGCTTAACAACTTCTCTCCGACACTAATCGGGCTCGGAGCCCGACTAACATCAAGCAAGCAGCGTTTACACCCTGGACTACCGGGGTATCTAATCCCGTTTGCGCCCCAGGGCTTCGTTCCTCACCGTCAGACCTGTTCTAGCTAGACGCCTTCGCCACTGGTCGTCCCCCTAGGATTACAGAATTTCACCTCTACCCCAGGAGTACCTCTAGCCTCTCCCAGTCCCAAGTCCAGCAGTCTACCCGGAATTCGTACGGTTAAGCCGTACGATTTACCCAGGCATTTACTAGACCGGCTACGAACGTTTTAGGCCCAATAATAGCGGCCACCACTTGAGCTGCAGGTATTACCGCGGCGGCTGGCACCCGTCTTACCCAGCTCTTACTCTCTCTGTTTTCTAGACAGAAAAACAGCTGACTCTTACGAGCCAGCACTTGGGATTCCCTCATCGTGCTTTCGCACAGTGTGAAGTTTTCGCGCCTGCTGCGCCCCGTAGGGCCTGATATCGTGTCTCAGATATCATCTCCGGGTTATTGCTCTCACAACCCGTATCCGTCATAGGCTGGTCAGGTCATTACCCTGACTACTACCTGATAGTCCGCAGACTCATCCTTAGGCACCGAAGTTTTTGATCTAAGTGCATTCCAGCCTCCTAGATCTATGGAGTCTTATTCTCAGTTTCCCGAGGTTATCCTCCACCTAAGGGCAGATTATCCGCGTGTTACTGAGCCGTCAGCCGAGGGCCGAACCCTCGCGACTCGCATGGCTTAGTCGAATCCCAATAGCAGTGACCTCCGGCAGGATCAACCGGAATCATGCACACTATTATTATATTATTGAATTAGCGGGTGAATCAAAATTCACCAACACACGTCGATCGTCAGATTCAAGAGAGCGCAAGTCGCCCCTAAGGGCATCTTGTTTTTCTTGAACCTCCACATCCATTTCTGTAACCCAAATCTGAAAAAGGCCCACTCACGGATAGTGCGATGACATGCTCTCATAGGCCAACCGGAAAGGTTTGGGTCATTAACTTAGGTTTAAAAGGTATATAATAGTCATATATAAATGTTATACAAATATTTTATGTTTAAAATGTCGACTAGAGCCGAATTTCATTGATTGTTTATGATTTTGGTATTATAAAAAATTTAGGAATCAATTGAATTATTGATATTCAATTTAGTATTCTTATGTATCTTCCTTGAAGTCAAATTCATTGACTACTGCCCAATGGAACTTGAATGTACCACTTGATAGATGCTGTCTTATTTCAACTCTATCGACATTCTTTGTTGTCCCGAAGTCCCATTCGATCCAATCGTAATTGTTCCATTCACCATCTGAGAATGTTTTTGTGAACTGTAAAGTGTTATCGTTGTATAGTTTTACTTCCAATTGATCCAGATTGTCTCCTGCTTTTGCGTTGATTCTGAATCCATTGCAATCTATCGGGTTGTCAAGTGTTAGTATTAGTGGATCACCCGTCCATCCACCATGCAGTCTACGGTAGGATGATGCTGACCATTGGTTTAAATTGTCGTCATGAGCTCTTCGTGGGTGGAACCACCAGTTAAGTTCATGCCCATCTGGTGTTACCCATTCTGACTCTGGCTCAGGATTTATTACAACGAGACTAAGATTAATAGTGTCATTATCTTCTGCATCTCCTACTCGCTGTATCCTTATTTTTATATTGCCCCCTTGGAAGTTTTCATTCGAAGCATCAACTATAATATCAATTGGAGTGGGCGGGTTACCTGGATAAATAAATCCACTGTTAGGAGCAATTGTTATGTCAGCAAGGCCTGAATCAAAATTATATGAAATATCGCATACTTCCCAGTTCAATGTTTCCCAACGATTATCAAGTACCCAGAATACATTATCAAACTCTTTTATTTCGCCTTTTTGCAATAAAAGAATAGGTGCAGTATCTGGTAAAAGTTCGACTAAACCATAGTAAATATTGAAATCTACAGTTTTGCGCTCGCTATTGTCATTGAAATTTGCTACATAAATTTTTGCACCATAATCGCCTTTCTTGTTAAGATTCGGTGTAAATGAATAATTTACAACCTGGCTTTCATTGGGCAACAAGACACCACTAGTTATATCAAAATACCAATCATTTGTGCCAAAGTTTGTGTTTAATTCACTAAAGTTAACATCTAAATTCCAGTAGAGTTTGTATTCGGAATAGTTTTCATTTGCATTATTTTTTACTTCGAATGAACGATGAATTTTACCGTCGGAACCTATGTATTCGCTGATTTTTTCAAAATTAATGATGAATCCGTCACTTACACCAAGATATTTCTCTACAACATCAATGGTTGTAGTATCGGTTATAGTATCTTCAGGATTGTTGGAGTCTGTAATAGTTACAGTTGCAGTATAGGTACCTGGTGCTGCATATTGATGATTTTGGCTACCAGGATATACTGGACCATGACTGCCTTGAGGTACTGAAACATTTTCTAAAGAACTATTGTCACCGTAATTGAACTCAAAAGTATATGGACCAATATTTTCTGGGCCAGGTCTAAACCATGCTGTAAAGTTTAATTTGTCACCTGGCAAAATTTCAACAGCACCTGCACGCAGGTCGTTGCTATCTGCTGTCCTTTTGAGTAGTGCAACTGCACCGTTTAATGAAGGAACTGACCCAATACCCCAGATTTTATACCATTCATCAAGTATATTGATCTGAATCCAAAAACGAAGTCTATCTGGGAAAAGTACACGTAACTCTTGGCTAACATTTATTCCCTGTATTTGTGCTTGTTCGAGATCCGCTTCTAAAAGTACATCTTCCCCGTCTTCATTAATTACTTGAATCTTGCCATTTTCATCTATAACAAGAGTTCCTTGCAGCAAAACATTTTCTTGAGAATCAAACATCGTAATATATTGTGTGTTTGTATTAATTACTACAGTTGATTGATATGATTCTACTGTGATTTCTTCAGAATCAGGATTATATCTAAATGGATAATTAATACGTCCTTTATTCTGTGTTACAAATCTTATAACATTACAAATTGTAATATATCTGGTTCTTGTTCTAAACCAGCTCATATTTACATGTCCATATAGATTGCCAGTTAAAATAGAACCGGTGATTTCTATATCAAAATGACATTCGCCTGATCCATTTACGACAAAGTTTCCATTGAACAAGCTGAAATCACCATTACTTTTTAAGTCACCTTTAACGTCTATATCTCTTTCTCCATTGATTAGGAGTTCAAATGAATTAATATCTAAAGTGAATTCGATATAGCCTGTGCCCTCGATAATAGTTTTATACTCTTGAGAAAGTATTCTATAGCGCTTCAATTTAATTGGTGCATCACTATATATAAATCCATCAAGTTGCAAAGGAGGATAATTGTCTATTGTTTCCAAATCTTCAAAGGTTGCAACAAAAACACCTGGTTCAAGTTCAAGGATAAAGCGTTTATCTCTAGATCCTACTAGTGGATCCCATGATATCGTAGATGTTTCTTTAACAGTTCCCTCAAGATGAATCCATGCAAATCCCAAACTGGAAGAACCGCCAAATCCCAACAATAAGGGATTTATATTTCCATCAAGGTTAACGTTGGTTAAAGGCAATTTAACTATATTTGCTATTATTAGCATGTCAAAATGCCACAAGCCGTCGATTCCAAGTAAGATATTACCTATATTGTCAATTCCTATCGATACATTTGGTCCGCCATCTACACCATAAAGATTTATAAAACCAACGATGGTCAATTCATCAGCTTGTATGCCTTCTTCAGCGTTTATTTTAATGTTTACAGGTATATTTCTTGACAAATCCACATCAAGATTAATAGTTGTTGGTCCAGAAATAAGCAGATTTTTCACTCTTATTTCCATAAAAGTGTAACTCAGATAGGTCCACAAAGTGTTTACAGCTATATTGGAATTTCCACTTACATCGGCCACAAGGGTAAGATTTTTTAGACCTTTTGATAGATCGATAGTAATTTTTGCATTTGATCCAACAAAACTGACGTCGGCATCCACAAGCATTAGCCATAGATAAATTGAATCAATACGAACATCCATTGAAGCATTCTTGATTACGATATCCGTATTTGTACTTGAACCACTGATAAGTGAGAAGTTTTTATCGATGATTACTTTCCCGCCGCCGTTTCCAGCTATATTGAACGAATCAATATATGCATCAATAGATATTGCATTGGAGTCAGATTCAACAATGAAGTAAACATCTTCAGCAGTAAGATCAGCAGAGGTACTAATTGTTATACCATCGCTACTAAGATTTATTCTTACGCCACTTACTATATGTAAAACATCAAATTCAACTATGACATTGAAATCTAATGATGCAAGTGTTGCACTGAACATGAAATCATTGATTAAAATTCCATTTTGATCTTGAGACTCTTTAGATTCTTTTGTGTCGCCTTGGCTTTTAGTATCTTCACCAACGCCAATGCCTGCTTCAATGTAATCTTTTGTTATGCGAATATCTGCATTACCATTTATTGAAATAAAACCTACTTCCAAAGCTATATTTGTTGATTTAACTGTATTTACGTACGCAAAGGTTAGATCAGTGATTTCAATATTTACATCACCTGTGAAATTCACGTTTAAATCTTTTAAGCCGGTTTCATTGATTTCAAATTCCATAGTGCCAACTAAACCAGCGGACATAGTTACATCAACAGTACCTTCTAGTAAAAAGTTAATTTCATCTTTTAAATTAACAGATACGTGACCATTATCTAGAGAAATTCCTGCCTGGTTTACAATTAACATTAAACTGCCGCTTCCTCCAGATGCATCTAAGTCAAAGCCAACTCTAAGATTTTCAATAGAAATGTTAACAATGTCTTCAGAGAGTACTTTATCTTTTAGAACCATATCGAATTTGTTTAGGTTCACAGATGCTCCGCCATCGATATCAAAACCTTTGTTGTCTGATTTGAGGTTATAAAGGTATATCACAAAGTTATCATCGCCTGTTGCTAACTCTATATCGACGTCAAGATAACCTTCGTTTTCAGCAGTAGAAAGCGTTGCATATGCGACTATGTGTGCATTTCCATTGCCACCAATTGTTATTCTAATCCAGTCTGCCCCTTGTTCAATAAGGATGTCTGCAATTAAGGAAAACTTAAAACTACCTGACCCGCAAATTTCAAATGGAACAGTTAGAGAGCGGTCGTCGAAAGTAAGAGTCAAACCGCTACTTATACATATGCTGGAGAAATCAACACTACATACTGCATCTGCATTCTCTTTGTAATAAGAGAATTCTGCATAGCCTCCAGTATCGACTGTTATGGTATTTGCACTGGCACTTACATTACCAGAGTTGGAACGAATCTTGAACTCAACATTTGTAATTTCCAGCGAACTTTCACCAGTATAAGAAAGGTTGAAACTGAGTGATTTGACAAAGTCTAAAGATAGCGTTCCAGTTTTTGAGAAATCTACACTACCACTCAAATAAAGTATGCCCAGATCTGTGTTTATATAGAAGTTATCCAAAGTGCACTCGTTTAACAATCCATTTACTATTAGTTTTTCATTACCTATTGAAATATCTCCAGTTCCACTGAAAAATATTCTATCTGCACCGGCTGAAATAATACCTTCGATCGCGATTATTATGTCTTTAACGTCTATGATAACACTGTCTTTATCTTCACCAAGAATTATTTTGCCAGATTCATCAAATGATATTTTTGCAGATGCAATTCCATTAAGACCAAGTGTAATGTTTTTAATACCAAACACTTCGTCTACGTGTACATGGACTGATGCATTCAAATCTAGAGACATAACAGATTTGGAAAGTAAAATCGCTCCATTCCCAATGAATTCCATGTCTAGGTTGTCCAATACTTTAGTAGTTACCGATGTTTCATTTGTTATAGAAATAGAAGTATCTTGAATATTCAAAGACCCTGATGCCTCTAGAGAGATGGAGTCTTTACTGACTACTAATGATCCACTACCTGAAGCAACAAATGAAGAAACTGCCACATCAGTTATATTTCCTAAAGAGTCATCTAATTTAATCTCAAAATTAGTAACATCTATTGAGGCTTCCAGAAGATTAAATTCTGCAACATTGCAATATCTAACAAACACTTTTTTAGTTGCAATTGTCGAATAATCTGTTCCATCGTAACTGCGAGCAGAAATTGTATAGAAACCACCTTTCAGTGATGTTGTATCCCATTCGTATGACCATGAAGTAGTGCCTTGAGCGGTAATCCATTCACCATCGTCGATCTTGATTTCCACTTTCACTAAGTTTTGATTACCATCTTGATCGGAAGCTGTGCCGCTTATGGTAACTATGTCATTAAATAAAACAGCAAATAACGAAGGTGATTCTATCGAAACTAATGGATACCAATTATTACCTGGGTTGTTTGCAATCACAGATACATCAACAGGAGGATCTTTGGATTTAAATCCTTCACTGTCAAAGCATTGTGCATAAATCGTATAGTCCCCATTTGGAACAGTCGTTGTATCCCAATAATATGACCAGTTGCCGTTTCCATCGGCTGATAAATTAATCCAGTCACCATCATCTATACTGATTTGAACCAAATTGATTGTTCTACCTGCTGGTGCTACAGCAACACCCGTGATTTTAATAGTCTCTTTAACAGTATCGCCATCTTCAGGATATATAATGGAAATTGTAGGTCTCAGAACGACCTCAGCAGGTTTTAGATCAATGGTACAGTTTTCTAACTTGACATCAACATTTGTTAATTCCATATTTACTGTATTAGCACCAAATATGGGCTTTAGAACAACTTTGCCAGCATTAGCACTGCCTTTTAGATTTAACGAAAATACCGAGGCTGCCAATCCAAGGCTGTTTGGTATATCAACATATAAGTTAGATAAGGTCGCAGAAGCAGATGCATCAAACCCTATGTCGAAACTTTTACCCTTTTTAACAATATTTCTGAGGCCAGGGGTTTCCCATGCTAGACGGAAGTTTATACTGGTTTCAGGTTTAAATCCAAGTGATATGACGCCATTAACAACGGCTTCAACTTTGCCAGTACTAGAACCATGAGTATCAAGTTCTACGTATCCCTTTCGGGCAAGTAACCAAGATAACGTTATTCTTTTAGGTAAATTTTTAATTGTTAAAGAACTGCTGTCAATTCCCATTACATCTTTTATGAAAAGTGAAACATTTGAGGATACAACATTTTTTCTACTAATTTCTAATGTTTGACCTCTTCTAATAAAATAATCCCTGCTCAAACTGAAAGATATCTCATTTCTAACCGCAGGGTTATGATTAACCTGTGTGGTCAATTCAGATTTTGACGTCTCATTTACAATAGAGAATACGAGATTTATTTGGCTTTTTCCAATTGCAGGGCCAGGATTTATTGCTATTCTATGTGTAGTCTTTAGTCGTGGATACAATAAATGAGGTATATTCTTGTGTGTAACTATACAATATTTTGGAACTTCTTGACCGGCGGGAGTTTGGTAACCTATTCTAATACTTTCAAAATTTGTATTCTTAGAGATAATCTTTGGTGCAAACTCTAGATATATTTCAAAGGGACCGGACTTAATGTCATCATTGAGGCGACGAACAAGTAACGTTGTTTTAATGCAGGCGGCTGGTGGACGAAGGTCTATACCTGGGAAACGGAAGACCCATACGCGAATATCCTTGTCACCATCACCATCTACATCGATGGCAGTGGGCAATAAACGTTTCAAAGGAGTGGTTATCTCGGTGCCGTTATATTTAGTGACAATGGAAAAGATGGGAGTTCTTTCGCGTTTAAGTATCGATAACTCTTTTAAAACATCTCCAAGTTTGGTCTTTAGAGAAGGTGCAACTGCCCCCTTGCTAGATTCGTCTGTATTGTCATCTCCAATTAGGTTATCTAGTGCTTGATTTATTTTATCTTTTACTTGATCTGTTGGTCCTTGTGCGACTACTATTGATGAAAATGCCGTTGTAGTTAGTAATAGTACCAACAGTATGCTAATGATTTTTGTTGAAATATGGTAGCCTAATTTGATTCTTGAACGGTTATGATCCCCCATTATTATACCTTCTTTTCTATTTTAATAGAGGTTTATACTTACTCCATATTGTACTTATATTAAGAAGTATATATAATTTGCTATATAAAAGTTACCCAAATAGAAGTAGACGTATTATATCAACTGTTGTAATTTGGACGGCAGGCTACTGAATCCTAGCAAATTGTATTCATTATTATAATGCAGACTTGTAACTTCCTCATTCATTTCATCAGGGTGAAATAGTGGCCATATGTTAAACCATTGGTTTCCATCTGTGATATCTATGTCAACACTACCTATGTGGATATGACCAGTTTTATGGATCGGGAACCATTGTAGACGCCATTGATCAGCATGAAAACTTTCAGCAATGCCAAGACGTATGCCCCACCCAAAGTGACGAGGCTTCCAATAAGAAATCCTTGCATTATCCAAGCTTATGCTTGAGCTGTCCAGAAACACCATGCCATTACTATCTCCATCTATATTCCAAGACAAAGTGACATATCCTGAACCTACGTTTGCATCTCCAGGTGTTAGGTGTGCTATTTCAAATACACGGCCAGTATCAAGTTCAATCGACACTAATTGTCCGATGAAACCGTTTTGACTTTCCAAATAGATAGTAATGTTGGATTGAGCATCCTCCCAACTCTCAAAGGTTATATCGCCCACTCCATCTAAATAAATGCAGTCAAATTTACTAGTATTTTGATTATTTGATGTTACACCATCTATTTCAAAGGCTCCATTCAAACTTATGTTTAACCCAAGGTAAAACATGGTATCAGGTCGCTCTGGCTGAGTCGAAAAATTAAATTCGCCAGAAAGATTTATGAAATCTATTTGAATGGTTTTATTCGCGTTATTTACATAAAAATCAGTTAAAACAATCTGATTAACGGAGCCGCTTAACGAAAATCTAGGTTCAATTCCCAATCCAACAACAAGATAACTCGGACCGGAGGCACTGAATGTCGACCAGGATAACAATAATGTTTTTTGACTATTAGCTATTGAAACATCTAGATTGTCGATCTGCAAAGCACCTTCACTTAAATTTACCTCAAGATAAGATGACTTTGCAAAAATGAATGCATTTTGAGGGACAACAAGTGAGAATTGATCCCATGTGACTTTAATTAGACTTGCGTCTCCGTTGTAATCTCGCTCTACTTCGAACAAAAAGCCTTCAACCATTAAACTCCCATTAAACTTGAGTTTTATCCAACTAATTGTTCTGTTCCAAATGATATCAACAACACAATTATCAGCTACAAAAGTGCCAGCAATCGTCACACTTAATTCGTTTCCAAGGAATATGGTATGATCAAGTGTTATCGTCCCATCTACTTTTAATCTAAGATGACCAGGATCTATCGCCAAGGATCCTCCTTTTCCAAGTATGTCAATAGGATACCAAGCACCATCAATAAACATCCAGATTTTGCCTTCACCTTCCAGATTAAGGTAACCCTCAACGCTGAATTGGTCAAAGCTTGCGTTTGCAGGATCAACAAACAGATTTGGCACATATAGATAAAATTCATCAGCCTGCAAAGTAACATTGTCAAAACGGAATCCTACAACATTTTTGGAAGCAGCAAATATGCCCGGCATCGTAAAAGAAATGTTAACTTTTGCCGTCATGTTGTGTGTATCTATGAAAATATAATCCAATTGCTCTTCGTTCCACCAATCATTCACATCAAATGACAGATAATTAACAGGTGCATCGAAAGATACATTTAAGTGAAAATCAGAATTATTCCTAAAAGGTATCGTGTTTACATCAAGATGATCTATGGCAATACCGTTTATTATTTCTACTTTAAAAATATCAAATGTTCTTAGGTGTATATCAAGAATACCTCCGACTAGTTTTCCAGAATATAGCGTTGCAGGTATAGGAGGCATGTCAAATAGAAACAAATCAAACGAGGATTTACTAAGGAAAAAGTTGGTGCCTGGGTTGTTATCAAAATAGATATTAATGAAACGCGGGGCAACTTCAGTCTCGTTAAGAGAAAGAGCCAACTCTATTTTGGAGTAACCTGATATCGAGATATTTTTTAATGAAATTGCGCTGCTATAGTTCATGATTATTATATGTTCTACGTACAGCTCATTAAGTTCTATCATGCCCTCAGAAGCATCAAAAATGACCGTTAGATTGTACCAATTAATATCGATCAAATATTGGGGTAGGATATATGTTTGTTTTGTAAAATTACTAAAAGATATGTTGGTCGCCCCAACTGAGTCTGCAGAGATATTGATTTCACCTAAATCAAATCCAAAGCCACTACCATTGTAATCATCTATGTGGAGGAATACGTCTGCATTTCTCATGCTGATAAAAGAATCGTTAATAGTACGATTCAATGAAAGATATAGATATCCGGAGAGGTAAGAAACCAAGTTTTCGATAATTAAAGATTTATTGTTATCAACAGTAAGTTGGATGTCTAAATCATTGATATTTAGATACGCACCTTCGCCGATATTGAATTTGAACGTTGTTACATTGTGCTCTTCCCAAGCCATGGCTATGGTTGCAGGCACATTATTTGTATCAACTTGGGCATCAAACGTCACTTTACATTTAGTATCAGATTCATTTTTTGATGAAAAAGAGCTATTGAGATACAAGGAACCAGATCCTTGAAATTCAAAAAGAAGAGAACCCGCATCCATTGATGCATTTTCCAATAAAATGCTGCCTGCCAGCTCATCAATTGAGATATCAATTATATCTCCAAACCAAAGACGAAAATCTGCCAGTCCAACTAGACAACGACCATCAAGAGTAAAGCGTTTTTTATCATCAATGGTAACCCATGAGATATTGAACGATTCGCCATTGGATTTGAAATATATCTTTCCTTTTATTATTCCTTGCGTGCCATTTGAATTAAACGAAAAATCAACATCGACATAGACACTGCCTTTGATAACGATATAGCCCCAGGACAAATCATCGCCAATGTTGAAAGTAACATCAAATGTGCCACCAAAGTGGAAGTAGAGCGTATCGTTTTCATCTACGATTATGTACGATTTGTTGTACCATAGACCATTATAACCGACCTTGATATCATAGACCTCGATTCCACCTGTTACTGCAAATGTGCAATTACAATTGACATACGATCCATTTTTTACGATATACAAACTTATGTCTAGATTGCCGATTTTGTTCTTTACTAGATGGCCCATTTTTACTGTAAAATTACCTGTTTTTTGCAGATAAATGCTTGCATCTAAATCATAAACATCAAACGATTTGCCAATAAAAGATAAGTCGGCTTTTTCGTCCGATAAATCATCAAAGAAGATAGTATATGGGCCATTGTCCAAATTTTTCAATGTACATGAAGCATCAAAAGTATTTCCATCTTCACCATATGCTGACAATGATAGCTTAAGATCAGTCTTGCTTTGATCTAATCGAACATAACGCTGTTTGAAGTCCCATGAAAAAGACGCATCAATTTTGTTTTGTGCATATGCATCTAATTTTACTATCGCGTTTAAATCACTATTTATGAACTTATTTACTGGTGAAACAAGGTGTAATGAAGTGGTTGTATCACCAGATACATTTAGACTACCGGCATCTAAACTTTTCTTTTGGGATAGCTTCCAATTTAGTTTTGCTATCGTTGGTAAATCCGCAAAATAAAGCCTCCAAGTTGGATTGAATAAATCATCACAAAAACCTATTTCATTTACAGATTCGCCAAAAGTGTTGATATCCATCCAACCATTTGATTCAGGAATAAACGACATTAATATGTGTTTTGGAAGTGCATTTACATAGAAATAAAAATTATCAGAATTCTTCTTGAAGAGAGTAACATTGGCTGGATTTGAACTCAGACGTTCGTACTCGATTGTACTTTCACCTTTGGAAGATCTGACTAGATCTAATTGAAATTTAAAATTAGACAGCTTATCTACAAGGAGACCAACATCTACACTACTGCCGCCTTCTTCTTTGGCGTAAGATATTATAGCTTTTGATTCGCCGGAAGAGCCTAATTCTAAATTAAATCCTACGTCTTTTCTTAGTCTGCCAATAGATACTTGTGTTTTAACAGCAGGATTGTAGTTTATAGCCCAAATATGCTGTGATGATACATTATCATCACTTGTGTCTGCAATTGAAAATAAAAGACTCAGATTGTTTTTACCGACTATTGAACCTGGGTCCATCAATAGTTTATGTACGGGTTTTAGTCTAGGATATATTATATGCGGAATGTATGTATAAGTCACCTTACAAAGATCAGGTACCTCTTCACCTGAAGGGGATTGGTACCCGAGTCTGAAGCGATCGAGTTTACCGCCAACAAGTTTTGATATTATCTTTGGTGCATATTGAAGGTATATTTCAAATGGGCCGTATTTAATGTCGTCATTGAGGCGACGAACAAGTAACGTTGTTTTAATACATGCTGATGGAGGTTTAAGATCTATACCAGGGAAACGGAAGACCCTGACGCGAATATCTTTTTTACCGTCATCATTAACGTCTATGGCGGTAGGTAAAAAAAGTTTCAAGCGGGTAGTTGTCTCAGTGCCGTTATATTTAGTAACAACGGAAAAGATGGGAGTTCTTTCGCGTTTAAGCATTGATAATTCTTTCAAAGCATCTCGAATTTTAGCCTTTGTAGCAGGTTGGCCATCCAATGCTCTTCTGCTAGACTCATCTGATTGATCAGCATTATTTTTACCGATTACATTTCTAATTAAAGCGCGTGCATCTTGAGCAGGTATGACTGATGAAAAAACAGTTGCAACCAAAAAAAATACTACCAAAATGCAAATAAGTTTCTTTGACGTATGATGAATATGTAGAAGATTATCTGAAATTCCTCTTTTAGAAGTATTTTCCTCCATTTTATATTGCTCCGTTATTGGAGAGTTTCCTCAATAGAGTTGTTTATAATATATGGTAGAGTATATATAATTTATTGTATAAAAAATAAGCTTTGCCGCTGTCACCCAACAACCACAAAACTGTAGATGCTGGGTGTTGTTACATATCTATCCTGTAAGCAGCAGAGGCATAGACATGTACCAGATATCGCGACATATGTTTGATACCATGGTTGTCTTCTTATCATATCTTGACTTTACGTCTGATGGATCAAAGAGGGACCCTAAATTGGTATCAATTTGTTGCCTTGATCTTGCCGATCCAATCACGTTATCATGGAGCTCTTCTTATCAAGGCAAATAAAAATCATGAAAACTGCTGTTAATTAATGTTTTGGTTGAGTAAATTTCTATCGATACTTGTTAATTTCTTTTCCAAGAGACAACGTTTTCTCTCTTGATTTTTCTGCAAAATCTTCATTGTTCGCTGCATAGATAATCTCGCGAGATGAGTTTATGAGCGCCGTCTTGCCTTCTTTGTTTGTTCCATATTTTACTGTTTTTTCTATATCTCCGCCTTGTTTACCTATGCCAGGTATCAACAAAGGTGAATCTTCACCTAGAATATCGCGTATTATCTTTAACTCATCCGGATAAGTAGCACCCACAACTGCCCCGCAATTCCCATAGATGTTCCATTCCTTTATCTTTTGAGCGACCAGTTGATATAGCGGAGTTGATGAAACTTTTAGATCCTGAAAATCAGTTGCAGATGGGTTCGATGTTCTACAGAGAACAAAACTGCATTTATCCTTATACTCCAAAAACGGCATGACTGAATCTTTTCCGAGATATGGGTTAACTGTAATGGCATCAGCGTGGTATGTTTCAAAAAGAGATTGCGCATATTTCTTTGCTGTATTTCCGATATCATTTCTTTTTCCATCCAGGATAATAACGACGTCTTTTGGAACGCATCCTATTGTTTTCTGCAATAAATCATTGCCCTCTTTTCCTAAAACTTCGTAAAAAGCCATGTTTAGTTTATAGGCACAGACAAGGTCTTTTGTTGATTCAATAATTGATTTGTTGAACTCTAAATAAGGGTTTTTACTTGATTCAAATAAAAACTTTGGCATTTTCTCTTTGTCGATATCAAGGCCGACACAAACTAGACTGTCGTTTTTGTGAACAATATTTGATAACTTTTCTCTGAAGCTCATACAACCCGTCCAGTGCTAATAGAAATCCGCATATAAAAAGATGCCACATTTCCAGTTAGATATATATGAGAAAAAAGAATACGGCACTTAGATGAAGATAATCTACGGGGTTTGTTCATGGGGTCTTGGTCATGCAACACGGTCCTTGCCAGTGATTCGAAAGTTGATAGACGAAGATAACGAATTAACAATCATATCTCACGATAGATCCTTACAGCTTCTAAAAAAAGAACTCGGGGAAAACATAGAATACATCGACATACCAGATTATCCGATGTTAATATCAGAAAACGCACGACAGTTTATGGCAAAAAGTGTGATCTACTGGCCTAAATTTATAATTGGTATGCGGTCAGGCCTTAGTCATCTTACCAAAATGTTAAAAACAAGAAAATGTGATCTTATAATATCTGATGCACGCTACGAGATGTATAGTAGAAAAATTCCATCGTTTTTTATCTCTCACCAAATGCGGATAATGAATCCTCTTCGCATTAAAATGCTAGAGCGAGGCAGCGAAAACTTTAATTTATTCTTCTTTAGAAGATACTGTGGCGTTATCGTACCAGACTACAAAGAAGACAATATATCAGGGGATCTTGCCCACAACCTGAAAAAAATTGACGAAGGAAAAATTCACTACGTTGGTGTCCTATCAGATTTTAAAAAGAAAAACACGAAAAAGGATATTGACTACCTCATTTCCATTTCTGGACCGGAACCACAAAGGACAATACTTGAAAAAAAATTGTTATCACAGATAGACCAGTTGGAAGGAAACATTATTGTAACTTTGGGAAAGGCAGAAGAAAAAAATAGTCTTAACAAAAAAAACATTACGACATATTCATTCATAACAAAAGAAAAAAGAGAGGATTTTTTGAATCGTGCAAAACTTGTAGTCTCGCGCAGTGGTTATTCTACAATATCGGATCTAGCAGCAATAGGTACAAAAGCATTAATGACTCCAACCCCCGGACAAATAGAGCAAGAATATCTTGCAGAATATCATAACCAAAAAGGTACGTTTTACTCATTGAACCAAGACAACATAAATCTGGCAAGAGATGTAGAGCTTGCAAAAAAGACAACGGGAATCACAAGAGGATGCGACGTGAAAAAGACCGTTGAAAACATAATGGATGTAATAAATTCGGCAAAAACAAGCCCGTTCAAATAATATTGAATTTATTACAATATGGTTTTATCAAGATAAATTGATATATAACGAATATATATTGTGAGAAGATGCAGTTAGACTTTGCTTCAAAATTGAAAAAACTTACGAGAAGTTGGATATTCTGGTTAATTGTAATTACGGGAATCGCTGTTGTCATAAGATCAATTCCAGCTTGGACAAATGCAGCATGGGGATGTGATTTTGGGATTTACTACGGACTTACAAATTCTCTTGTAAAAAGCGGTGAATTGTTTAACCCATATTATGGCTGGGGTGGTTCTTATCAATATTTTCCAGTTTTGTATGCCGTAACAGGGATAGGCCATTGGATTAGTGGAATAGATACTCTCACCCTCATGTCAAAGATCGCACCAATATTTGGTGGCCTTTCTGTATTAATCTTTTACTTTGTTGTATACGAATTGATAGGCAACAGGAAAGTGGCTCTTATTTCAAGTCTTTTGCTTGCAGTTTTGCCGTTCCATGTTTACCAAACAAGTCATGCTGCACCTTTAACCATGGGACACTTTTTCATGATGCTCTCACTGTATCTTTTCATAAAATATAGACAGGATGCAAGGTATCTTGTTCCATTGTTTATTTCTACTGTTTTGCTTATAATGTCTCATCATCTAACAACCTATTTCTACCTCATATCTCTGATATTCATAGTATTTTTTGAAAATGCCAGCATAAAAGAGTGGACGCTGCATGTAAAAAAGGATATCCTATATATTCTCTTAACAAGTGGCCTGGTATTTTCATATTGGGCATTTATTGCAACGCCCGTCTATGAAGGTTTTATGAGCTCAGGACTTAGGTTAGGACCAATACATATAGGATCAAGTCATCTGTTGGTATTATTTTACGTACTGTTTTTTTCATCATTTGGAATTATATGGCTGAAAAGAAGATACAACTTATTTTTAGAAAGAGAAAAACCATCGGCTAGATCCTGCATTGCGAAATTCTCCATAACACTAATAATATGTTTCATTACAATGAGTGTTTTTTTATTTATTAAGATGCCCTGGACAAATTTCAGTTTCACTATATTATCAATTATTTATGCCGTACCGTTGCTTCTTATTTTTGGGTTTGGAGTTGCAGGTTTTAGATACACAAGATTCATGAAAAACGGTGGTTTTGTGCGAGGTTGGCTTTTGGCAATACTCGTCTCACTTGTATATGGAACCGTTACAAACAGCCCAATTATTCTTCCAGATAGACATTTTGAATACTTGATGGCACCTTTGAGTATTATTGCAGTATATGGCCTAGAAGGTATTTTCTTAAACATAAATTATAAACCGCTTTCGAAATGGTGGAGGCAGGGAATTTCACATATTCACAAACCGCAACTTGATCTGTCTGTTAAAAAAAGAATTGTACAAAAACGTCAAATAGTATACCTATTCGTGGTAGCTTTAATTGTCACAGCAAATGCCGTATCGGTTTATCCATCACATGTGTCATTAAACGCATCCTATGAAGGCATAGACAATGAAGATATGGCCGCTATAGAGTGGATGGAAAAAAATCTTGATAAAAACACAAGTATCATTGCTTCAGATCACCGCCTTGCAAGAATGACCGAAGCAGTGGGATTTAATACCACTCGCGATGAAGCAATTGACATATGGGGTGCAAAGAATTTAACTGGATGCATCAATGAAATATGTGGCATCGGGCAAAACTACAGTAGAATTACCCACATTTTAATAGACGACATAATGAAAGACGTGGTTGTTCACGTTGGGGCAGGTTTAATCGTCTATATGACAAATGAAACCTCGCAAGAGGCTTACGAGAAGTTTTTACAACAACCATTTGAACTCATCTATAGAAACGAGACAATTGATCCAAGCACAGAAATAGCAATACATTGGACTGAGGTTTACAAGGTGAATTGGACGTATATTGAAAAATTATCTTTAATTTAGATTTGTAACAAAACGTTTTGATATCATGAACATAGCGGAAATCACAACGTATGAAGAAGGTGGTGCGTACACTCATGTTGTTGAAATTGTTAAAGGAATCGATGCAAATTTTTTGATTATTTCCGGCAACACAAAAAAGTCAGGATACCAAAAAAATGGCAAAAGCACATTTTTTCATGTCCCATGTCTCGTTCCAATATGGGACATATTCTTTGTGAATCGACCGGGATCATATGAAAAAGTTGTGAATGCTTTAGAGAAAAACAAGATGGAAGTTGTGCATTTCCATAGTCCGTTGTTCACTTTTTTAGTAGGATTGATCCGGAAAAAGAAATTCCCACTCATTATGACGGCACACTATCTTCTTGACATCAAAGCAAACCAAGCTGCCTCAGTAATTTATCAAAAATTTATTCGAGCGATGACCATTTTGATTGCAAAAAAAGTTGACAAAATTATCTGTGTGAATGAGGATTATCTCTCCATTTTTACAAGCTGGGGAGTCGCTCCAGAAAAACTCATATACATTCCAAATGGAGTTGATACAAAGAAGTTTTCTCCAGGGCCATCAATCGTTAAAAAGAAATTTCAGAATGAACAGTTGATTGTGTATTTCGGAAGGTTGCATTATCAGAAGAACGTTGATATTCTCATACAGAGTTTTAAACAGATAAAAGATAAAATCCCACTGGCAAAGCTCGTTATAATCGGCGATGGGGTTGATTTTCAAAAATTGAAAAAGATGAGTGCCAATGATAAAGATATAATCATGACTGGTTTTTTATCCGACAAGGAATTAGTTGACTATCTGCGGGCAGCAGATATTGCGGTGTTTCCATCGAGAGGGGAAAACGCAAGTTTCACCTTACTTGAAGCAATGGCATGTGGCATTCCAGTAATTTCTTCCGATGTTGGAACTGCCAAGAAAATTCTTGCAGATGGGCGAGGAGTCATACTAGAAAATTACAGTGAGGAGGAAATAGCGAAACAGTGTGTGCTGCTATTGAAAAATAGAAAAGCAGCAAAACAAATGGGAGAGCAGGCACGAGTATTTGTGCAAGAACAGTTTAGTTGGGAGAATATTTCAAAAGAAACAGAGAAACTGTATAAAAAAATCGTGAAAGAAAAGAAGGCGAGTACGACTTATTCGGTTGTTATCCCAACGCTTAATGAAGAAAAAAATATTGGATCCTGCATTAGAGAAATTAAAAAACAAGCGCCATCGGCTGAAATAATTGTTGTTGATGGATTTAGCAATGATAAAACTGTTGATATTGCAAAAGAGTTAGGTGCCACTGTAATTTTTGAAAAAAAGAGATCAGTTGGTGCAGCAAGAACTGCTGGAGTGAATAATGCACATGGAGATGTAGTATGTTTTATTGATGCCGACACTCTTCCAGCAAAATCGTGGTTTGAAAATCTTGTTCGTCCTTTTGCTGACGAGCGGATTGTAGGCGTTGGCGGGAGGGCTCTTCCTCTTGATGGAACACTCCTTGAGGGGCTGGGCATGTGGATGATATTTGGGTTAGTATCGTCAATACTTTTCAAGATGGGAATACCCCTTGTGACAGGGCAAAATATGGCGTTTCGTAGAAATGCGGTGTTGCAAACGGGGGGGTTTCTGGAGGTCGTAAAATCAGGTGGAGGGCGTGCCGAAGGTGAAGATACAAATATGTTTCTCCGCATTAAAAAGAAGGGAAGGATTGCTCATTCGAACTCTTATGTAAAAGTATCAATGCGAAGAATTAGAGCGTGGGGATTGCCAAAATACGTTTTATTCAATATTAGAAACTACCTTCATCTCCTCAGGTACCAAACACCCATTGATGAGGATTACGGGCCAATAAGATAAAAAAAGAATATCAAAGAGTTTTTATTTGAATAGGTAAGGACTTAGTGCTGAGATGATTGAAGAAGGGGACGCAAAAACATCGGTTGCAAAATATTGGTACCAACCGCAACTTCGCTTGCAGTTTCTCATATCGTCTCTAGCCTGTTTTGCTTTATCTGTTTTTAAAAAATCCATGAATGAGCCTTGGGTAAAATTGTATCGCCTCTGACCAACAGTTCTGCATGGATAAAATAGACCGCCGTCGGAGTCAATAATTATTGAAGATGTAGAACATCCATGGGGTTTGTTAATGTTGTCTAGAAAACCTTCTGGCGTTGTTATAGTGTTTTTATATTCTTTCTTAAGGCGATTTATTTCTTTTCTAAAGTCTTCTGGAGCAGGATAATAATCATCCGTTCCATCCAAGTGACACGCAGGCATAACAACGGTTCTTGCATTAACTTCAAATATTTTCTTTACTTTTTCTTCAAGCGCAGGCATGGTTTCTTTTGTGACAACGATTTGGATGCAGATCTCTGGACCGTAGCTTTGGAACTCTTCAAGCCTGTCAAAGAATGCAAGGTTGTCATGACCCTCGTCGATGCTGATATGCAGATAATCAATATGCTTTCCGTATTCTTTCATCGGTCGTTTGTCCAGTAGATGACCGTTGGTGGTGAAAAAAAGGTAAAAAGGTTTTTGATGAGCATATTCTAGAATTTCACCCAAATCTTTTCTTATTAATGGGTCACCACCCTCGATACTTAAAACTATAATACTTGAGTTGGCAATATTATCTATAACCCTGAAAACATCTTCTTTTGGCAAATCCGGTGTTTTTTCCTGCCAAACATTGCAAAAGCTACATCTAAGACCGCATTTATGGGTTACTTTAAATGAAGCATAGAAAGGATAGATACATTCTCTAGCCAAACGGTTTGAAAAAGCATAGCCCATGGTTTTTAGATATTTTGTTAAAGGCAGTTTTTTCATAGATTCACAAACAGTCGGCCAGTAATAAGTTACTACAGATAAGTTTTTTTGTTGAATTTTGTTACAAAATAAGATATGGAAATAAAAAAAGTTTTTTTGATCCCGCATTTCCATTTTGACTTTGAATGGTGGAAAGAAGAACCACATCATGAAGAAGATGCACTCATAATAATAGACAAGGCATTGGATTTCCTAAAGAATTATCAAAATTTTACTTATGTAATTGATCAGGTAGCACCACTCAAATTTTTTATTGAAAAAAATCCGAATCGCATGAGTGAAATAAAGAAATATATAGATGAGGAAAGGCTGGAGTTAGTGGGCGGCGGAATAGTTGCACCTGATGAAAATTTACCCACAGGTGAAGGACTCATCAGACAATTTTATGAAGGGAAAAAATGGACCAAAGAAAATATCGGAGTTGATGTTGAAGTTGGCTGGGAGATAGATGAGTTTGGTCATCCAACACAAATCCCGCAGATTTTTTCCGTTCTTGATTTTAAGTATTTTGTTTTTTCACGTGGAGTAAACCCCTACGATAAAGACCATCCAACACTTTTTTGGTGGAAGGATCCTGCGGGTGAAAAGAAAATTCTTACATATTGGTGGGCCGCTAGATACGTGTCTTGCGCACCAATCTTTCCAACGTCCAAAATGAACATAAAAAAATTCTTCAAGGAGATGAAGGCAAGGATAATCTACGAGGGAAAAAGATCTCCTGTTCCCTATCTCATGATTCCACTTGGCGATGACTTCACAATACCTACTCGCGATTGGATCGATTTTGTAGATTTATGGAATCGCTCGGAAGAAATTAAACTTGAATTCTCATTACCATCTAAGTTTTTTAAATTTGTTGAAAAATTTTCAATACCTGAAGTTCAAGGTGAATTTAATCCAGTTTTTACAGGCAGTTATTCATCAAGAGAAAAATTGAAAAAAAGAGCAAGAGAACTTCAATATAGACTTTCATCCTTTGAGAAACTTGCCACCATCGCAAATATCTTAGGTGATAAGTACCCTGAAGATAAATTAAAAGAAGCGTGGTGGGAGGTTTTAAAGGGAGATTTTCACGATACAATTTGTGGAACAGGTACTGATAGAGTATACAAAAAATCCCTTGAAAGATATGATAACGCAGAAAAAATACTCGATGAATGCGAAAACAAAATTGTAAAGTTCCTTGGGAAAAAACTCAAAGGAGATTATTTTGTTTTTAATTCACTTAACTGGGAGCGAGAGGAATTTGTAGAAACCGAAAAGATAAGTGGCATAGTTAAAGTTCCACCACTTGGAATTAAACGAGTGGAATTATCTAAAAAAGAAGAATACCCGGTGAAAGTTACTTCAAACTCACTTGAGAATAGATATCTTAGATTGGAATTTGATGAAAAGTGCGGACTTAAGAGTATATACGACAAAGAAAAGAAGTTTGAAATTCTTAGCGGCATAAGTAATGAAGTAATAATCGAGGGAGATGTTGGAAACCTATGGACCACAGCTACAACAGGCAAGAAATTCAAAGTTAAAATTAAAGACATTAAGATAAAGAAAAAAGAAAAAAACATTGGAATAATCTTAATTAAAGAAGGAAACGAGTTCATAGACATCGAAAAGGAAATCATCCTTTTTTCAAACAAGAAACGGGTAGACTTCAGGACAAATATAGATTTTAAAGGAAAAGATAAACGAGTCGATGTTTGTTTTCCTTTTGCTTTTGACGGAAAATGGTTTGGTGAAGAGCCTTTTCACATGTTGGAAAAGGAAGAGGGTACATGCGCACTTCAGAATTCTGCACTTTACAAAGGGCAAGAATATGGAGTTGGAATTTTAAACAAGGGAATTCCTGGGTATTCTTTTCAGGCAAACAATTGCAGATTGACTCTTTTCAGAAGTGTGTCTATATCCTCGTTTTCATATGTGATCTGGCTAATTAAGAATCTAGGAAAAATTGCAAGACTTGTGAGTAAATCAATTTCTAATTTCAAAAAAGGCCTCGATATAACTGAATATCCCATTTATCCGGTTCATAACATTATATTGAGAGAATGGGCCACTGAAGGAAATATAGATTGTTTTGGAACCAAAGATTTGAAAAGCCGCATTCTTGCATTTTCTAAAGTTTTCAAGGAGGCGCTTTGCTGGGAAAGAGGAAAACATGCATTTGAATATTCTCTTTTGATGGATGTCAAAGATACAAAAGATGTAATAAAAGTAGGACTGGAAATCAACAATCCGCTTTGGTTAAAAAACGTAAAGGGCACTGGAGATATTGACGAATTTCTCGTGTTCAAAAATGAAATTGACGGTGTAGTCGTATCAGGTATGTATCCTACAACAGATGGTTTGCTTTTGAGATGCTATGAAATCAAAGGGGCAAAAAAAGAAGTTTTGTTTCCGCTAAAAATTAGCATTACAAAAGTTTACAAATTGGATTGCCTCGATGGAGAACCAAATGAAATTATTTTGAAGACAAACAGTTTTTCCTACGAGTTCAAACCATGGGAAATTGCAAATTTTCTGCTTGTGAAATAGTTACATTTCAATTAACCGCAAGAGAGATATATCATTCTTAAAATAACACCCATGTGGAAAAAGCGGAGAAAAAATCTAGAACATTAAAAATTTCTATTATTGTAAGTGTTCTGCTGAGCATTATAATTATTTTAGTTATTCTAAAACTTACTCTTGATCCCACTACAGTAGATCAATTATTACATGCAAATATTCGCTATGAATATTTTCTATTGGCTGTTTTTTTAAATGTTCTCGCGTGGTTCATATGGGGCGCCCGTCTGATGGTACTAAGTAATGCGATTGACAAAAATGTACATATTAGTTGGTGGGAAAGCACAAAAATAGTAATCGCTAATCTTTTTTTAGCCGGCATATCTCCTTCAATGGCAGGTGGCGAGACGGTAAGAATCTATCTGCTAAAAGAAGATGGCATGAGCCTAGGGGGAGCAACTGCTTCAGTACTTGGTGAACGGTTGATTGACGCAATATTCGTTCTGATAAGTATTCCTTTTGCTCTTTTTATTTTCAAGGACCGCATAGATAATAAGATTCTGAATGCGGGATTGTTAATAGGCGTTGTTGTGTTTATAATGTTTGTAGCAATATTCCTATACGCCATTAAATATCCAGATAAAGTTAAATCATTTTTGACTTCTTTAGAACTTAAGATTGCTAAACTGCTTAAGAGAAAAGAACGCACAAAACTTACTGACTTCATAAATAGAGAAGTAGATAACTTTCACAATAGCATAGTTTTTTTTGCAAGAGATGGAAAAAAAGCATTCTGCATTGGTGGTGTTTTAACGATTGCCTTTTGGTTCACTGGATTTTTGATTCCCTCGGCTCTTCTTGTGGGATTAGGCCTACCTCCTTACATAATCGAATCCTTCGCTGCACAAATATTGCTACTTGTGATTGTCATGATGCCTACTACCCCTGGTAGCAGTGGTGTTACCGAGGGAGGGATGGCAGGTCTATATAGCGTGATACTTGGTTCGCCAAATCTATATCTTCTTGGTGTTTTTGTTGTTCTGTTTAGATTTATAACGTATCATATTGGTCTCATTGCAGGTGCGATATTCCAGTATAGAATATTCAAATCTCTAACATCGTTTTCTCTAGATACACTTACTAAACAAAAATAGTAAAGAACTGTTTTTCAACTGAAATTGGGAGTCCGTCACATTTAAAAATAGGTGTGGTATTCAGCACATTCTATGAAAAGGACTAACAAATGCATTTCATGCGGAAGAGGACTGCTCGAACAAGGGTCTACAACGCTTCCATGCCCAATGTGCGACTCAATCATTGGAAGATGCGATAGCTGCAGAGAACAAAGCATAAAATACGTATGCACGAAATGTGGATTCACGGGACCTTAAGGAGGAAAAGACAATGGGGGAAGTAATAGCGCTTATTCGTGTAATGCCGACCGAAGTATTAAACGATAAACAAATGCAAAAAATAATTGATGAAGTAAAAAGCACGATAAAACCACCGGTAAGACTTGGCAGAGTTGAAGTAAAAGAAATTGCCTTTGGATTGAAAGGATTGAACGTTACTGTAGCAGTTCCAGACAACGCAGGTGGGCTTGATCCGGTAGTGGATTCTCTTTCTAAAATTAAAAACGTTGAAAACGTTGAAGTAACCGATGTTGGAAGGATTTGATTAGGACGCCTGTCCTGGTCTTCTAAAATGATCTGAAAAGCTTACTAAGGCGTTTTTTCCTATTTCTGTCGGATAATATATTGGATAGGCAGAGTTACTTGTATCGCCCGATATCAATTCTGCCAAGTACATTTTTTGTATATGCCATTTGACGGTATGATGATTTAGATTTAGGGCATGAGCAATCTCAAGCAAATGTTTTCCAGGATTACCTTGTAGATACTGCATGATTTCGCGGGCGTTTTTATTTCTTAAAACAGCTTCAGCGATAGCTTCTTTTCTTGCTTCTACACCGCCCTCAACCAGATAATAAACTCTCTTGCCACCAATTTCTCTGCTTCTTACAAGGTTGGTTTGCTCAAGTTTGCGCAGATGCCATGCGGCGTTGCTTGGTTTTAAATCAAGTTCTCTTGAAATTTCTCTGAGATGAGATCCTGGATAAGAATCGATGTATTTGTATAGATTCTTCCTAACTTCAGTATTTAACACGTTTTCTGGTGTTACATATTTTATACCGCCGGCAGTAATGAATGCAAAAATGGTTGCTATTGCTGCTATCAAAACAGCTATCGATATGCCGATGGTGGTAGGACTTGGTATACTCCATCTAGCTTCAGCAGAAACAGTTCCTGCTAAAAAATATAAAAACAGCATTGATAATCCCAAAAATACTACTATTTGCCTGCTAAAGCGCATTTCTATCCCATCCTCATTTACATCCCAATTGCAAATTATAAAATATGAAGCGAGTTAAAAAGTTTATCTATGAAGATTTTTGATAGATGGTATTGATTTAGTTGAAATGAGATCAGTGTAAAAACCTCCGAAAATGTTAATATGATTAAAAAATACCGTCTAATGGATTGATGCAAGAAAAAGAGAATAGTAAGGCGTTTGGGTCAGACTAATATTATGCCCAGACCAACTAAATGTACATATCTATCTAGGACAACAACGCCCAGTAGGAACACACGCTGTATAAGTCGATGTGGGATTGCAATTATCTAAAATTATTGTTATTGCCTTAACCTGGAGTTGCTGACTTGCAGAAAGTTCACTGTTTTTTAATAAAAAGTTAAATGGCAGAAAAAACAGTCTATCACCAACAAATCTTGCTTTTACAGTTTCTTTTAAATATTGTAGTCTTTCCCCTGTTGCCAGTTTGGTTCTTATTCCGAATAATGGTGATTCTTTCTTATTGGTGTTTGTTGTGTTTATTGCTGATGCTATGGTTATTGCCACAAGCATAAAAACAGCTAAAATACTAATTGCCAAAATCTTTTTGTTCATTGCTTTGCCTCCTTTCAATGTGCTAATATATAAAACAGTATATAAATATTTCGTAATAAAATAAAAATTATTGTACATAAATTGGCATTAATTAATGCGCAAAATCTGCTTTTTTCCGCTTGCATAGATTAACATCCGTTATCTGAGGATTTATAAAGCGGTAGTTGTTTTTAAATTGCAGTTGAGGAAGATTAAAAGACTTCAGTAATTTACTTATGCGCAAAAAACCCAGTTACCTGTTTATTTTTGTTCTCAATTCTAACAAATCCAAACCTTTCAAATTGTACAATTTCCCCTGTTTTAAGATTTGAAACTGCTTCCTCTGCAAACCCATCAACTTCATCTAAACTTTTAGGATTAAATTCTTCACCATCAAAAAGAAGCCCAGGAACAAAAACCTTCATTTTAACGTTACTATCTGTCGTCCACTGAATCTTAGCGCTACCAGGTATCAGTTCATCTCCAGCGTATTCAGCAGAAACCTCTTTGTTTTTTTCTTTTATCTTCACATTAAAAAGATCCTTTAGTCTAAAAACATCTCCAACTTTTATTTTTTCCATATCGTCCTTTGGAACGAAAAATGTTTTGCCTGTTTTTATTGTTCTGGTTCCAAGATTTTCAGTTGGGTGCAAATTAATTATTTTTTCTTTTGTTGGAGCTTTCTCAACAACAAGTTTTATAGGGTTTTTTACAAAGAAATATCGTTTTGTCGTAGGATCTAGTATCTTTCTATTGAATGATTCAACAAGGCCAAACGATGCGGTCGATTCAACCTTTGAAGTACCCTGAGAAAATACAAATTGTTTGATAGCTTCAGGTAGAATCCCTCGTTTTTTTAACCCTCTAAGAGTGGGCAATCGTATATCATCATATCCAGAAACCAATCCTTGTTCTATCAAAGGCTTTATCTTACGTTTTGAAACAGGCATACCTTCTATAGATAGACGGGCAAACTCCATAAGATGTGGTTTTCTAAGTTTAAGTAAATCAAGGAGTTTAAAATAGCATTCATCTCGAAGCTCATACTCCTTAGTTCTAAAAGGATGAGTGACACCACTGATACTATCTTCAATCGCGCCAGCGAAATCATAGGTTGGCCAAACACGATACTTATCGCCATGAATCGGATGGGGCTTTTCGATAATGCGGAACAAAGTAGGATCGCGCATAGCAGTATTAGAACAACACATGTCACCACGCAGCCGAAGAATAACATCGTTTAAAGAAGAAGAAAACATCTCCTCCCAAGCATCCATGTTTTCACCAGGTGAAACACTTCTGCATTCACATTCCTTGCCATGGAAACGACATTCTTTGATTTTATCTGATATACACCTACAAACATAGGCATCGCCCTGCTCGATCAGCTGCTCGGCAAACTTGTAATGCTTTTCAAGATGATCTGAGGTATTGTATTCTTCATCCCATTCTACACCAAGCCATTTCAGATCTTCTTTTTGTGCATCATAAAATTCAAGTTGCGCATTTTCAGGATTTGTATCATCAAATCTGAGTATGAATTTTCCATCATAAATCTTTGCATATTCGCTATCGACAATCACTGCCTTTGCATGACCAATGTGCAAATAGCCGTTAGGTTCAGGAGGGAAACGAGTAACAACTTTACCTTTTACCGCATTTGATAGTTCTGGTAAAGTAAAGTCTCTTTCTTTCTTTTCCTTTTGAAGAAGCTCAGGGGCAAGCGCTTCAAGCTCAGAAATCTGTTTATCCAAAGAAATCTTGTTTACTTCATTTACAACAGTATTTACGACTGGGATGATGTCTTTGGGAGAAAAACCCTCTTTTTGCAAAACAGCAATTACCTTTCCTATCACTGCTTTTACGTTTGCCTTTCCGTTAAACTGTGTAGCGTTTTGCAGAGTGTATTTGCGTGCTGTTGTTTTTATTATATCAGTAGACATACTATTTTTCTCTTTTTATTGAGTAATCTGCCAATTCAATTAGAATCTTTTTTGCATCTGAATTGCCCAATGCATCTAAAGCTTTCTTTGCCTCAGCATTATATTTCAAAGCAGTATTTTTTGCGTAATCAACCGATTTAGTTTTTCTAAATAAGTTAAAAACTGTTTTAACGTTTTGATCAGAAGCGCCTTGATTTCCAAATATTTCATTTAAAATTTTTTTATCATCACCAACAGCATTGTTCAAACAGTGAACTGCAATGAGCGTTTTTTTACCATTTCGAATGTCATTACCGATGTCTTTTCCTAGCGTTTCTTGGGTGCTACTCATATCCAGATAATCATCCCAAATTTGAAAAGACAAGCCTAAAAGTCTTCCATATTCCTTGAGAGCCTTGACTTCGCCTCCAGACCCGCCGCCAAGTATACCGCCGCCTTCTGCTGCAAGCATAAACAAAACTGCTGTCTTTTTCTGTATCATCTCAAGATATTCTTTTTCTGTAACATTTGTCCTTTTTTCAAATCCCATGTCAAGTTGCTGACCTTCACATATTTCCTCAACACACTTTACAAGACTCAGATTTACTTCTTTAAATATTGAAAAATCACTAGAAATATTGTTCATGGCCTCAAAGGCTTTGGCAAATAAAAGATCCCCAGCCATAATTGCAGTCGGCTCTCCGAATTTAACATGCACCGTTGGTAAGTTTCTTCTCAAATGTGATTTGTCCATGATGTCATCGTGAACTAGAGTAAAATTATGAACCAATTCCAAGGCAATTGCTAGAGGCATTACCTTTTTTGCATTCCCCAAGACCGCTTCACAAGATAGCATTGATATGCATGGTCTAAGTCGCTTCCCACCACCCATGGGAAGATGTCTTGCAGCATCATAAAGAGCCTGTGGTCTACCATTTTTCAAGTAGTTTTCTAACTCTTTGTTAAAAATATCTGCCCTTTTTGTAAGTTCAATTTTCAAATCCATAGTTCTGCACCAATATCATGCATCTTTGAAACTTTATCCGCTCCTATCAAAAACATCGCAGCTCTAAGTTCTTTAATAATTGCCTCAATTTCAAAAATCGTAGATTCTCTATCTTCATTTGCCGACTTAAGAATCGCATGTGCTACTCCTGCACAATTTGCCCCAAGCGCTAAAGCTCTGGCGACATCCAAGCCATTTCTTATGCCGCCCGTTGCAATAATTGGTAACTTCCACTCGGTTGCATCTCCGACTTCGAGTATGGATGTCGGTGTCGATATGCCCCAATCCCAAAAAGTGAGTCCTCCTCTTTCATGAAGTTTATCATTTATTATCTTGGCACGATAGTGCTCAATTGCAGCAAATGATGTACCACCGGAACCTCCCACATCGATACCAGCAATCTTTGTTTCCGAAAGTCTCTTGGCAACATCACCAGAAATGCCGGCACCAGATTCTTTAACAATAACAGGAACGCCCAAATCTTCTGCAAGCGTCTTTATTGCATCAAAGCAGCCTTTTGCATTTGCCTCTCCTTCAGCCTGAACAACTTCTTGTAAAAAATTGAGACATACAACAAAAGCGTTAGCATCAATCATATCAATCATTTTTTGGGCGTTTTCCAATGTCTTTTTGTGGCCCCATATAACAATCTGAGAAGCACCTATATTTGCAAATTTCAAGGGAATATCATAGTTTTTTATAACACCGTACGTCTCTTTTAAATCGGGATTTTCTAAAGCAGATCTCTGTGAACCTACTCCCATACCTACTTGAAATTTTTCTGCAGCAGCTGCTAGATTTTCGTTTATTTTTTTGGCATTTTGAAAACCACCGGTCATTCCAGCAATAACCAAAGGTGCACTCAGTTTCTTCCCAAATAATTTCGTACATAAATCGATTTCATCTTTGTTTATCTCTGGCAGGGCATTATGTATGAGTTTTACATCATCCCAATAGTTATGGTGAGCTGAAACGTCTTTTTCAAGTGAAATTCTTACGTGCTCATCCTTTCTACTTTCAGTTTGATTCATTTACTACCCCCGCAAACAATAGTGCATTTAGTATCCTCTCCGACAAGTACACTGTATAATCTATTGGGTTTATTACCATTTAGCAAAACGGTGTCGATACCTCTTCTTGCAATGTTTTTTATTGTATCAATCTTGCCTTCCATTCCCTTGGTCACATCGGCATGCTTGTCTGCAGTTGTTTTAAGGCTCTCCAGTTCTTTTACGGATGTTGAACTTATAAATTCTGCATTCTTGTTTATCTTTGGATTTGATGTATACAGACCATCTTCATCTATAACAAATATTACTTTTTCAGGTTTGAAATGCTCTGCAAGAGCCATGACAAGTAGATCTCCAGAGCATATTGAAAAAACGAGTTTTTTATCCAAAACTACGTCACCAAAGGTGACTGGAGTAAAATGCTTATCTAGATATTCTTCAAAAATGTTGTAATCCATCTGCGCCAATTTGTGATTATTCAGTCTTAATATGGAATGTGGAGAAACAGAAACAGCAGCAATATTACTATCATGCAACGATTTGAGAACAAGGGAATTTAGCTTTTGAACCATCGCATGTGTAAGAGCGAAACCCTCTAGTTGATCTTCTCTCAGATGTCCCTCGTTCAAGTTATATCGTTTAGCTAGGATATGACCAAAGGACCCCGCACCGTGAACCAAAATGATTTCTTTGTTTGCCTTTTTAATTTCTTTTGCCAAATTATTCATTACCTTTTGTTTGAAAGAA